>JANPAV010000068.1:0-1634 GCA_031430115.1 Armatimonadota bacterium | reverse complement strand
CCGCACAGGCAAACCAGCCATTGCCAACCTTCTCTACCGATGTCGCGGTTCGAGGCGAAGTGTTCATGCTCACCGGCTGCGCAATGCAAGTTCTATATCCGCGGGTTCATGAATGTACCAGGCGACTGTTACGACGAATTGGCTATGTCATTCGCGATGTCAATCAGGGTTGCTGCGGTGCGCTCCATGCTCACAACGGAGACCTCACGACCGCAAGGAAGCTCGGAACCGAGCTCGCCAGGGCGTTTGAAGGCAATATCCCAATCGTCGTGAACTCAGCCGGTTGCGGCAGCACGATGAAGGAGTATGCCGACATGGTTGGTCCTGAGTGCGCTAATGTTGCCAATCGTACATTTGATCTTTCTGAATTCCTTATCAAACACGGCTTGCTTGACGAACTAGTAAAGGCGCCAGGTCTTGGTGGAGCGGCGGTTTCGTACCATGACGCCTGCCACCTCTCGCACGGCCAGAAAATCACGAGTCCACCCCGCGAACTGATTCAAGCCATCCCGAATTCAAAATACGTCGAACTCCAAGAGTCAATGATGTGTTGCGGCAGCGCCGGAGTCTATAACGTCCTTCAACCCGATATGGCAAGACGTCTTTTGGATCGAAAAGTAGGTCACATCAAGGAGACATTGGCAGATGTAGTGGCAACCGGTAACCCGGGTTGTCATGCATGGATCGCGCAGGGCTGCCGTGAGCAAAAGTCAGCGAACGTTTTGCACACCGCCGAGTTGTTGGAAGCTGCGTTTGTTGGGTTGAATCCGTTCTTAGAAAATTAAAGCAGTCCCCACTGGTGAGGACCGCTGAGAAATGCAGCGAGATAAGTCTCGCAGGACAAAGCGCCGATAAATCGGCGCACTCCAAACGGGACTAGCTTAATAGTGCCAGTCTAAGTTGCCGGCTTCTCGAGCGTGTTTCTCAATGAAATCTCGTCTTGGCTCGACCTTGTCGCCCATCAATCGGGAGAACATCTGCTCGACTTCCATTTCGTACTCTGGATTATAGTTGACTCGAACTAGGCGTCGCTTATCAACGGCCATCGTCGTTTCTTCCAGATCCTCGGCGTTCATTTCGCCCAGTCCCTTAAATCGAGTCACCGAGTAGTTCTTCTTTTTAAGATTCTTAATGATGTCGTCTCGCTCTTGCTCGGTCATCGCATAAAATCGCTCGTTGGCACCGGCCTTGACGACGAAGAGTGGAGGCTGAGCCAAGTAGACATAACCTTCAGTGATCAATGGCTTCATGTATCGATAGAAGAAGGTGAGCAACAGGGTTCGGATGTGCTCACCATCAACGTCGGCATCGGTCATGATGACGACTTTGTGGTATCGAAGCTTTGAAAGATCAAACTCAACTTCTCGTTCCTTCGAGTCCTTTTCTCGCTTCTTCGGAGCTTGCTCACCATTGAATTCAAGATCAGGTTGATCATCTTCAATTTGCTTTCGCCCAAGAGTGAGATCAATTCCTGCACCAAGAGCAGAGATCATGGCCTTGATTTCAACGTTATCGAGGGCTTTATCGATTCTTGCTCGTTCAACGTTGAGAATCTTTCCTCGGAGGGGAAGAATCGCCTGGGTTCGTCGATCTCGAGCTCCCTTAGCCGACCCACCTGCGGAGTCGCCTTCAAC
>JANPAV010000067.1:0-2046 GCA_031430115.1 Armatimonadota bacterium | reverse complement strand
GTGTCAACCGAAATTACTCCCATCGGAGTCGTCGCACCACCACCAATCCTCGTCCAGACACCCGCATTCGAAGGCACCCTAGCCGCCCTTTTCCGATGCGTCCGTGACCGAAAAGTAGACCTCATGGAGGTCCCCCTCGTACCAATTTTGAAGGCGTATCTCGTATACCTGATGGATTCTCCCGAAACCAACCTTGACGAAGCCGCCGCCGCGCTCACCGTTCTCGCCTATCTGCTCGAAAGGAAGGCATGGCAACTGCTCCCCGTTGAGGAAGAAGAGCCCGAATTCGAAGAGCCATCCGCACTCGCCGATCCAACCGCTTACGCATATTCCGATGTGATCCAGATGCTGCTTGGCGGACACGAGGAGCGATCAAAACTGTTCTTCCGCACGTCTGGCCCAGACGCCAGCACGTATGAAATCCCCTATTCGGTCGGCGAAGTCACGGTAGGAGACTTGGCGCGCGCATTCGAAAGCCTCATTCGCAAAGCCGAGCCAGACGAAGTTGATGTTCTCGGTAAACCGCGCAAATCACTAGTCGAACAAATGCGGGTCGTACTCCTGTGTCTAACCAAAGAATTCCGCCCGATTACGGCGCTTTTCATTGGTTCGTACACAAGAAATGATGCAGTCTATTACTTCCTCTCGCTGCTAGAACTCATACGATTAAGGCAAGCAACGGTTAAACTAGAAGGCGAGGAGGTTCTCTTCGCCAAAAAATGACCTTAGCTGATCAATTGGAAGCACTCCTCTTTGTGAGTGAAGCGCCGGCAAAACTCAATGACTTGGCAAGAACGCTTGACGTCGCCGAAGGGCAAGTTGAGCAAGGAATCGAAGTCCTTACCGAGCGACTCGACAAAGTTGGTGCGCTAAAATGTGTAAAGATAGCTGGCGGTTACCAACTGGCTACCAAAGCCGAATACGCTGAACTAGTGGGTCTTTACATGAAGCCCCAAAAGCAGCGCCTCAGTAGAAGCATCATGGAAGTTCTCGCGATTGTCGCCTACAAACAACCAATCACCACCGCCGAGATTGAAGTGATCCGCGGAGTACAAAGTGACTATGGCATTCGCATCCTTCAGGAGCGAAATCTCATCTGCGAAGTCGGACGAAAAGCCACCCCCGGGCGACCAATGCTATTCGGAACAACCCAACAATTTCTTCATCAATTTAATCTCGATGGGTTAACTCAACTGCCTCAGCTCGAAGTTGATGCATTGCCATCACTAACGGCATCCACAACTGATACAGAAGAGGTAGTGCAACCATGAGCCTAGTCATCCCTATGATGTTCAAGCTGATTTCCCCCAGCTACGCCGAGGCACCGCATCCGCTTCGCGAAACAATGAGCCAGGCAGCGTGCATCATCGATTCAAAAACGAAAAAGGTCCTCTGGTCGCGAGATAAGGACACGATGCGATATCCCGCAAGCACAACCAAAATCATGACGTGCTTGCTCATGCTGGAGAACTACAAGCCCGACGATGTCATCACCGCTCCCGCCGATGTCACCAAAGTAAAAGAATCAAGCATGTACCTCAAACCGGGCGAGCGAGTTCGGGTAAAGAACATGGCTTACGCCCTGATGCTCCGCAGTGCCAACGACGGATGCTACGCCATTGCCGTGCAAATGGATGGCAGTGTGGCCGGATTCAGCGCAAGGATGAATAAACGGGCAAAAGAGATTGGATGCGAAAACACGAGTTTCAACAATCCAAACGGCCTCAACGACAAGAAACACAAGATTTCTGCCTTTGATCTTTGCCTTATTGCCCGAGAAGCACTGAAACGACCCGATTTCAGCGCCGTTGTCCGAACCCAAAAGAAAGTCATTGACCGTAGCATCAATTTCCAAGATCGTTTGATGGTCAGCCGAAACAAATACCTTTGGAAAGATCCAACCGCTGACGGAGTAAAAACGGGGTTCACCAACCCTGCCGGACATACCTACGTGGGTAGCGCATCCAGAGAAGGGAGCCAATTCATCACCAGCATCCTGAACTCATCACGCTGGATGGACGATCACAAAAAGATGATTGATTGGGC
>JANPAV010000066.1:0-61463 GCA_031430115.1 Armatimonadota bacterium | reverse complement strand
CTTCTGCCCCTTGATTAGGTTATTCGCTTGCTCGATGTGAATTCTGAACGATCCGTCATTACCGAATAGCTCAAGTCCTTTTAGAGCATTTGACCTCATTTCAGAATACTTGCCAGTTTCACGATAGCAAATTGACAATGAACGATAACATCGTTGCAAAGCATCTTTTTCTTGTTCTGACAGAATTGACCAGTTTTCGGCACCAATTCCCTTCGCCTTAACTAAAAAAGGGATTGCGTCCGAGTATCTTCGGTGTCTGTTAAAGGGCTGCAAATAGCAATAGCTAACTTCTGATAAGATATCGATGCTTTCGGGATTTTGAGCCAAGCCTTGACTCAAAAACTCAATGGACTTGGTAATATTTTCATCTTTCCGATTCCAAAGAATAATCCTTCCACCAGTCGTCCAGCCTTGAATAAACTGTGGATCAAGCAGGGTCATGATTCGAAATAATGGAAGGGTCTGGATTGGAGATAAGTGGTGATGACCTTTCATATCGCGATAGCTTGCAACTTCCCTTTCCACATCGCCAAATATTCCCCGAAAATCGTCTTGTGCGGCCGGAATGACAGTTACAATTTTGGAATCGTCATGAATCTCTTCAGTATCCGTCTTTGCGCCTCCAACGCCAGTTCGTCCTGCTGAGGTCTCAGGCTTACTTAGGGGGCGCATTTCAACGCCACCGTGCAAATATAGGTCTGCCCTCAAAAACAGAACAGACGAAAGGCTGGTTCGAAACTGACCAAGCAATGATGCTGCCGCGTGCGTGTCCTGCGCTTCTAGTCCGACTATTTTCTGAGGAGGATTGACGATTGGTTTGACTAAATCTGATTGAGTACCAATAGAGATAGCCGAAAACACAGAAACAGCAACGATCCAGTTTCTCATTATCTAAACCGCCTGGTTTCTGAACTTAATCCATCCGGAAGCCAAAGCACCAAAAGAGTAAACGACGCAGTAAAAGATCAGGAATCCAACGGTCCAACCAGGTATTGCGCTCCAATTTGGATAGACCGTTCTTCCCCCAATATCAAACAGTTGAACTTGAGGCAACATGCCGTTTAAAACAGAAAAGCCTAGCTTTCCAACTGTACCCACGGAAGCGGCGCTCATGGTTAGTCCTCTCGCAAGCATCGGGGTTCCGAAAGCCAAAATAAAGGACATCGTAGAAGCCGCGCTAGGAGTTAAGTAGATGCTGAGCGTCATTGACACTGTGCAAACCACAACTAAGCCAAGCATTTTCACGAAAACATACTGAGCCATGACGAATGTAAAATCGACATGAAACAGCGAAAGGGCGAACGCCGTCATAGCGCAAAGGATCAAGAACGAAGCCCAAGTAACAAAGATCGCCCCAATTAACTTACCAACCAGTAGGTCAAACCGAGTAATCGGCCTTGCCAACAACGGGTAAAGAGTTCGATTTTTGATCTCATCGGGAATCAATCGACATGAAGTGAGGACAGCAATGATTGTCGAAAACAGTCCGAGAACCGTCACCGCCAAGTCTTTCGCAAATATCTCAAGTCCGTCAAATCCAAAAAAGCCCAAAACACCTGCGCTGAGGATAATGAGAAATCCGAGGATGGCCACAACCCACAAGTCTTTCCTTCGAATAGATTCCAGAACGACCGATCTTGCCAAAGGCTTGTATGCGGAGAATTTCACGCTGCTGCCTCCACCGTGTCGACGAAGTAGCTTTCCAACGAACCTTCTTTGGAAACAACATCAATGATCGTTCCACCACTAGAGTGGACTCTACTAATAGCTTCTAACATTTGTTCCTTTGTATCAAAATTTGCTTCAAACTTATCTCCATCAAATTGAGAAATGCTCTCGCTCAGTCCAACCATCGACGTTGCGCTTGAATAAACCAAGGCGTATGATTGAAGATCGCTTTTAAGCTTTGAAACCAACCTCTCTTCGACGAACTCACCTTTGTGGATGAGCAATATTCGATCGCAAAGCATGTCAACTTCGGCCAATTCATGACTGCTGAAAAATAGGGTAGCACCGTTGTTTTGCCTATCCTTGAGGAGACTTCTCAGTTCCTTTCTACCGACAGGATCAAGCCCACTAGTCACTTCGTCGAGAACGAGTAGCTTAGGGCTGCCAAGAAGGGCTTGTGCAATTCCGACCCGTTGTAACATTCCCTTGCTCATGCTTCGATTCAGTTTTTTTGCTGCATGAGCAATGCCAAGCATTTCAAGGAGTTCAATAATTTCCTTCTTCAACCAAGGTCCTTTCAGCCCTTGCAATTCTCCATACATCGTGAGGGTTTCGAGTGGGGTCAAAAACGGATAATACATAGCAACTTCGGGTAAGTATCCGATTTGTTGCCGTGATTCAGGTGTGCCCGCCTCCTGGCCAAAAATTTGCGCATTGCCTTCTTTAGCAGAAACAAAGCCCATGAGTACTTTGAGAGTTGATGATTTGCCAGCTCCGTTAGGACCAAGAAATCCCACGATCTCGCCTTCCTGAACCTGGAACGATAGGTCTTTAACCGCATCAACGATTTCTCCCTTTTTCGATTTATACTGTACGAACAGGCTTTCTACTGTAATTGCCGGGTGCATTCCAATATCTAAGTTGGCACTTTAGGTTTTTTCTTTAGGCTTGCCGGAGCAAAATTGATGAACTCAATTTGTGAGGGGTTGCCCGTTTCAATAGACATGTAATTTGGGTACCCTTTCAATGCTTCATGAAGCTTCACGAGTACCAATCAAAAGACCTGCTTGCAAAGTATGGTGTCCCTGTTCCCGAAGGAGAAGTCACCACAACAGCAGAGGGTGCCAAGGCAATTGCCGAAAAGCTTGGCGGAAATGTTGTAGTGAAAGCTCAAGTATTAATGGGTGGCCGAGGAAAGGCTGGTGGAGTCAAGCTTTTTACCAATGCGGATGATGCAGCGACATTTGCCAAGGAACTCATCGGGAAAAAGCTGATTAGCATTCAAAATCCGGCGGGCATGGTCGTGGAAAAGATTTTGGTCGGCAGAACTATCGACATCGCTCAAGAGTATTACCTGTCCGTCCTCCTTGACCGGAACCTTCAAAAGAACATCATCATGATCTCAAAAGAAGGTGGAATGGAGATTGAACATGTTGCCGAAACAAATCCTGAAGCAATTGTTCGACTCACAGTAGACCCAGCCTGGGGAGTAACTGACTTCGAAATTCGAGCTGCCGTCAAACAAGCCAATATTCCAAAAGAAGCGGCTGGACAAATGGTTCAGATGATCAAGAAATTGGTCAAGGCATACATTGAAGAGGATGCCGATATGATTGAAATCAATCCTGTTGCCATGACCCCCGATGGAAAACTTATCGCAGCAGACGCCAAGGTTTCGATCGATGAAAACGCATTATTCCGACATCCAGAGTACGACGAAACGTCTTCTGATGCGGCCGATGATCCGATTGAAGCCGAAGCCATTAGACGCGGAATCGCTTATGTGAATCTCGGTGGAGAAATTGGAATCATGGCTAATGGTGCTGGTCTCACCATGCAATCGCTTGACGAGGTCCACGCGGCTGGAGGCAAACCGGCAAACTTCCTGGATGTAGGCGGAGGAGCAAAAGCCGAACGAGTTAAAAGCTGCGTCGAACTCATCTTAATGGATGAAAACGTAAAAGGACTCTTGATCAATATCTTCGGTGGAATCACTCGCGTCGATGAAGTGGCAAAGGGTGTTCTCGAAGCATTCTCACAAATGGATGTAAAAATTCCAGTTGTTGCCCGGATCGAAGGTACGGCCGTTGAAGAAGGTCGCAAGATTCTTGAAGGATCTCAGATCATCGCAGCATCTACCGTCGAAGAAGCAGCAAAAAAGATTGTTGAGCTTGCATACGCTTAGTTTAAGATGACGAGCGCCGCCGCCTTGAGTGATGTTGCTATCTCTACTCGGGCTAGGGCTATGCGAAATCTTGCCAACTGCAAGTTTCCGCACCTTTGTACAACACCAGAGCTTCTGCAGATAATGCAGGAAATCATAAGGGCAATTCAAAAAGTTGATCCAAGCACAGAAGTCTACAAGAGCATGACGTTGCGAGAGCGTGAAAACCTCGTCGCCAAGAGATTGATTTCGACCAACTATCCGTGGACATTGCCTGGTCGGGCCGTAACAATTTCAAAGGATGAATCGCTTAGCGTGATGATCAACGAGGAAGATCATCTGAGAATCCAAGCACTTGGTGTTGGATTTTGTTCCGATAAGATGTCTCGGCAACTTTCTGTTTTCCTTAACGAAATATCCGAGTCACTTTCTTTTGCGTTCAAAAAGGATTTTGGGTATCTAGCTAGCAGCCTCTTCAATACCGGACGAGGAACTCGACACTCTGTGATGCTTCACCTCGTAGCTCTCGGTTACGATAATAAACTTCCAGAAATCTTGCAGGCTCTTGTGGACGATGGAATCACAATTAGGGGCCTTTATGGTGAGGGATCCCGCCCTATTGGTGCGTATGCCCAGGTCTCTACCACCAGTGCCTCCCTAGCAAAGTTTGTCGGCACCTGTGAATATCTCATTGAACGAGAAAGGAAGGCAAGACGAGAACTTGGTGATACTGTTCTCGAAGACAAAGCTAAACAAGCCTTGCACTTTCTGAATGCCTCCCCAAAGATTTCTCTTCTTGATTCCTTTCGGGTTATTGGGTCGCTTCGTTGGGCCGCTACAGTCGGATTGGCAGGTTATCCAACCGATGTACACCTATTGGACCGTGCTCTTGCAACGATTAATTTGATGTCGATCGAAAATGAAGACCATGCCGACGGAAAGAGAGCTGACGGCCTTCGCAAGTTGCTGCTAACTTAGGTTTGTTAGCCAGCAAAATCGGGAGTCAAAAAGGTATTATATTTGAACTCAAAGGAGTCCAATTTGGAGTCCTGAAACGTCTGGAATTAACCCGTGGCAGAAGACACACCGCACATTTCCATTATCGAAGTTGAAGAAGAGCTTGGACGTAGTTATGTTAACTACGCAATGTCCGTCATCATCTCTCGAGCATTGCCTGACGTCCGAGACGGTTTAAAGCCCGTTCAACGACGAATTCTATACGCAATGAGAGGTCTGAACCTCACACCAAGTAACCCGCACACAAAGTGCGCCAAGGTTACCGGTGAGACAACAGCCAACTACCACCCACACGGCAATGAAGTCGTCTACCCTACGATGGTGCGAATGGCTCAAAGTTGGGCCCTACGATACCCGCTGATCGATGGACAAGGAAACTTCGGTTCGATCGACGGTGACAGCGCAGCTGCGATGCGATATACGGAGTGTCGATTGACACCAATCGCGATGGAATTGCTTGAAGATTTGGATCGCGAAACGGTCGACTTCATGCCGAACTACCTTCAGGCCGATCTCGAGCCAAAGGTGCTCCCCGGCAAATTCCCGAACCTAATTTGTAACGGATCGCAAGGTATTGCGGTTGGAATGGCAACGAACCTTCCACCCCATAACCTCACCGAAGTTTGTAACGCAGCCCTTCACCTCATTGCTCATCCGGATGCTTCGCTCGACGACATCATGGTGCACCTTCCTGGTCCTGACTTCCCGACTTACGGAATCATCATGGGTACCAAGGGTATTCGGCAAGCATACGAGACCGGTCGAGGATCGATCATCATGCAAGCAAAGACGATGATTGAGCCCGGTGAAGCCGGTAAGTCCGTCATTGTTGTCACCGAAGTTCCATACCAAACCAACAAGAAAACTTTGATCGAAAACATTGCCAAGATTGCTAAGGAGCGAAAGTTCGACGGCATCTTGAACGTTCAGGACTACTCGGACAAACGTGGAATGCGAATCGAAATCGAAGTTCGACGCGACGTCAATCCGAATAAGGCACTCAACTACCTTCTCAAACATACGAACCTCCGAACATCGTTTGGTGCTCTTATGCTTTCGCTCGTTGATGGCGCGCCACGAACGGCTCCGATCATCTTGATGCTCGAACAGTATGTCAAGCACCGAAAGGAAGTTATTCTTCGAAGAACCAAGTACGAACTGTACCGGGCACTTGAAGAAGTACATCTTTCCGAAGGTTTCCAGATTGCTCGACGATTCCTCGACGAGATCATCGCTTTAATCCGACGATCACAAGACGCCGGTGTCGCTCGGGCCGAATTGGTTCGAGAGTTCGAACTTTCTGCTCTGCAAGCCAATGCCATCCTAGCGATGCCCTTGCGCCAACTGACGCAACTTGCTCAGTTAGAACTCGAACAAACATACAAAGAAGCATTGAGAAAGACGCAAGACTTGCTCGACATTCTTAACAGCGAAGTACGAATGACCAAGGTCCTAACCGACGAAATCGCCACGATGCGAGATAAGCACGGTGATGAGCGACGAACTCGAATTCAAGCCAGAGAAGTTGGCGAGTTCACTGAAGAAGACCTCATTCCTGACGAAGAAGCGATCATCAGCATTTCAAGAGACGGATACATCAAGCGAGTTAGCATTGATGCATACCGACAACAGAAGCGCGGTGGAAAGGGCGTCAACAATACCTTGAAGGCCGACGATGAGCCAGCCCATCTCTTCCAAGTTAGCACTCACCATACGATCTTGTTCTTTACCGACCGTGGTCGGGTCTACAAACTAAAGGGCTACGAGATTCCGGAAACTGGTCGATATGCCAAGGGCATGCCAGTCATAAACTATATCAATATCCTTGGTGGCGAGCGAGTAACTGCAACCGTCAGTGTTAAGGATATGTCTAGCGAAGGATTCTTGACCTTGATCACTCGTGGCACGGGGGCTAAGGACAGCGCAGAAATTAAGCGAACTCCGCTTTCTTCCTTCGCAAACATCCGAAACAACGGAATCATAGCCTTTGACATAGAAGACGGTGACGAACTTGGTTGGGCGCTGAAGACCCGTGGCGATGATGATGTGATCTTGGTTACCCGAGAAGGACAATCAATTCGATTCCACGAAACTCAGGCGACTGCTAGAAGCCGAGCTGCTGGCGGCGTACGCGCGGTTCAGTTTAAGGCAGGAAATCCAGAAGATCAGGTTGTAACTGCAGCAGTTGTCGACGAAACAATGTCGCTCCTAGTAGTATCCGAGAATGGATACGGCAAACGAACCAAACTTGAAGAGTATCGAGTTCAGAGCCGAGGCGGATCAGGCATTCTCACGATGAATTGCACTGAAAAGACTGGATTGGTCGTGGGTGCAGAAGTTGTAGAAGATGACGATAAGTTGTTGCTCATGTCTGTTAAGGGCAAAGGCATCCGCATGAGAATCAAGGAAATCCGGGCTACGGGACGAGTTGCCCAAGGCGTTCGCTTGGTTAATCTTAGTGGAGGCGACCAGGTAGCATCCATCGCACGAATCGTCAAGGGCACCGATGATGGTGAATCTGAAGGCGAAGACGGCGGCGTTGAAGTTGACGAAACGGCAGAAACTACTGAAGAGTAGGATTTAGCCTTGCATCGAGAAAGGGCGGTCATTGACGAAAGTTGATGATCGCTCTTTTATTTTTCTTACATAATGGAGTTTGCAACCATTGAAGACTTCGACCACCCCATTAAAGGTGTTTCTTTTACTCCTCGCGATGTCAATAGTTGGGATCATGCTATTGCAAATGCCGACTGGTCTTGCACTCCGGCACGAGCCCTTTCATGATGCTGCCGTTGCAGGAAATTGGCAAGCAATGAAGAAACTTCTTGATGATGGTTTACCAGTTGATGCTGAAGATCAGAATGGGGATACGCCCTTGTACTGGGCACTTAGTAAAGGTCAATTTCAATTTGCCGACAAATTATTGAAGCATGGAGCTAGTTTGAACCATGGCAGCACAGGATATACAGTTAAGGATAAACTTGCCTATGTTGCCGATGAGCGCCTTAAACTATGGCTCGAAAAGACTCCCTAAGCCTCAATCAAATCGGCTTCTGAAATTCCAGACTGAGTTTCCCTACCAGACGCTTGATACCCTTTGTATCCCGCATTCATTTCAAACAGGTTCTGCAATCCATGTTTGCGGAGGACGGTATATGCGATTGGCGACCGGTTTCCGCCAGCACAATGAATGACCAGCGGTTTAACCTTAGGAACTTCGCTCAAACGACCTTCGAGGTAGCCAAATGGAATCCAAGTCACTCCTGGAATATGCCCAACTTCGTATTCGCTTCGCCCGCGAACGTCGAGGATGTTGACTTCACCCAGTGCAGCTTGTCCAATTGCATCCTCAACTGATATGAGATTTATTGGTTCCACCTGGTCACTCGGAATTTCGTCAAACTGAACCCAACCGGTCACGCGGTCCAACCCAATTGCTTCCATCGAGCGAGTTGCGGCAATTACGTCTTCTTCCGTATTAGCAATAATGACTATATCCCGATCATAAGGAGCATGCCAACCAGTCCAAGTCGCAAAACTGCGACACAATCGACAAGAGGCAACTCCAATCGAGCCAGGATAAAAGCCAACCCTAAGGGATGCTGCGGGCCTAATATCAATAAGGAATGAAGTCGAGTTCTTAAGTATGGTGGCCGACAGCTTCGGTGGAGTCTTGATTGGTCCCAAGATTGCCGGTCCAATTTTGTTCATTCGCTTCATTTCTTTGAAGTAGAACGGTGGCTCAGGCTGACCGTTAAGGACTCCATCGACGAATTCTTGTTCGGTACTGCACTTCAGGGCCCAATTGACGGCTTTTTGGTATCCTAGCACGCTGAACGGTACGCCGCCTAGTGCTTTGCCACAAGCAGAACCGGCACCATGAGCAGGCATGATCAAGAGATGATCAGGCATTGCCGAAACAAATCTTTGCAAGCTTTGGTACAGGACGCGAGCACCTTTCTCCATCGTATCCTTGAAGCCAGCAACTCGATCAAGCAAGTCCGGACGCCCCACATCGCCAACAAAAATAAAGTCTCCTGTAAATGCTCCAAGAGGTTCAGTTGACTCCGCACCGTCGGTAACCACAAATGAAATATGTTCAGGAGTGTGACCCGGAGTGTGCCAAATGTCTAACTTTATGTTTCCAAGCTTGATCACATCACCATGCTTTACCAGGCATACGTTTACTTCATTGGCAAAGGCGTATTTCCAATCTGCATCGCCCTCGTCAGAAAGATAAAGGGTTGCTCCCGTGGTTTGCGCCAATTCCCGACTGCCGGAAAGATAATCGGCATGGATGTGGGTCTCAGTAACTGAAACGATTCGCATTGCTTCATCGGTTGCTGCTTGGATGTACTGTTGAATGTTTCGGTTTGGATCGATGACGATTGCTTCGCCGGACACATAACATCCGACGAGGTAGCTGGCATGAGCAAGTTGCTCATCATAAAATCGCTTCAAAAACACGCTGTTCTCCGTCGAACCACACAATATATGGTACTCCCAAGTTCAACTTAATGACCCAAGTGACGTGACGTTTACTCGACCAATTTTCCGAAAAGCACAAGGGATTTTGAAATTATCTAGTCCCGATTCTGCTTTCGGAACGTCTTCAAACGGGACCAAATGAAGAGACTGCTTTTTGTTTTTTGTGGGATATTGATCAACCTGGGAAACGCGCTTGCTCAAGGCATCGAAGGTAACGAAGTGTTAAAGCTTCCGGAAATGCAGCCCAAGAAGTGGGCGATTTGCATTGGTGTAAGCAACTACACCTCCCTCGGCAAGCTCAATTTTGGAGCGAAGGATTGTATCTCGTTTGCCAACACACTTAAATCTGAGCTCGGGTTTTCGAATGATTCAGTGTCCATATTAGCGGACCAAACGGGCTACGAGACTCCAAATGCGGCAAATGTTCGGAAGTCTCTCGATACAGTTCTTTCGCAATCGGCTCTCGACTCAGGCGATCTGTTCATTGTTTATTTCTCTGGTCACGGAATTGGTCTTCCAAGTGGCGACTATTGGATGCCAAACGATGCAACTGCAGCCGAAGCTAGCCAAAAGGGTATATCCCTCACCGAAATCCTAAAAAGGCTCGCTAAGAAGAAGCTGAGAAATGTCATCGTCATCTCTGACGCATGTCGGGCTGGCGAAAAAAACCCGTTCGGTCTCAACCTCATTGAACTTGGCAAGAAGACAAACATTGGCATTTTATTGGGTTGTTCGCCAGGTATGAAATCATACGAGGCTCCAAGTCTCGGACATGGAACTTTCACTTACTTCCTGAACCGAGCAATTCAAAAGAAAACGGCAGTAGATCCAGCAATTGGAGCAATGTTGCTATCTAAACTTGGGGTCAGCGTTGCCAAAAGTGTTGAGGAATACACACGACATGATTACGGTGACAACGCGCAGAAGCCATCCATTTACGCAGAGAAGGAGCAAGAAGTCGTCTTGGCTACTTTTCCACCCAAAAAAGAAGAACTCTCCTTGATGCTAAAAGCTTACAAAGAAGAGTTCGGGATTGCTTCGTTTAGCCCCAAGCAGTACAAGGATGCGATGGCAATGCAGGCATCATATTTGAACCAGATAGGTCGCGAGGAGGATGTCCTTGCCGTTTTGCGTGTTCTCCAAAGCTTTGGAGCGCTTGCCTCACGCCCCCTCTACGATTATGTTTTGGCTTGCCAGCGTCTTGGTCTCAGTTATGAACTCAATTCGGTCCTTCAAAAAAATAGTGTTGATGATCCCAATTCACTTTACGATGACTTGGCAATCATTCACGGGCGAGTTGCTGCAGTAGGAGAAATGAGATTTCTAAAGGCGATATGGAATCTCTATCACTCGGATTCACGGGACATCCTCCTTCCAACATTTGATGCTCTACTTCAAAGATTGTCCGATGGGCGATCGGAGCAACAAAAATTAGTCACTCTGCTTAAGCTAGATTATCCGAAAGATCAGCTTATTCAGGCTTACGCAAATCTCTTGAAATTGAGCATGGATCCAAACAAGCCGGACATTGAGTTCCTGCAAAAATCGGTTGAAACTCTCGATAAAGATAAGAGCTTTCTTGACGGGAGCTATCGTATTCTTTACCGAACGTTCCTTCGTTGGGTCCAATACGATAAGTGCCAACGAGTTGTCGCCGCCGCAGGTGCCCGATTCCCAAAGGCAACCTATTGGGAGGTGCGATCTTTAATTGTAGCGGCTGTACTTCGGGATCCAAATCTTGTTGATAAGGCCAAAGCCGTGCTTAGTACCACCGAAAGTGGCGAAACAATTTACTCTCTCATCACAATTTTGCGAGCGAGTTCGATAGCCTTGGAACCAGAATTCTTAGCCGCATCTGGAAGGCTGCCGAATAGCCTTGAGGCTCAAACCGCACACTGGATCATCAAGTCTGCCAAAGATATTTCTCGCTTCGAACCAGTACCGGATTCTCTCGTAAGGCTTTCTAGAGGACACCTCAATGCTTGCAAATTGGCTTACTCAGGCTTAAGTTTTCTGTTGGATCAATCGATTGCCAAGGATCCTACCGAAAGAGCTTCCATTTTGACAGCCAACCGAAAAATGGCAAATGATATGTGCGTGGATTTTGACGAGATTGGCGACGATCCGGATTTGGTCATTCTCCTGTGTAAGCTCTTGAATCGGACAGACGAAAGCTACAGAATCGCTATTTTGACAGTATCGGGACCTTGGGAGAATCTGGAAGACAGGCTTTACACGAACAAAGCCGGCTACCTCAGGGAATTGTATAAGAGTCTCCTCAACAATGGGCTTTATGGGATCACAAAGCCTGTTTTGGAGAAACTTGAAAAGCTCGGAGGAGTTGACAACGAACTTCTCATTAGAATGAGCCTTGATGCTATTATTCATTCGGATTTGGACGAAGGGAGTTCTACGATTGAGCGGCTAAAGCTTGGTAACCCCAATGGGACTTCCGAGTCATTTCTGAAGCTGCTTTCTGCACATTTGGCATTTTTGAAAGGCGACAAAGAAGCGATCAAGACCATGATCGAAAAAGTCGACACTTCGTTTGCGGTGAACAACAGTATCATTTTCTACTTGCACTACCTCAAGTATGTTTCTAGCGAGGCGAGTGTGCCTTCAGAAGACTTGCTGGCAGCACTCATGGAGGCTCAACCTGAGCTTCACGATCTTTGGAGCATGGCACTTGTTCGGGCAACATCGAAATGCCGACAGAGAAAGACAGAAGGTGAAAAGCAAGTTGCGGATGGTCTGCCTTTTTGGGCAATTGGCGAACCGCTCAATGGAAATTTCACAAAGTTTGGATACAATGACAAATCGGATGTAGTTGCGTATTCGGGACATTACGAATTTATGGGTTTCTTCACTTTAGCAAACTCGATTACTGAAGGCACCCTGATTTTCGATGTCGATGCCGACGGAAGCTTTAAGGGTGTCCTCAACTTCAAGGGCGAAGAAGGTCAAGTCAAAATGACTGGGAAGGTCAACGGATTTGGTCGCGTTGTCCTCTCGATAGATTTTGCGGGCAAGCCCGCAAACGGGAGCTTCGCGTTTATGCCTCACAAAAACTACTTGGAGATGAAATCAGACTCAATGCCTACTTTACAAATGCTAATGGCTACATTGTCCCCCTATCCTATGGGTTTCATCACGACTGGTCGAAAGGATAAATGAAAAACGCCCCGGCTTCCCGAGGCGTTTTCTTTTGCAATGACGAACAGCTTGTCTTAGCCAAAGATTGGCATTAGGTCTCGTTGCAACATTGCTCTTGCTCTGAAGAGCCAGCTCTTGATCGTGCCTTCCGGCTTTTCTAACTTCACAGCGATTTCGCTCACATCCAAGTGATCGAAGTGTCGCATCACAATGATTTGGCGATATCTCCATGGCAATCGCTTGATTGCCTCGTTGATCTGACCGCGAATCAATACTCCTTCTGCCTTTTCCGTCGCAGCTCCTCCATCGGATAGCGAGTATTCGACATTATCAATTGATTCACAATTATTCTTTCTTTGGCGGGCAAGGTCCACGATGCAATTCATGCAGATTCTTGTGAGCCATGGCCGTATTGGTCGGTTGGTATCAAAGTCTTTTAGGCTTCGATAGGCTTTGACGAACGTCTCCTGGACAACGTCGCTGGCGTCCTCGGTGTTATGTAGCTTACGCAGAGCGAGACCAGTAAGCATTGGTCGGTAAGTGTCCACGAACAGATCGAATGCGATTTCGTCGCCGTTTCGGATTTGCTCTACAAGGTGGGACTCCCAGCTCTGACAAAGGTTATTCATGTTTTTTCGGATTCTCCGTACTTTCCTTGAGTAATTCTCATCACTCTGCAGTTATTATATCAGAAAAGTTAAAGGCATCTTTAGTTTTTCTAATTTTTACTAGGTCTTTCAGACTAATTCGATCTTCCCTAAGGAACCCACTTTCAGTCAACCGATGATTGTAAATATGCGGGGAGTTTGGGGAGTCCTTTCAAAGGCAGGCACGATAGCATTGGTGTTCGGGGGAACAGTCCGTGCAGTCGATAATTTTCGTTGTCACGATTCATTTTTCACGGTTGTTGTGGATACCACTTTGGATTCTAGAACGAGTGACTATATTGAGCCGATAAAGATTACGAAAGCTAAGCTCAAAGATCACAACAACGATTTGAAGGTTGTGCGAGAACTTAGCGAAATGTGGATTTCCCATTCAAAGCAAGGAAAACTTGCCCAAATATATCCTGGCTATTACGGTGAATCACTCATAGATGGTCCCAAGGGTGAAATCTTTAAGACCTGCTCAAACCTTGCTAACAGACTCTCTGAATTTGCCGAGCAAGAATTAGTGGATGGAGATTCGAACGCTTACCTCGACGCCGTGCGGGCAATCGAACTGGTCAATATCATTCGATACGGTAGTTATGAAACGATGTTTACCTCGTCGGCTTACCTCAGAAGGCCAACAAAGATTTTGAAGGCTAACATTGAAAAACTCTCTCCAGCAGTTTCGGCACGGCTCAAAAGAGCCCAGAATCCTGACGAGCGAGCAACAAAGACCCAGCTTCTTGAGCAAGTAGCCAATAAGCAACGAATCCAATATTCGCTTCGTTACGGAGTTCAGATGACAAAAGACGATGACTGTTCGTATGTTTCATTCATAGGGAAACCTGGACAGCATGTTGCGGCAGAGCACTTCTTTGGATTTGATCGTGAAATTGGATATGCAGCGGTTAAAAAAGGCAAGTAGCTGGCTACACACTCTAAATTTTTGAATTCCAACCGATAAGAGTTGTAGGCAGGAAATGCCTCTCGAACCAAGGATTGGAACGAGCAAGCACATGGATGCGCGGATCGTGGGAAAACGACCGTGTCTTATTTGGATAATCTTTTTGGACCTCAGGCAGACCGTCTGAGTCGAGCGATGAGCAAAACTGCTGAACGGCAGTCTTTGTTAGTAAATAACCTCGCTAACGTCAACACACCCGGCTACAAGCGCAAGGACTCGGATTTCAATATCCTCCTTGAAGATAGCATGGATAATTTCGATCAGGTGGTAGCCAATCGAACCCACGGCGCAATGCAATCCGAAAAGTCATCTCTCAGACTCGACGGAAACAATGTCGATATGGAGTATGAGGTCATGTCTATAGCGCAAACCGAGGCTAGATTCAATAGCTTAACCGAGCTAACCGCTCGGTATTTCTCTGGACTTAAAAATGTCATCCGGGGAGGAAACTAATAAATGAGAATTGGAACCCTTGCTAATGCCCTTCAAACTAGCACCAGCGGCTTAACCGCTGAGAGGTTTCGAATGGACACCATTTCGAGCAATATTGCGAACGCTAACACAGTCGCTCGTCCTGGAGAAGATGGATATCGTCGAAGATCGGTTGTCTTAAGTGCAACTGACAACGGAGTACAAATTGAATCCATTCTTGAAGATCGGGATCGACCATGCCTCCAAAAAGTTGACTGGGCCAACCCATTTCATGATCCGGTAACTGGAATGGTAACCATGAGCAATGTTGATCCAACAATGGAAATGGTTGATATGATTAGCGCAAGCCGTGCTTATGAAGCAAACATCGCCGCTTTTAATACTGTGAAGGGAATGATCGGTTCAGCCCTCCAGATTGGCAAGATCTAACCGAAACCTTACAAAGTAGATGAGAATTTCTGTCAACCCTGCGATTCAAGATGCCTTAAGTCAAGGCAAACTTGGGACTGCGACTCAGTCCGCGGGGGAAAAGGGCGATTTCGCCCATATGTTGATGGACGTACTTAAAGAAGTGAACGATTCCCAGTCCAAGTCGGCTGAAATCCAAACGGACTTAATTACGGGTCGACGACCGGTAGAAGTTCAAGACGTAATGCTAGCAATGGAAAAAGCCTCAACATCAATGCAACTCACCATGGCGGTGAGGAACAAGATGCTTGAAGCTTTTCAAGAGCTTTCACATATGCAGATATAGTCTTTAACTGCTGCCCCTCGGGACTTAAACCATGGGCGGATTCATCGAAAAAATTAAAAATTGGTGGTTGGAAAGCAATCCAACCCAGCGAATAACAACACTTGGAGGTGTTGGTCTTACGCTGTTATTGCTATTTGGCGTGTTTACGGTTGCTTCGCGACCTAAATTCGACATGCTCTATAGCGGACTGACGGAAACCGATAAGGCTGCCATCGTAATGGATTTGCAGGCTCAAGGAATCCCGATGAAATACGATACTCCCGGACAAATCGAGGTTCCATCCGATAAAGTATCAGAACTTCGAATGAAGCTTACGGCTGGTGGCAAAGTACCAAAGGGTGCCCACATTGGAGACGAAACGCTTGGAGACATGAATCTCGGCACAACTCCAACAGTTGAGCGAGAACGAATTCGATCCATGAAGGAAGGCGAGATGGCTCGCTCAATTGAAACAAACCCAGGGGTAAGAAGCGCTCGAGTTCACGTCACGCTCGGTGATCCATCTCCATTTGCGGAGCAACAAAGACCACCTACTGCAAGCGTTAGCCTAGTGACTGCCGGTAACGGTTCAATTAGTCGAGATGCCGCAAGAGGCATTGCGATGCTCGTCGCAAACTCAATCGAAGGATTGGATATGAAACACGTCGTTGTACTTGATGAACGAAGTCAAGCACTATATAACGGCGCTGAAGCCGCCGAAAACGGTTCAATCGCAACTAACAAACTTGATATGGAACAAACCGTTGCAAGGAAAGAAGAATCAAGACTTCAAGGAATTCTCGACGGCATTTGGGGACCTGGCTCAACTCGCGTTAGCGTCAACTGTGAGGTCAATATGGACGAGACCCACAAACACGAAACTACCCAAGCTTTTAAAAAGGGTGCTGTCACGAAGTCAATGACCGAGAAGATGGGTGGTGGAGCGCCGGGAAGCGGCACGCCAGCCGGAGTTAGTGCCAATTTACCAAAAGCACCATCGGCTACTGATTCAAAGCCTGGGGAAAATTACGAAAACACTGTCACTCAAAGTGAGCCCACAAGGACAGAAACAACCATTGATACAAAGCCGGCAGTTGGCAGCGTGAAATCGATGGTTATTAACGTCGCAGCCGACAACAAAGATGATAAGTTTGGCGATGCAGCTAAGCTTGCGTCCCTTAAGGCCTTTATTGAGAACGAGGTTCAAGGCAAAGATGGAACTAAATTCGTTGCAAAAGTGACGCCGGTGGAATTTGATGACTCGACAAAAACTCAAATTGTAAAAGCCCAAGATGAGTCTAAGAGCATGGCTCAAAAGCAGCAGCTCTTTTCACTTTTGCCCATTGTCGCACTGTTGATTGTTGGAATAATGGTCGTAAAGCAGATTGGCAAGGTTACAAAGCCAACCATGATTTCAGTAACGAATGCCAATGGACAAGTGATGCAAGGTTCATTAGGAAGCAGTTTCCCGCTCGGTGGCCCCGAAGACCCCGCGAGTCCACAAAGTGTTGAAGCATATCAAAGAGCCATCAGTAAGTACACCGACGAAGAGCTTGCCGCGATGGGCGAAGACGGAATCATTTACCGAGATAACGATGAAATCCTTGAAGTCGAAAAAATTCGAGAGAAGAAGTCCGTTCATCTTTCTGCCATCAAACAGATGGCAAAAGATCGACCAGAACCAACCGCCATGCTCATTAAAACTTGGTTAACGGAGCCAACCCCGAAATGAACCTCAAACAAAAGGACATCCCAAACAGAACCAAGGCTGCTATCTTGATGATGATCATTGGATCGGAAGTCTCGGGTGATCTGGTAAAGCATATGAGCGACAACGATATCGAAATTCTCGCGCTCGAAGTTGCTAGGCTGGACAAAGTTTTCCCGGAAGTTCGTGAACAAGTCATTGAAGAGTTCTATGAATTGGCAATAGCCCAGGAATACATCGCTGAAGGTGGTGTTGCCAGTGCAAGAGCCGTACTTGAATCTGCATTTGGTTCTGACCGAGCTGGAGAAATTCTCAACAAGATCATGACTGCAATGCAAGTCGTGCCATTTGAATTCCTCAAGAAAGCAGACCCCCAACAGGTTTTGAGTTTTATTCAAGACGAGCATCCCCAGACTATTGCCTTGATTCTTTCCTACATGCCGATCACAAGTGCAGCACAAATCATTGGAAAGCTTGAGCCCGAAATGCGAACTGACGTTGCCGCAAGAATTGCCATGATGGAGCAGACGCCGCCAGACGTAATTAAGAAAGTCGAAAGCATCCTGGAGAAGAAAATCTCGTCAGTCCTCTCTCAAGAATTGACTCAAGCTGGTGGACCAAAGGCTCTCGTTGACCTACTTAACCGGTGCGACCGAACAACGGAAAAAATGATCATTGAGCATCTTGAAGACAATGAACCAGAACTTGCCGACACGATCAAGGGAATGATGTTCATTTTTGAGGACATTGTGATGCTCGATGACCGAGCCATTCAAGCGATCATGCGAGAAATAGATATGAAAGAACTCGGGGTTGCTCTGAAGGGAGTTAAGCCGGAGGTCCAGCAGAAAATCTATACGAACATGTCGGAACGAGCCATGGCTATGTTAAAAGAAGATATGGAATTCATGGGACCAGTTCGAGTCAAAGCTGTCGAAGAAGCCCAACAAAAAATCGTTGGGGCTATCCGCAAGCTTGAAGAATCTGGCGAAATTGTCCTAAGTCGTGGAGGAGAGGAGGAGATGCTTGTCTAAAGTTCCTAGTGATTTAGGAAAGGATGCACCCCTTTTGCAAAGCAAGAAACTTTTTGGAGAAATGCCCACTCTGGAAGGTTCTGGCAATAAATCATTTAGGCTTTCTGACCAAATCGATACCATAAAAGACACTGCATTTAAACAAGGTTATGAAGCAGGCTACGAAAGCGGAAGCCTCTCCGGTCAAGCAGAAGGACGAAGAGCCGGATTCCAAAAGGCAATGACCGACGTCAATACCGCCCGGATCATCGAAGTTGCACAATTTATGGCCGACTTGGAAATATTCAGGTTCGAATTTCTTGAGGCAGCCAACGACTGGGCAGAAAGGACGGAAAAAATCGTTACCGAGCTTTCCATGGAAGTTGTTCAAAAGATACTTGCGACGGAACTGGAAATCAATCACCAAGTTGCGCTGGGAATTTGTAAGGAAGTACTTCAAAATGTAACCCATGCAAAGGATGCTCGAATCCTCATAAATCCCAAGGACTATGCGTTGTTCGAGAGTCACCGAGATGAAATTATTAAACAATCTCGCGAACTTAAATCCATCGAGATTGTAGAAGATAACTCAATTCGAAGCGGTGTTATGCTTGAAACCGAGTCCGGAATAATCGATGCGACGGTTGAGACACGTCTTGAACTCATTGTCAACGAATTTAATCAGGCAGCTTAATGAATCTAACTGAACCACGGATTGAGCGCCTGCGAATTGCAGCCCAAGATGCTCCAAAATTTCGACTTTTCGGCCAAGTTGAAAAAGTCATTGGCCTCGTTATCGAATCAAATGGTCCCGTTGCGAGCATCGGACACCTTTGCTACGTTTCAACCCTCGACGGCGAAGGAAACTCTCGAGAAGTGCCCGTTGAAGTGGTCGGTTTTCGAGGTTCCCAGACATTGCTGATGCCACTTGGAGACCTCAGCGGAATCAAAGCAGGAGATTCGGTGCATGGCACTGGCGAATTTTTAAAAGTGCCAGTTGGGAACGCCCTTTTAGGACGCATTCTTGACGGGCTTGGACAACCTCTTGATGACAAGCCAGCCCCTTTATGCGAACACCACTATCCTACGATGGCTAATCCGCCAAACGCCCTCCAGCGCAGAATGATCAAAGATCCTATGCCAACTGGAGTCAGAGCAATCGATGGTCTCATGACTCTTTGCGAAGGACAACGAGTCGGAATTTTTGCTGGATCTGGAGTTGGTAAAAGCACGCTATTGGGAATGATTGCGCGAAATGCGAAAGCTGATATAAACGTTATTTGCCTAGTCGGCGAACGAGGTCGCGAAGTCAGAGAATTCATTGAAAATGATCTTGGCGAAGAAGGATTAGCCAAGAGCGTTATCATATGTGCGACCGGAGATATGCCTGCGCTTATGCGTATCAAAGCCGCTTTTACTGCAACTGCGATTGCCGAAGGATTCAGGGATATGGGCAAATCAGTTCTCTTAATGATGGACAGTGTCACGAGATTTGCAATGGCCCAAAGAGAGATTGGACTCGCGGTTGGCGAACCTCCGAGCACGAAGGGATATACGCCGAGCGTATTTGCTCTTCTGCCACGGTTGATGGAAAGAGCGGGTATGGGACCAAAAGGTGCCATTACTGCTCTATACACTGTCCTTGTAGAAGGTGACGATCAAAACGATCCGATTGCTGATGCGACCAGAGGTATTCTCGACGGCCACCTTGTGCTAAGCCGAGCTCTAACGAGTCGGGGACACTATCCTCCAATCGATATTCTTCAGAGCCTTAGTCGAACCATGCCATTTGTTGTTTCACCGGAACAGATGTTGAAAGCAAACGAATTTCGTGAATTGATGGCTGCCTACAACGACATAGAAGATCTAGTTTCTATCGGAGCCTACAAACGGGGATCCAAGCAAATAAGTGATCGAGCCATTGATAGTCAAGAAGCAATCAATTTGTTTTTGAGGCAAGATAAGGCAGAATTTTCAAGCCTTGAAGACGCCCAATCTGGCGTATTCCAGGCACTTTCACCTGCTTAGTGCTAGTAAATGTGATAGATGTGATCGATTCCTTCTTGAATTGGCACAAATGCCCTGTACTATTCAGTTGTTCTGTAAGGAAATCTCGCAACTTACTTTAACTTTGGATTGTCCAGCTGGCACTCTTTATGAGGGTCCGATGGGTTTGGAGGGTGCCTCGAATTAATTTCGGGGCACTTCTGCTTTATGAATTTGCGAATTGCTTTGCCACACAAAGTACAATCGAAATTCATGAAACTTTTGAGACCTCTCTTGGTATGTGTTATTGCTTGCACGACTGTGCTGGCATGCGCAAATCCGAAAATTCTCGAAAAGTTTAAAGAGACTTACGGCAAGCCAAAAGCAGATTGCACCGTATGCCACACGCAGCCACCAAAACGAAATGAGTACGGTAAGGCTGTTGAGGCAGCCCTAGCCCAATCCGGAGCAAACGAAATTACTGCCCAGGATTTTCAGTCAATAGAGAAATCGGACGCTGATGGTGACGGCATTTCAAACGGTGACGAAATCAGGGCGGACACGATGCCTGGCGATGCCAAATCAAAGCCCGTTCAAAAAGCGAGTGAAACCCCAAAAAAAGACGAAGGCTCCGAACTCATCCCAAAGCACTCTCTCCATCCAGCAATCATTCACTTCCCTATTGCTTTACTCGCAGTTGCCGGCCTACTTCAGATATTGTCTGTTCGAAACAGCGATGAAATCTATCATAAGGCATCAGTGATTAACCTTGCAGTAGCCTTAATCTGCTCAATTGGCGCAATTGTTACTGGAGTTGCGGCTTGGTTAAGGTTGGGATATGTCGTGGAAGGCAACCTCCTGATTCACCTTATCCTGGCGTCGACGAGCATCTTAATCGGACTTGCAGCCTATATCCATAGGGAAAAACCAACATACTTGTGGCTTATCGCCGCCTCAGGAATACTGGTCTTGATAGCCGGACACTTCGGCGGAACCATGGTATACGGCTAAGACTGACGCCGAAAACATACTGGATCGTGGTCGTCAACAAGACCCACGGCCTGCATCCATGCGTATGTTATAGTAGGACCAACGAACTTGAATCCTCTTTTTTTGAGTTCGGCAGATATAGTCTCCGACAGGGCTGTTTTCGCATACATTTCACCTGAAACATTAACGATCGGCATTCCGTCCACATAACTCCACGCAAAAGAAGAAAAGTCTTCCCCAGCACTTTGCATTTCGAGATAGGCTTTCGCATTGCCAATTACCGCTTCAATTTTTGACCGGGAACGAATGATACTGACGTCCAGTAGCATTGCTTCTATTTCCTCCGAACCGAACTTTGAAACAGTATTCGGGTCAAAACCCATAAATGACTTTCGAAAGGCGTCGCGTCGCTTTAAAACAATCGACCAGGAAAGACCTGCCTGGAAGCACTCCAATTGCAAAGTTTCCCATAATGCTTGACTTTCCCGAACAGGATTTCCCCATTCAGAATCGTGGTAAGTGGCCATCATTTCGTCGTTGTTGGCCCAAGAACATCGATTAACACCAGATGTAGACATTACTCCACTATATTACACAAAAATATGGGGCACCGAGGTGCCCCAATATCTTTTGGTTCGGTTAGAGGGCTATCTATTACGAACCATCAGAATTTTATGGAGTTGTGGGCGAGGTTAGCTCGCTCAGGCTCGATAACCTTCGAGCTCATGGTTACAAAGAGGAATCAAAATCCAAAAGAAATACATTCAAGTTGTGAATTTCTCCAAACAATTGTCGCTTAAGCACTTTCTTCAAATGGGTCCTTTTCATCGGCACTCCTTTTTAAATCGCGATATTCCGACCGATCTAGCGCGTAAATGTTATCCACCACGATCTCAACCGTCTCTCGGCTTGCACCACTTTGATCTTGCCACTTTCGTGTTTCAAGCCTTCCGTCACAAGCGACAAGGCGTCCCTTCCCCAAGTAGTTCTGAACATATTGAGCCGATGATCCCCATGCCGTAACTCGCAGAAAATCTGAATCCGGTTCTCCCTCTCTCGGTTTCAATCTCTTTTTGACTGCGATGCTAAAAGAAACCACACTCTTCCCGCTACTTGTTTGTCGCATCTCAGGATCAGCAGTCATGCGTCCGGTCAAAACAACTCTATTCATACTCATTCGTCTATTTCTCCATTGCTGAATGAGACAGGATTATTTCTAACCAACGTCAACATTCAAGATAGTAGAATTATGTCTACTATATTTCTATTATAACATGGACTTCCAAAAAGTCAATTAGTTCATCAAATTTTGGCGACATTACTGGTAATTCATGAAAGATCCGAAACCAGAGAAGCCCTTCAAAGGATAATAGGAGGATAGTGATTCGTCTTCCCTTACTTATCCTTTCATTGATTGCCAATGCGACTTACACTCAACATGATGGTGCATCTGCTGTCCTGGTTAGAGGCTCGCTGTTCCAGGGTGGATTGCATGTTTCAGGGTCACAAACCCTTCATGGGTCTGAGCAACAATTTGTCATGCACATGGAAGAGGACTTCAGGTTCCGACTACAGACAGTTGGCGACTTACCGGAATGCGATGGGTTTGATGGAACGAATTCTTGGCATCTCAATGGCTCGGGGGTGCCCCATGTTTCTAACTATTCAGATAGAGATTTGGCTCGAATACTCGCATATGTTCAAGCTGGAGTGTGGGCATGCAAGAACTCGCCGATAGAAATTGTGTCTGAGCAGGGCGACCGCCTTGTAATTAAATGTAGAGACGGAAGTACAACCGCAAACTTGGAGCTCAATCCTAAAACTCATACGGCCAAGGTCTTAAGCTGTTGGGGATCATCCGGAGCTGAAACATGGACATTTAGTGAATACAGACTTACAAACGGTCAGCTTGTACCAGCCAAAATTCTCCACGAAAGTGGTGAGACGAAAGACAAAACTGTGATCGAAAAATTCAATATGAACACTGGAGGATCAATTACTTATCGAATGCCATTGCCAAGTCCTGATGGGTTCACTTTTGACATCAACGTAAACGAAAATATTGAAGTCAAGCGATTGTATGGATACCTGTTCGTTAGGCCAAAGATAGACGGAAAAGACGAAGGCTGGTGGTTCTTAGATACCGGTGCCGAGATCATGGTTATTGATCCTGCCGTCGCCCGGTCACACAAGATGAAAGTCGTTGGAAAAGACTCTGTATCAGGGGTCGTTGCAAATATTACAACTAATTTCTCGAAAGGAATCAAGTTCAATCTTGGACCAGTAACTATTGAAAACAGCTCATACATGGAATTTGATATGAAGCCCTTCTCCGAGGCACTTGGAATCAGATTAGCCGGGATCTGTGGACATGATTTTATTGGCAGGGCGGTTCTTGACATTGACCCAAAGAAGACAACCATTGGTGTGCTTCAACCAAGCCTAAATAACTTACCGGAAGGCTCAAATTGGACATCGTTCCTGTTCCATGGGAACATGCCAAGCCTAATATGTTACTTCGAAGGAGATAAGCCGGGACTGTTTACTCTGGACACCGGATCTGGTTCAACCGTCGATTTCTTTTCCCCTTGCGTAAAGAAATTTAATCTGCTAAAGGACCGTAATGTTGAAAACGTCCTGACTGGTGGAGCCGGTGGATCTTCTGAAAGTAAAACTGGGGTTCTAGACTGGTTCCAATTCGGTCCAAAGAAATTTGAAAAACCAAAAGTTGGATTCCAAATTACAACCAAGGGCGGATTTGCAAGCCCATATGTAGAAGGCAATATCGGCATGGGATTTATGGAGAAATTTCGCATGATCCTAGACTACAATGCTTCTCGGCTCGTCCTAGCAGAGACAAAATAGTTTCAAGATATTCTCTTGTACAATGATTGCCATGATCACCACTTTGCTGCTTACCACCTTCCAAAACATTCCGGGGGCGACGGTTATTCCGAATGGTTCCGACGCGAAAATGATCGGTAAGTTGCGTCCGGATAATTATGGCGCGATTCGGGACTACCGAACTCTCCCGCTGATCAATGATCTGAGTCAGGGTAAAAGAGCAAAATTTTCCGGTACCGTGATCACTCTCGACTTTCCTCAGCGAGGCATGGTTCATGTCTTGAGTTATCGAAATGGCAAACGAGTTGTCCTGGACAATCCGAAACAGAAAGTAAAAGAAAACGGTGTACCTTTAACCAAGATGTTGACCACCTTGCCACCCAAAATAGATATCCGCTTCGCATATCCAAATGTTGCCAGCTTCGATGTCAAACTTCCCGGTGAAGAGAAAAAGCTCGCTGGATTTAGTGGAACACTCACCGCCTTTTCATCTAAACCTGGCGGCAAAAGTATACAGATCAAAGTGGTTTCGGGAAAAGTGCAGTCAAGTTCTTGGCTAATGTCACCAGGTCCGCACAAATAACCATGACCCATGCTTACTGGGTAGACTGGCAACTGAGATAGAGAGCCATAGGAATGAGCGACAGCATTGCCGAAAAGTACCCAAATTACAGTCCCGGTTTAGAAGGTGTTATTGCCGGAATAAGCAGCATTTCCGACATAGATAGTGACCGCAGTAGCTTACAATATCGCGGATATGATGTTCACGATCTTGCCGAAAGAGGAAGCTACGAAGAGTGTGCTTATCTCTTAATCCACAAAAAGCTACCAAATCAAACTGAACTCAATGAGTTCAACAAAGTTCTCGCTTCAGAACGAGAAGTCCCAAGCTATGTCTACGACATTTTGGCATCGATGCCAAAGAACACTCATCCGATGGATTTGGTTCGTACGGCTTACTCCGCGCTTGCACCAGCTGATCCAGACTATACAAAGCCAAGCACCGACCACGATGCAAACGTTCGAAAAGCTGTGCGAATTATTGCCAAGGCATCGACAATTGTTGGAAACGGACATAGAATTCGCAACGGTCTGGCACCGCTGAAGCCAAACCCAAACCATACGATTGCAGAAAACTTCCTAGCACTGTTTAGCGGCAAGGATCCAATTCCAAAAACCGTTGAAGTCATGGACGCTTCCCTTTGCCTCTATGCCGAGCACGGATTCAATGCATCAACTTTCGCAAACCGAGTCACCGTAGCAACCTTGAGCGATCTCTATTCCGGAGTGGTTAGCGGCATTGGTACTCTTCGTGGTCCACTTCACGGTGGAGCAAACGAAGAAGCCATGCACATGATCCTTGAGATTGGCGAACCAAGCAATACACAAGCTTGGATTGACGATGCTCTTGCAACCAAAAAGAAGATCATGGGATTTGGTCACCGAGAATACAAAAACGGCGACAGTCGGGCTTTTTATATGTCCAAAGTGGCCAAGGAGCTTGGAGTCGAAGCCGGTATCACAAAGTATGGCGAAATCGCTGAAATCCTTGAAAAGACGATGTTGGAAAGAAAGAACATATTCCCAAATGTAGACTTCCCTTCCGCCTACGCTTATTATTTGCTCGGAATTCCAATCGATCTTTACACGCCTTTGTTTGTCGTTGCAAGACTCGCCGGATATACCGCCCATGCAATCGAACAATTGGATAATAATCGATTGATTCGACCTAAGGCGATTTACGATGGTCCAACCAATCTCGCTTACACACCTATAGCTGACCGCTAACCAAACAATCCGGTCATTTTAAATGAACTGGATAAGAGTGTTAAAATCAAAAAAAGAGACCTTCCAATTGGAAGGTCTCTTTTTTTGTCATTTGTTCCATATCGCCTTTACTTCACTTAAGGTCAATCGAAGATCGCCCCAAGAGTTGTAGCCGATTACATTGTCATTATCGTCAATGCAGACTCCAGTCTCAGTTCGAGGGTCTGGCCAGCCTGCGCCCCACCAGAATATTTTTCCAAGGTTTGGAGTAAGGGTTCCAGCTGTATCTCGGGCAAAAAGTTCGTTTCGAATCGCCACGAGCAAGTTTTCTCTGGAAGGCATCGGTTGCGCTAGCGGTACCATGACACCATCTACCTGTTTGTAGGATCGACTCATCGCTCTAACCTGGTCAAGCGTCATTCCCGCATAGTTTGGTAACTTGCCGTCAGCAAACTTCATTCCTGGACAGAAAGCCACTCCACCGGATTGAGCAGTAGTAAAGTAGCACTCAGTGATATCAACAATCTTCGATGACCCCGGCATTGGAAGACTTGAAACCAAATCCACCTGCTTTTCCAATTCGACAACCCAACGCTTTGCATATTCCGCAGGCGTTTCCCACCGCCCAATTGCAGGATCGATAAGCGTGCTAGTCAGGAGGTCGTTAGTGTTGGTTGAGTTGTATTGCGAGTTTGCATAAAATTTCCATCGGAAGATCGGGGAGTTGAAGTGAAGCGCTCTTCGACCGCAGTTAGCAGCCCAAGCTTTACCAGTCATTTCTTTCTGATAAGTAGCAACTTCGTTGATACCTGGGGCAACACTACCGGCCCACTGAATAGTGCGAATTTGTCCCTTCGTATAGTTCAACCGATAAGCATCTGAACTCTCAGAGAACATTGAAAAAGCTGGCATCGTTAAGGCATTTGCCCCAAAAGTAGGCGGAACTTGATTTGCTACTATGTTCGCAGCTCTCGGACGGTAATCAGTTGTACTCACTGTGCCTTCCAGAACTCTGCCGACTCCATCCCAACTTCCAACTTGACCGTTCACAGAGCCGCCCGGATGGCCGGCAGCTGGTTCGTTACCTAGTTGGAATGCCATGCGAGCAATAAAGTTCTCGGTCATGGTCCCAGTTGTTCGTTGCCGAGTTATATTGGATGCCGCATCATTTACGTCCCAGACAAACGTTTGAATATGGGCTTTTAAGTAAGGCAAAAACTCGTCTCTAGGTCTCCACCAGTCTCTCAATGCGGGATCACCGGTTACAATTGCATTCGCAATCGACCCACCGCTAGGATTTGTCGTTATGTTCGCCCATCCATCATTACTGGTTTCTGTCGGGAAGACACCTGGGGTGACATTCCAGAGGATATTCAAACCATTTGAAAGGTTTGTTCCCCTGAACATTATTCGGCCAACAATTGCGCTAGTATTACGATCCCGATTAACTTGACCGTTAGAGTTCACAGGATTCGGAAAGTGGTTTTGAATATTGGCTGGAACTCGAACCCAAGTATTCTTCGGGAACAGGTCGGTCATCTCAAAAATATCGGCCCAACCGTGGTAGGCGGGATCATTCCAAGTTCGACCAGTTGCAGCCTTCGCTATTCCTGCGCCGGTCATCATTCCAGCCGAGTTGTTAAATCGAGCAGTTGGCTTTCCTTCATTGTAAACATAGTTCTTATAGCTACTTGCGCTTTGGTTACCAAACAAATCTGGAGCCGGCGCATTAAATCCAAATCGAGCGGCATACCACGCATCGGTTTGAGCCGAAGCAATTGCTCCGAGTAGGATCAGGGTGGTGGTTGAAAGTGACTTCATGGTTTGCAATTGCCTTGTTGCCAGTCACTATCCATCACGAAATTTGCGGGGTTGGAGTGCCAAAATCTAAAACTGTCGAGATTGCCAGGTCATTTGGCATCTCAACATTATTTTTGACTTAATTAGCTATTAGCCCAAAACATAATGGTTCGGTAGCGTCCCAAGAATGAGCTCAACATTCTTTTGATTCTTACCAAAGTCTGCACACATCGACTTCAATGCACACTCGCTTCGGACCTTGGTTGCTCCACCATCCACTAGTGTGATGATAATTTTTTCACCAATTGACTTTGAAGTTGCTCCAGTTGACGCCGTTATTCCATTGGAATCAAACGATGGTCCCCAGCCAAGGTTTCGCAATGCATTGAGCAACGAAAGCTCTAGATTGATATTGGGAGGAACATTCGAAATTGTTTCTTCGTGATATGCCGGAAATCCAAATGCCATGATTACCAATTCTATCTTGCAGTAGAACGAAATGCGCCAAACTTATGGAGTGAGAATCTTGGTAATTGGTGGCGGGGGAAGAGAACACGCTTTGGCATGGAAGCTTTCTCAAGAAGCAGAAGTGATTTGCGCACCCGGAAACGTTGGCATTGCCGAAGATGTTGAATGCGTTCCAATTCCTCAAAATGATTTCGCTGGCATACTCAAACTCGCTAAAGAACGACAAATTGAATTAGTCGTAGTCGGTCCAGAAGACCCTCTCATTGCCGGTCTGGGCGATGCTCTTCGAGAACAAGGATTTCTCGTATTCGGTCCCAACTCTATTGCGGCCCAACTTGAAGGTTCAAAAGCATTCGCAAAAGCAATAATGCAACGTGCAGGAGTGCCAACCGCAGCATATCAGACATTCATTGATGCAAACGCTGCTAAAGAATATGTAAGGGGGCAGTACCACGATGGAAAGCAGGTTGCCCTCAAGGCAAGTGGTAATGCCCTCGGAAAGGGAGTAATTGTTTGTCCTACACTGAATGAAGCAATCGAAGGAATTGACACGCTTAAAGCGCTCGGTGAAGCTGGGAGAACCCTGGTCATCGAAGAAAGGCTCACCGGGCGAGAATTTAGCCTCCTAACAATTGTAAGCGATCAGGGAATCCATAGCCTGCCAGTAGCCCAAGACTATAAAAGGGTTTTTGACGACGATTTAGGGCCGAACACCGGTGGAATGGGGACTTTCTCACCCCTTTCTTGGCTCAATAACGACATAGTCGTCCAGGTCGAGAACGAAATCGTATCTCCTATCATCAAAGCCTTTGCTGAAGATAAGGTGACTTACCGAGGAATCTTGTTTAGTGGAATCATGGCAACATCTGATGGTCCAAAGTGTATTGAATACAACGTCCGATTTGGTGACCCGGAGACCCAGACCGTGATGCGCCGCCTAGGCTCGGGTCTTGCCAACGCCCTTTTGCAAGCTGCGAAAGGAGAAGAAATTATCGCAATACCAGTTCATGGTCATCACGCAGTCACCGTCGCCCTTGCCAGTGGAGGATATCCCGGCTCCTACGAAAAGGGACTTCCGATTAAAATTGGATCATTGCCAACCGATATCAAACTCTTTCACGCAGGAACATCTCTTTCAAACGGTCAATTAGTCACCAGTGGAGGAAGAGTTTTGGGTATATCCTCCGTTGGAGATTCACCAGAGAATGCAAGAAGCATTGCTTATCAAGCCGTAAACCAAATAACCTTCCCGGGGATGCACTACCGAACAGACATTGGTGCGTAGAAGTAAACATGATGAACCCTTATGACTGGCAGGACGCCATGCAAAACCGAGTGGCGTATATTCTCAATCGAATTGAGAAGGGAGCACCAGTCCTGGCTGTTAGCTTGGATGCGGGAATCCTCATCTTTACTTACCGACGTCAAAGTCAAAAAATCTTTGAAATCTATGATCGACTGGGATTTGCGGGCTTAGGTCAACAATCCGATATCGAATCCATTCGAGTCATGGCAATGGAGTTTGCCCACAAAGAAGGCTTCACTCGAAGCGAACAGGATGTAACAGTCCAGCGAGTCGTGACCGCAGTTAGTGCGCCAATCAAAAAAGCGTTCGCAGATTTCTCATACTCCCCAATTCTCGCTATCTCGCTTTTTGCAGAACTTGGTTCGACTCCCGAACAAGATTCGTACTTTGTGGTCGATTTTGATGGAGACTATCATTTGCATAAGTATTCGGTTGCCCTGAGCGGTCAGTCGGCGTCGAAGACTGATCTGCACGAAGCTATTCCGCCAAAGACAACTATTGACAAAGCGGTTCAACTTCTCCAAAATGAGTGGCTAAAACTAGCCAGTAGTGACGGTGAACAAGACGTTTCTCTCGAAGATTTGACTCCAGAAATCATGCTCATGGAGCGCAACTCAACCAGAGAAGACATTTTCCGAAACATAACATCTTGAAGCGTATTCAATTCGAAGCAATAACCCTTGCCGCGGTCTGTAGCGAGATTGAGCAGATGCATGGAGCGAAAGTTCAAAGCGTTCGTCAACCGAACGATGATACGATAGTTTTGGAATTGTATGCGCGGGGTGAAACAAAGTTTCTTCTCATTTCTTGCCACCCCGAGTATTTTCGAGTCTACTTTTCAACTCGCAAGTCTTCCACCCTCCAAAACCCACCCCAGTTTTGCACAGCGCTAAGGACAAACCTTGTTGGACTTAGTTTGGAAAACGTTTCTATGACCAACAGCGATCGAATCCTTCGATTGGAATTTGGTGATTGGAAGCTCATAGCGGAGCTCATGGGAAAGCATTCAAACATAATCCTAGTAAATACAAATAATACGATTCAAGGGGCTGCTCAATGGATTGGAAAGGCAAAGTCAAAACGACCCATTTTAGCTCAGCACAAGTATGAAAATCCACCTGTTCTTCGTGACCTTCCCGATGTAACTGAATTTAAGGTTCCTCCAAAGACAGTCGTCCCAAGACAAACGCCAAGGTGTATTGATAAGTGGCAACCAGGGTTCTCAGGTTCTACAGGAGCATATCCCTTTGATCTCTCAGATCAGTATTCCGATTGGATGCCGGCAGCCTCCATGAGCTATGCCCTAGAAAATTACTATCTCATCGAGATACAGCGGCGAGAAATTGATTCAAAGCGTTGTTGGCTCCTCAGTCAACTAAATCGCGTCAAGCTTGCCCGAGAAGTTGCTTTAGCAAGCCTAATCGAGGCACGAGATACGGGAGCAAAAGCCGCAGGATGGCAACGGAACGGGGAACTCCTGCTTTCCTACGCTCACGATGTTAAACCGGATATGGAGTCCGTGGTCTTAACTGACTACGACGGTAATTCACTTGCGATTAGGTTAGATCCCGAACTTTCTGCCAAAGATAATGCCTTGCGGTACTTTGACAAAGCGAAACGTGCAAAGGGTCGCCAGAATCAAGTTGCCGAGCAAATTGATAGGATTGAAGATAGCGCCAATCACCTTCGCACCGTTATCCTTCAGACCGAGGAGGCAAAATCCATGCAACTTCTCGTAGGCATTGAAGAGGAAGTTAGGAAAAATCGCTGGACTCATGAACAACCGATAGCCAAGGGTGGGGTCATTGAACGTCCTTATGATGGACACCGTATAAGAGACATCCTTGGTCCAAAAGACTACAAAATCCTTTATGGCGAGAATGCAGAATCCAATGACTATTTGACCTTGCGAGTAGCCAAGAGCAATGACTATTGGCTCCATGTAAGGGGTCATACATCTGCCCATGTTGTGATCCAAACAAACAACCAGCCCGACAAAGTACCGAAGGAAGTCCTCCTTGCCGCCGCAAAAATTGCGGTCCAAAACTCCAACCAAAAGCATTCCGGCTATGTTTCGGTAGATTACGTACTCAAAAAATATGTTCGGAAACCGAAGGGTGGTCCGAAGGGCACCGCCCTTTACACCAACGAAAAGACATTACACGTCGAAGGCTAACTTAGGATCGCTCTACTTTAAATTTCTCTGCTTCGATTCCTCTCAAAAGCAAATCCAAGTGTTCCCTATCTTTAATTGAGAAGTCCATCCAAACGTCTTCTGTTCCCGGCTTTAAGATGCAAGGCATTTGAGGCTTGTATCGTATGATCAATGAGTTTGGATAAGTATTCAAAATTGCACAAGATTCAAGGTCTGATCCATTCGGGTCAATCCAGTCATCCCAAATCCCAGCGAAGTAGAAAACCGGCATAGTTGGAATGGAGAATCGGTACTTCACCTTCTCTTCGCCTTCTTCCCGCCATTCAAAAAATGCTGTTGCCGGAATCAGACACCGCTTATTCATGACCGGACCTTTAAACGACGTTTGAAAGAACACCTTCTCGCGACGAACATTCGCCATCGCTCCGCCAAAATCCTCCTTTGCCCACTGCGGAGTAAAGCCCCATCGCAACAACTTCATCTCACCGCCACGGCAAATCGCTGGCACGAACGCGGTCGGAGCGATCTCATCTCCAAGATACGCTTCCTCAAGTTCCTCGTAAACCTTCTTTCTCGAACCCTTCAAGGTGTACCGCGTGGGCATTAAGGCAAGAGTTTACGGCACAAAAGGGGATCACAGATTCAAACTGATCAAAAAACCTTGACCCCGATCCCGAACTCCTACTCCCGGAAATCGATTCTGTAAGGCTGAACTTTCGGTTCAACCCGAGACTTTGACGCCTCATCCCCCACTTGTAGGACGCGCCAACTACCAAAGCGTGTTGCGAATCAAATTCCGAAGAAACTTCGCTGTCATCGTATCCACAACATAGTTCAATCTCTCCATTATTGGCAGACTGTTAATCTGATTCTCCACCAAGTCGCAGAACCAAACAACACTCTCCCGCTGATAGGCGTTCATCTGAGAAAGCAAGCCGCCTGGCATCCGAGCGAACTTCTTTAGTTGGGCCAGGCAAGTGGCTTGATAGTAGATGTCAATCGCGGCTTCTCGCATATAAGCCGCGATGTAATACAACTTCGATGAATCGTGGAGCAGGTCAAACGCCGGACTAACAGCGTCATTTTCATTGTCTGGAAAATCGACTGCTCGCCAATCTTGACCATTAAACAAAAGCCCTCGCATTTCATTTAAATAGCTCTCGTTCGATTCTTCAAAGCCAACCTCAAATGAAGTCACCGGAAAGGCGTTTTCGAGCAAAGCATAAAACGATATTAGCTCCGCACTCGATTCGTTGTCATCCATCATGCTCATTCAATATAGTCCAAAATACTCTGATAGTAACCATTTCCCGCTAGTTACAGTAGTGTCAATATGCCTTTAAGCTTGTCTCGAACATGTACCGCCGTTTTGTTTTCATCCGTGTTAGCAGGATTTGCCTTTGGGCAAACCAACGAGGCTGGATTCAAAAAACTCGACGGCTATCTCACTGACCTCATCACACAAAAAAGAAGCCCAGCAATTTCGGTTGCCGTTGTTGAAAATGGTCACATCGTTTATGCCAAGGGCTTTGGACATGCGAATCTAGAGCAAGATGTTGAAGCAAACGCCTCAACTGTTTACCGGATCGGAAGCATTACCAAGCAGTTCACCGCAACCATGATCATGCAATTAGTTAAGGAAGGAAAGCTTTCCATTGACGACACGATTGAAAAAGTTTTTTCAGATATGCCAAAGGCTTGGGCAAAGGTCACCATCAAGAATCTCCTCAATCACACGAGCGGAATCAAGTCATACACCGAGCTTAAAGGCTTGATGGAAAAGGATGCAATGCAACCAACAACTCCGCTGGGAATCATCAAGAAAGTTGAGAGTGAACCCATGGATTTCGAACCTGGCACCAAGTGGCACTACAACAACACTGGGTACGAACTGTTAGGTTTAGCTATCGAAAAGTTAGACAAAAGAGCATTCGCTGAATCTCTCAAAGCAAGAATTCTCTCACCTCTCGGAATGACACACACTTACTTCGTGAGCGAAAAGTCGATTGTCCGATATCGCGCCCAGGGCTACTCGTTCGGCAAAAGTGGGTATGAGCATGCTCAGTATCTGAACATGGATTGGCCCTATGCAGCAGGCTCAATGGAAAGCACTGTCCTCGATCTTGCCAAGTGGGACGAGGCTCTTTACAGTGACAAAATCTTACCGAGAGAACTGCTTGCCAAAATGTGGGAGCCAACAGTTCTTCCCGACGGAACCATCCAAAATTATGGCTTTGGATGGGGCACCAATAAGTTAAATGGTCAACAACTTGTCGAACATGGTGGAGGAATCCACGGATTTACAACCCAAATTCGTCGCGTACCTTCAAAGGGCTTGACCGTCATTATCCTCACAAACACGGATGGACCAAGCAATCCAGCCGCAATCGCAAAAGATGTGATGGGCATGATGGATCCGACCCTCAAAATCGAAAAACCCGTAGTTGAAGCCGATAAGAACCCGGCAGCGACAAATGAGGCTAGAGCCATACTTCAATCCGTCCTTGATGGCAAATTCGATCGATCAAAGTTGACTCCGGACTTTGACAAGGTACTGTCCCCTGAACTACTCGCTGCAGCCAAAAGTCAATTGAATTCATTGGGACCAATTACCAAGTTTGAGTTCCTCAGAGAAGCGAAAGTCAGTGAATTCACGAGCCGGATCTACAACGTTAGCTTTGCGAGCATCGAATTAAAACTCGCAGTTGCAATAGACTCAAATGGCAAAATTGGCGGCCTTGAAATCAATCATTAGTTCGCTTGCAGCTGTCCACGACGAAGACGATTGATCTGAGCCTGAAACTCAGCAGCTCTTGCCTCGGTTGGAATAATGTCAGTCGTCTTTGTCATCCCACCTCTGGTATAGCCGATATACGGGAGCCAACCTTCTGAGCGAGTAGCTCGATGCTTATGAACAAGGTCGTATAGAGGATTCGTTTGAATTGATTGCAAAGTGATTCGCAGGTCCTCAGTTGGTTGCTTAACTCCCAATCCGTCCAAAATGATTTTCGCCATCAAAAGATGGCCAAGATCGGTCGGATGAATACCATCTCCGCTTCTAAATAGCTCTAGGCTCGCCTTTTTTGCATTTCGCGAAATCAGTTCCATTGGTGTGTGGAGGTCAATCACCTCTGCGCTACCGGGCCGAGACTTCACTTCCCACTTTGCAAACGCCGCCAAAACATCGTCATATTTGGCGTAAGGTTTACCGTACACAAATTTCTCGCCATCCTTCGTGATATTGTCCCCAAACTGAGTTATGTCAAAGACAGGTGGCGTAACTAAAATAAATCGCGCGCCTTGTGCCTGACACTGTTTCACCATTGACGTTATTCCAATTTGGAATGCCTTAAGCCGTGCCGCATCAAAAGGTTGATAGATTCCGTCGTTCATGCCGTAGCAGGCAATGACAACTTCTGGACGAACCGCAACAAGGGCACGATTCAGTCGTTCGCGAATATCTGGCCTTGGAAATGGATGTCCAATTTCAGACAATCCTGATGCAGTTTCGCTGGCTAGCCCGACGGAAAAAATGTTGAAATCTAGAAAGGGATTCTGCTTCTGAAGTAAGTACTCCATCATGCTCACATAGCGACCATCTTGGGTGATGCTGTCACCAAGAATCATGATTCGCTTGCTCGCAAGCTGCTTAACATCCGAGGGAGCCTTTTCAAAAGCAAGTTGTTGTTTGCTTTTGATTACCTTATCACCCATTAGCTTTGCCAGAGTCGGTTCCAGTGCCGCGGCCCAAGCTTCCGCTCCTTCAGCATTTGGGTGGACCAAATCAGGAATCAGATCGGTATTCATCGTGCCGTCGGGGCGAAAAAATACTGAGTTTAAGTTCAGCCAAAAAACCCTTTTATTGTCCGCAAGTTTTTTGGTTAATTCTCCGGCAACTCGACAGGTATCAACACATTGGTCAGAATTGGTAAACCGCCGTTGAAAGTTCGTTACTTCTCTGGAACCACCTCGCGGAAAAATACTAAGAATGAGAATTTTTGTGGAAGGATGCCTCTTTCGAATAATTTCCACGATCGCTTTGGTCCCATCAAAAATCTGCTCTGCGGAGTGAACGGTCGGATAGTTTATGTCATCCGTATTGTTCGTTCCGATAAGAACGACTGCCACCTTCGGTGACTTTTGCAATTCAAGTTCACCATTCTGAAGGTTCCACAAAACGTTTTCTGTACGGTAGCCAGAATAGCCAAGATTAATTGCGTTTCGTGGGGCAAAGTGGGTTTGCCAAACCGCTTTCAGTGGCTCCCATTCGCCTCCTTCGTCGCCAACTGTATGGAGAATGCTGTCTCCTATCATCAAAAGTTCGTAGTTGTGACTCTTGACTGCAGCAACTTTTTGGTCATGCCTTTCCGATGGAGTTGGAGCGGGGAAATCGGCATCGCCTAACTTAGGGATCGCTTGCCCGAAGACAAAAGGAATCATGCAAAGCAGTGTAAGGAAACTGAAAACGGCTTTTTTCATGATTAAGATTCAGTGTCATTATGACCCCTAAATTCGAATTCAGGGAAGATCGATTTGTTCCGACATTGTCAAGAACCTAAAATTGGATCAGAAAATTACTCATGCCATTTCAAGGCCGAAGATCTAATTTGTAACAGACCACACATTTTCACAAAGATGAGCAAATTTCCATAGAGGGTAAAACGACTCAAATGATGCGAATGGGAGTGAGAAAAAAAAGTTGGGCCGCGGTGCTCCTCATTCTAATTTGTGTTGGCTGTCGCCAAACCCAACCGGTCCAAACTTCGGCATCCGCACCCACAAATGAGGGTCCAACTCTAAGGATGCCAGGTCGAGCGGCTTGGGCGCAAGCTGAACTTGATAGTCGGGCTCAAAAAACTGACGCCGAGCGCGATGCTTCTTACAAAAAATTTGCCAAGGAACTTTCCCATTCTCCAGAATTCCTAACCCTCTATGCCATCTTCGTTTCCGATAGCCTACGGGATATTCCGAGGGCAGAGAAACTTTATCAACAAGCCCTGGCAGAGCCAAATGCCAGTGGATTTACAATTTCAAATTACGGAAATTTCGTTCAAGAGTATTATGAGGACAAAAAGAAGGCCGAGTCCTTGTTCAAAAAGGCGCTGGCAAAGAGTCCAACCGATGACACATCTATGGCACTTTACGGACTTTTCCTTTTCGAGAATGGAAAACCCGAAGAAGCCCAGAATCTCATAGACCAAGCTAAAAGATATGGGTACAGCCATAACCAAAGAATTCTAGTGCGAGTCGACTTTTGTCGATTTGCGAATGGCAAGAAGGAAGAGCAAGGTGTGGGCCTCTATCGATTGAGGACGAACATGATTAACCACTTCCGAGCTCAAAATTGGGATTTCTCGCCAAACATCAGATTAGCGATGAAGGCAAACCATCCAGAATCAGCTTGGTTAGAAAGGCTAGCAGCAGTCTGCAGTGATAAAGCCGACATGGCGACTCTAAAGCCTTGGAGTGCCTGGCAAGAGGCCGTGCGCATTCCATCAAATGGCATTAGATCGCAGTCACCTGATCCAAACATCGTCAACGAGGATAGTAAGTGACTATTCGCCTGGATTCAGCTCTTTTCCATCCAGCCACATCTTCGAGTCAACCGATTCGGAATACCGAATTTGCCAACCCAGCTTGCCCTTAACCCACTCGTTCTTTGTCTTACTGACAATTCGAAAGTCTTGAGGCTTTCCTTCCTCACTATCCACTTTCGACTTCATTTCAGACTCAATAAGGATATAGGCAACTCCTTTTTCAAGTGTAAATTTCTTGATTTTTTGCGACCACTTCACGCCACTCATCAGCTTCATTTGACTTTCAAATTCCTTGAAAAAGTCAGACCTGGAAGATACTGGCTTTCCCGAAGATTTAGCTTTAAAGTCATCCGCAAAGATCGACTCTACGGACTTGATGTTCTTATCGGAAAAGGCCTTACTAATCTGTGTAAACCGCAATTCTATAGCTTTCCTCGCATCTGAAGACTCGTCAATAGCTACCGCGAGGCTCGAAAAAACAAAGATTGAAACCGCAGAAATGAGTTTCATGGTTCAATGATGTTACCTTTGAACCCAAGATTCAGGTGGAGTAACATTCAAATGTGTTTCAAGGTTTAAATACAGGTCGAATTCAAATAGGTTTGGTTGTCGGACTGCTCCTCGTAGGTTGTGGCAACAAGCGTACTCAGGGTTCAAATGCACCATTCGCTGAAATGCAGACCAACCAAGATTCCAATAAGTCCGCACTAACAAAAGCAATTGGTGATGCCAAAAAGACTAACCAAGGCGAGCCGAAAGTTGCAGACCGACGAATTGTGAAGAGTTTCTCGTTTTTTCCCCCTACTTCCGACTGGGTTGAGGCACAAGCGACTAGCGGAGACGAGACTTTTTCCCGGGCCAAGTTCAAGTCAAGTTTAGGTTCATGTGAACTCGACATCTCGAGCATCGGGTTGCCTGCAAAGGGAGCAAGCGCAATTGATCTCGTAAAAAAAAGCGAAACCGAGTTCGCCCAGGGGATGGCAACTAATAACACAAACTCTCGTGAATGGATTAAGAACGGGTTCTCAATTAGTCGATATGCAAATCCAACCTCTCATTCAGTATCTGCTTGGTGTATTTCGGAGAAGTGCAAAGTCCGGCTAAACTTCTCGTTCGCACCTGGCTCCAAGACTGAAGACAATGTGAAACAGTCAGACTCCTCAATCGATGCCTTCTTTGACAAAAACTTAACAGGGGGAGCAAAGACGCAGTAACTGTGAATTTTCGGGGGCATTCCATTGGCTTATAGCGGACAAACTAGAACCATGTTCAAAGAAGCATACGCAGCTATTTTGGTCGGTTGTATATTGTTGAACTCCGGCTGTCGTGAACCTGAGAAGGCGGTAATCGTAGCGAATAACCCAAATGATGTTCAGAACCAAAGTAGCGTAAACAAGGCTCAAAATGAACCAATTGCAAAGGATCAAACTTTGGAGCGTAAGAAGCAATTTACCAAAATGCAAGAAAGCATGCATGCTGTTGCCAGCATCCCATCTTCGCAAAAGGGCGATGCCTACGATTTCTACTTTGTCCTTCCATCAGACAATTGGGAAAAGATCGCCCACGGTGTTGGAGATCAAAAGTCCTCTGTTTGGCTCTTTAACTTAAAAAACAAAGGTCTGAAATTAATATTGTCATGCGCTGGCGAAAAAGAGGCACCAGAATTCTCAAAGTCTGCGATGACCGTCTTTGAATCATCCCGAAAGAAGCAACCTGATCTCACTCGAGAATGGAAACACGGGAACTTTACGCTTAGAAGATCGTTTATTGGATTCATAGATGAACGACATGGCGAGACCACAATCACAGCATTTTCGCCAAAATGCACCCTTGAGTTCAACATTGCCAGTGAAACGATGGATAGAGATGAACTAGTTAAAATTGGCGAATCTTGCGTAGAAGAATTTATGAATAAAAATCCAGATGGAGGATTTCCGACGAAATAGGTCGTAACCTAAGGTACAAATCTTGCTTAGAATGATGACAATGATTAGAAATTATTTTTCACTATTTTGCTTGCTCACCGCTTGCTATTGCGGAATCGGTTGCGGAAAACCCGCTGGCCCTGATCAGACTATCAATGTTCCCGCAGGTTGGACCATTGATGACGACCCCGCGGGTGATTTGCACTTTTCAAGATGGGTACTCCAAAGTCAAAATTCGACCAAAGCCGAATTGACGAGCTTCGTCACGAAAGGTGCTTCCGATGAAACCCTTAAGAAATTGGATGTTTGGAAGGAATATATGAGCGAGAGCATGCAATACGCGCCTTTTGTCTCTCGTGGCTGGACAGCAAGTAAGTACAACGTCGCAAGGTTCTTTGCATACAGACACCCAAATGACACTGATCATGGAACGGTCAGCATATGGCTGATTGGAAAAGACAGGGAATTTGCGATCACCATCTCTAATATCAACATGACCCGTGAACCGCTCACCGCGCTTGCCGATAAGTTCGCTGAGGATCTAGCCAAGAGCAACTAGCAAGAATATGAATAGACGAAAAAGCCCCTGGATAATTTCCAGGGGCTTTTTGCTTTTAGTCCTACTGCTTTGCTAGTGTGTAACTGAACGATCGATTGTAAGAATTATCCAAGGCTCGGACTGAGAGCTTTAGAGCCATCCTTCCTGTTCGGTCCGGTGACCCCGTGAGGCGAATATCCCATCGCTTGTCTTCCCGGTCAGTCATAGTACCTTTGGCATCGAGCCGACCGTTTGACTGGTCAAAAGACCCTTCAAACAACATATGAAATCCAGAACCAGCCTTCGGCGAAAGCCAGCCTTTTACGGTATCCAAATTTCTTGGCCCCTTTGACACCGACAATGATAAAATATGCGACTTAATGTCCTTATTGTCCATTTCTATGTCCGAGTTTCCGATGTAGCTTCCTCGATCCATTAACATGCCTGAGTTTTTGCTACTTCCGGATTGAGCATGAACATTGAAGGTGAATTTGCCGTCCCAGCGACTATCCAGATCTCTTGATCCGTTGGGCATCGTTGCTTTAACTGTTACAGTATAGGTTCCTGGCACTTTTGTCGAGATATCGTACATTGTCATCGTGTATTCATTCAAGACAAACTTAATCGTCCTAGAATCACTTAAAACGCCGCTTCCATTCGGTCCAGTGATGTTGACAGTAGCAATGCACTGTGACCGCTCGTAAAATCCTTTCGACAAATAAAGACCGATATTAATCGGAACAACATCACCGGCTTCGATTCGATCCTTGTTCGTTAATCGAATCACGCCATCAATCTTTGGTTGATCTTTTGATTGATAAGAAGAATTTGGGGGCACGCTCAGACCCGTCTTTCGCCTCAACTGAACGTACGCAACCGAACTTGAGGTATCGGTATTGGCCGAAAAGCTTACATTCAGATTCGTCGTATCATAGTCAGCGCTCGAAATTCGAACATCGAACCTACCACCATTTGATCGATTCACGAGTTCATATGGGGTCAATCCGCTGCCATTAGATCGCAAATTGTCTCGCTTCCCAGTTTCACGGTTAACTACTTCAATATTTGCATTAGAAATTGGTTCGTTTCGATCATCGCTCATCACCACGAACTGAATCGTCGGGCGGCGAGTTGTTCGGAGCCTCAGATCAAGGGAAGTCACAGATCCTCGACTGCTTACATCAAACGTTCGAGAAACAATACCGCGCTCATTGTGTGAGGCAATGACCAAGTAACTTCCCGGTGACATCATTTTGTCCGACTCTCCATTTCGCCCCGTAAACGTCGACATTTCTGATCGGCGATTGGCAACGCCAAATGGACCGAAAAACTTTAGGGAGGCACCCTGAATTGGAACCCCGGAGTTGTCCCGAACCATCGTGATAACTCGAGCATCAGCTCGATAATGGGCATTTACTATTCCGGTTACTGTAACCACCGTGGCAAGCGTCGAAAGTAATCTAATTTTCATGATTGACCTAGTTTTTGAACCTAATCACAATTTTAGACGACTAAACTGACGCCAAGTATCAAATTCGCGAAAAACCGATAGGACTATTGAGCCATTGGTCGAAAGGGTTACTCCATATAAGCAGGCTGAGGCAGTGGCTTCAAATTCTTAACAATGGCAGCGCGTTGCGGTTCCAAAAATGGAGGCAAGGCAATGCCCTCTCCCAAGTGGCTGGGATCTTCATCGCTCGCAAATCCCGGACCATCAGTTGCCAATTCAAACAACACACCACCCGGCTCACGGAAATATAGACTATGAAAGTAAAAACGGTCTACATACCCTGATGTTCGTATACCGAACGATTCAATCTTATATTTGAATGCCAATAATTCTTCGTCATTTTGAACCCGGAAGGCAACATGATGAACTCCACCAGCTCCAACTTGACCAAATCCTTCTTTATTCGGTTCACGAACAATTAGTTCTGAAGAATAGTTGTCTCCATTCACGACAAACCGCGTCCCGTCAACATCCTCATAGCCAAGAATCTCGGTCAAAACTTTACGGGTTGAGTCCACATTTCGACTATCTAAATCGACGCCATGGATTCCTCGAATTGCCACTTCGGCAGGAATATTCTTCGTCCATGGCACGACATCATGAGCCAATCCTGTTGAATCGATCAAGGCAAGATGCTGTCCTTCGCCATCAATAAAAGTAATCCGCTCTCTACCAGCATAATCGGTATCACGTTCAAAGACCACTTCAGCTACCTTGAGTTGACTTGACCACCAATCAAGGCTACCCCCAGGAACTCTGAGAGTCGTCAAACCAACGGTCATGGGTCCAGATCGGTTTGGCTGAATAGTTGGCCAATCAAAAAAAGTAAGGTCGGAACCAGGAGAGCCGACTTCATCTGCGTAAAACAGATGGTATGCCGACACATCATCCTGATTAACACTCTTCTTAACCAGCCGCATCCCAAGGACGCCAGTGTAAAACGCCAAATTTTCAACAATTTTGGCGCTTACCGCCGTAACGTGATGAATTCCAAGTACTTTCATTAACTTATTTTTAATACGCTCATAGCCGCATTATGTCCCGGAATGCCACTCACAGCACCCCCGCGCTTTGCCGACGAGCCCGCACGATAGACCCTTGGAAACACCGTTTCAACGCCCCATGTGCCTGTTTCTTCAGCTTCCTCCGCGAATGGCCAAGACAATTGGTTATGAAAGATGTTGCCAAGATCAAGATCGACTTCCTTTTCAAGGTCCTGAGGCGTCTTGATTTCAATACAAGGGTTACCATCTTTATCCAAAGCAAGACAGTCAACAAACGGTTCGTCGCAAATTCGGTCAAGACCATCAAGGTAAAGCTGCTTAACCATATCTCGTTTCGCATCATGATCACTTTCGAACAAGCGGTATGGCATATCTAGCCCGAACAAGGTTAGCGTCTGAAACCCCTTTGCCTGCAATTCCGGACTGAGAATTGATGGATCAGTCAAAGTATGGCAATACATCTCCCCGGGGGCCGGGTCTGGGATTTCACCATCCTTGGCTTTGCCAAAGCTTCTTAGCATTTGCTCATATCCTTCGTCAATGTGAAAAGAGCCTGCAAATGCTTCTTCTGAACTAACTCCCTTTGCTCGAACTTTCGGCAGTCGCTTCAAAAGCATATTTATCTTGACTACTGATCCTTCGTCATTTGCCTCAGGCTCCCAGGCTTGATTAAACAATTTGGCAAACGTCTTCGGGCCGGCATTTATGAGTACATGAGTAGCTTGAATGCTTGAAGTTTTTCCGTCTGACTCAAAACTTATCGTATGAAGGTCACTGCCAAGTTCAACGTGGGAAACCGTCGATGAGGTCATGAACTCAACGCCAGAACTTTGGCAAGATTCGACCAGAGAGTTGACCAAGGAGCGCATCCCACCGACCGGAACTCGCCACTCTCCGTCGCCATTTCCGATGATATGGTAGAGAAAGCAGCGGTTTTGAATAAGACTTGGATCGTGTGGATGAGAAAAAACGCCAATTTTTCCATCAGTCATCAGCAGTCCTCGTAATGCGTCATGCTCCGCATAACGCTCCAAAACGTTCCCCAACGGTTCTTCCACAAATGATTTCCAGGCTTCTAACTCTTGGGGCGTAGTCATTCCTGCGGCAAAATCAGTTTTAGATTTGAGCGGTTCAAGAAGGGTTGGCCAAACCCTCTGGGCGATTGCTCCCTCCAACTCCATCAAACGCTGGTAGCTCGACCAAGCTTGGTCACTGCCGGTCATTTCCTTCATCGAATCCCGTGATCGGTTTTCATCAACGTTTGAAATCACCAATCCTCCGTCTCCATCATACGGAGTAAATGAAGCCGTTCTGCGTTGGACCGTTTGGAACGTCAGTCCAAGGTCATCCACTATTTTCTTCGGAAAAAGAGAAATTAGATAGGAATAGCGAGAAAGCCAAGCGTCGTAATCGGGAAACACTTGCTGAGATGCAGTCGCTCCACCCAAGGTATCGTTTCTTTCCAACACCAAAACCGACTTCCCTGCCTTAGCCAAATAAGCAGCCGCGACCAAGCCATTGTGCCCGCTTCCCACCACAACCGCATCATAGGTCAATCGAATCGGCTGTGAAGTCATAGGTTAAGTGTAACCGGACTGGGAGCTCAATTGCCCCATCAAGATTCAACTTCGGTTATGCTGTAGCACTCATCATCAGTGCCCCAAAGTACGATAAATGGCGAAGCAAATGACAATGATATCCTTGCGAGAAACGGCAAAGAGATCAAATGTTCAAATCTAAAAGTTAGGATTGTGCGTTAAGGCGCTTGATTTCTCCGAGAAGAAAATCGATGTTCATGAATGGGTCACCCCCGGTTCTCTTCCATCTCACTTTGCCTTGCTTATCAATGAGAATGGTTGAGTGAAGCTCGATATTTTCAAAGTCGTCATAGGATGAAAACCGCCGGGCATTCTCGTGGTTATTATCGCTGAGGAAAGTCACCTTGACCGGATTCAAGATCAAAGACTTCTTCAAAAGCGTTGGCGTCTGGCTGCACACTCCAAGGACCACTGTGTTCTGAGCCTGAAAATCGGGCATCTTGTCATTGATCGACTTTAACTGGCCAACACAGTGAACGCACGCTTCCCCCAAGAAGAACACTAAGAGAACATTTTTTCCTCGATAATCAGTTAGGCGAACTCGTTTTCCATCGACGTTTAAGACGTTTAGTTCAGACGCGGCAAATGGCTCCCAATTACTCGGACCGAATGATTTAAGTTCAGCCGGGATGTAAGTTCGTTCTACTGCCGGAGTGTATGCAATCGGTGATGGATTCGGATACAGCTTTCTAACCCGTTCGACCCAGGGCAAGCCAGCATCAGCGTTGGACCAAACATAGGCCAATCTTCCCGCATACCGCTCCGCGACTGTTTTCAAGTTCAGGGCTTCATTTGCCATTACTAAGCCGGACAATGAAAATCCATCGTTTTGCTCATACTCCAACGCCCTTTCATAGTAGGCAATGGCTGTCTTGAAGTAGCCTCGCTTTAAGAAATGATCACCGAGGAGCCGGGCAATTGGCCAAGCCTGCGTTGGCGGATCGTTGGCGTAGAAACCACCCTTTCTATTCTTTTGCTCTTGCTCATCCGCCGCAATAAGAAGCTTTTCACCTTCTTCGACCTTGTTGTCCGCAATATAAAGCGTTCCCTTTGCCAGGTTAACAATTGTCGAAGTCTTCTTGTTCTCTCCTACCAAATCTTCAAGTTCGAGCAGGTGGGCTCTTGCCTCATCGAGCCTCCCGAGGCCGGTCAATGCCAAGGTCTCAACATAAATCTTTGTCGTTCGACTACTTTTATCGCGAGTATCCCAATCAACGTAGCCGGGAGTCATGATCTCCTTCCAGCGCTCAAACTTGACTAAGGCTCGCTGAAGGGCTTGTCGTCCTGGCGACAACAAGCTTCCTCGCTTCGAATCATCGGAATTAAAATCTGGATCTCGAGGAGTGCTCAGCAAATCCCGGGCTCCTTGGATCGACGCATTGGCCATTCCAAGTTGCTCTTGGATGTAACAAAGGTAATTGCGGTTGTGAGGGAAATTCCAAGCCTCGAACGGCAAAGCCAACCGGTCGTTCATATACTTCAACTCAGTTCGAGTTGCCGAATCCATCGCAATCGCGGCTTCGTGCCACATCCCAATCTTGCTGTAGATATGTCCAGGCATATGGAGGGCATGACCAACTCCGGGGGCTGCTTTACCGTACAACTCACATGCCTTGATTGCTCGAAGGGATTCTTTGTCATCCCAGTTATGGATGCTGGCATGAAGGGCCCCAGGATGCATAGGATTCTTTGCCAGAACTTGCTGAACAAAATTTTCGTTATCTTGCGGCTTTCCTTGACCAATATTGAAGAGTGCGATGAGAGCCCTGGCTTCAATATCCTCGGGATACTTAACGAGGATGAGCTTGAGCTTTTCAACCAAGGTCTTTTGCCCGCCCTTCGTGACAGCGGCATCCCAAGCCTCAATGTGCATTCGCTCTTGTTCTGTTACAGTTCCAGCCCGCTTAACTGATTCTTTGAGAAAGGTCTTATAACGCCCGTACTCCTTCTCGTTGTAAGAGCCACCTCCTCCGAGCGTAAACCACGTAAATCCGCATCGAGCCAATCCCAAATAGGCCATTGCACAATCGGGATCTAACTTCAAACACCAGCGAAAAGACCGCTCGGCTTCTTCAAACCAAAACGAGTGCAAAAGTGCATTTCCTTGGTCAAACCATTGCTGGACTTCTTTGTTCTTCGAAGTAACCGTAAAAGGAGCATTTCCCACGCCTGGAATCAACCATGGTTTGGTTCGCATGCCTGAATCGAAGGCACTCCCATGGGACGAGTGTCCGGGAGAATCATCTGCCATGCCTAAGTAGGAAAGGCCGAGCAACAAGGCGATGGCAAATGTCTTCATTGACTTGAAACTATCTTATCAGAATTGAGTGATGTTCGGTCCCGCTTGTAGAACCCTTCTAGGTAAAGTTGAGCCATGAGCTTAGTTGGATTGTTCGTTGCAATCGCCATTGGAGCCAGCCAACAATCTGAAACATGTACATTGGTTTTGAACAATCAACCAGTTGCAACAATTGTTATTCCTTCCAATGAATCATCACTTGGGGTTAACAGACGGGCTGCTCAGATACTTCAAACATCCGTCCAAAAGATAACTGGTTGCACTCTTCCAATCAGTGAAAGCGACAACCGCAGCAAAAAATCCTCGGTCAACATCGGATTTCCCGAAAAATACAAAAGGCCGACATTTTCCATTTCAGGAGGAGAAGACCAGGCAATAAAGCTCACATCAACTCCAGGAATAGTTTCTCCTCACCCAGAATTGAACCCGGCTCTCACGCCAGACGGTTTCAGCGTTTATACCAACGGAACTTCCCTTTCAATTGTCTCCGGGGGCAAAATGGGTTCGATTTATGGTGTGGTTCATTTGCTTGAGAAGTACTTCGGGTGTCGATGTTTCAGCCCTACCGCATACACCTTTCCTGAACAATCAACCCTCGAGGTCAAAAATGTCTTCGACATTGAAAACCCTGCCATCGAGTTCCGCGCCGTCAATGGCGATTTCTCCAAAGATCCAGACTACTTAGATTGGTCAAAAGGAAACTCCAGCAGCGAAATGTATGGTGCTGGATACTCTGTCCACACATTCGAAAAACTCGTTCCTTCAAACACGTGGTTTAAGGACCATCCTGATTACTATGCTCTCATCAAGAATCGTCGATCTCCGATTCAGCTGTGCCCCTCGAACCCCGAGATCATTCCAATCGTTGTTGCAAAACTCAAACAAGAAATTGCCGCCCAGCCAAGCAAGCATGTTTGGTCGGTTAGCCAAAATGACAACGAATACTTTTGCCAATGCCAAAGATGTCTTGACATCAATTCTGAGGAAGGAACATCCGGCGGCGCCCAACTTCGATTCGTCAACGAAATCGCCAAACAATCTCCAAAAGAGACCATTTCAACCCTTGCTTATCAATGGTCTCGAAAGGCACCGAAGATAACAAAACCGGAAGGCAACGTTCAAATCGTTCTTTGTACCATTGAAGCCGACCGATCGCAACCTATCGAAACCAATCCAACAACGCTTGACTTCGTGAAGGATATCAATGATTGGGCAAGGGTAACCAAAAACATTTACCTCTGGGATTACACTGTCAACTTCAACCACATGCTGGCGCCCTTCCCAAATCTTTTCACCCTCCAGCCAAATATTGAATTCTTCGTAAAGTACGGCGTTAACCAGGTCTTCGAGCAAACCAATACTTCTCCTGGTCACGAATTTTCCGAACTAAAAGCCTATCTCTTAGCCAAGCTATTGTGGAATCCAAAAGCCGATGTTCCAAAGATCATTCACGATTTCTGCCTCGGCTACTATGGTCCAGGAGGGGAGTACATCGAGAAATATATTTACGATCTGACTTCGGCAATGCAAGAATCAAAGACTCGCCTCGACATATTCGAAAGTCCAGAAAACCATGCAAACGATTTCCTTTCAGTTCGTCATTTAGATGATTACGGAACTCAGTTCTATTTAGCACTTACGGCAGCCGACGACCCGACATATCATCAAAGAATACTCACTGCCAGACTTTCATTAGATTACGCTCGGATGGTGATCTCAGCGAGCGATGTCTTCGGACCTCGGGGGTTCTTCAAGATGGAAAATGGTAAGCCAATCGCAAAGATTTCGATTCCAGGCTCTTTCGACGAGTTCTTAGAAACCGCAACCAAGAATGACGTGAAGTCCTTAAGCGAGCGAAACTTCACTCCACAACAGTTCCGAGATTCGATGGTTAGGCTGACATCCCTAAGCATCGCCGGCAACATCGCCTTTGGTGCCCAAGTTACAGCCAAGTCAGAACCTTCAAAGAAGTACGGCGCAGGCGCCCTAAGTAAGCTCACCAACGGGGCACAAGGTGGATCAGACTTTCGATCAGAATGGATCGGCTGGGACGGAGTCGATTTTGAACTCACAATTGACTTGGGTTCAAAAAAGAGCCTTTCCTCGATAGAAACTAACTCATTTTCTGAGTTCGGAAGCTGGATTCTCCATCCCGACAGAGTCGAATGTTTCGTTTCGGAAGACGGAAAGGGTTATCTCCCATGGGGTCAACAATATGTGGATTCCAATCATAGAAACGAACCAAAGCTCCATCACTTTTCTTTTCCAAATCCCCTCGGGCCATACAAGCACGGAAAGTATCGATATGTCTTGGTTCGCGTGACAAGCGCCAAAAAGCTACCTAAATGGCATACCTCCCCCGGCGGATCGACTTGGGTTTTCATGGACGAAGTAATCATTCGGTGATCTAAGTCCGTTAACGCCCTTCGTGCCCGATGCTCATGCCTATCGGAATTTGCGCACATAAAGTCAGGGACGGGAAACCAATCCAGATAGATACTACACCAGCGCTATTTGCGCAGGTGTTCGAATGAAAATTCAATTAAGGCAATTAAAGTTTCTTTGTGGAGGGTTAGCCATCCTGATCTCGGCTGGAGCAAACGCTTCCGAGCTTCTCATTTCAAATTTCTTTGGCAACTCGATCGTCCGATTCGACCCTACGACCAACACGACTTTAGGTTCATATACCGGGGGAAGTTTAAACGGGGCCCTCGGAATGAAGGTTGGTCCTGACGGACTTCTCTATGTGTGTAGCGAGGGCAACAACTCAATTCAGCGGTTCAACATGACGACCCACGCGTACGTTGATACAATCATTTCGGGATCAAATCTAAATGGTCCAACCGGAGTCACATTTGACTCCTCCAACAACATCTTAGTTGGCAATTACAACAACGATACCGTCACCAAGTACAACTCGGCCGGAACATTCATTAGTACTTTTGTCACTTCGGGAAGCGGCGGAATAAACGGGCCTGACATTGGAATTACGGTTGGACCGGATGGCAAATTGTATGTTCCAAGCTACGATTCCAACGCTATTCAGCGTTACAACGCTTCAACTGGAGCATTCATTGACACCTTCGTCCCTGCCGGCGTAGGAGGCATGAGTCAACCACGAACAATCCTATTCCGCGACAACAAAGTCTGGGTCACCAGTGACAATGGCAACAAAGTTCTGCGCTATGGGCTCGACGGTTCATTCATCGACACATTCGTAACGGCCGGCTCCGGTGGGCTATTTGGGGCAACTGGGATGGCCTTCGGAGAAGATGGCTTTCTCTATGTCGCTTCATCTCGAAACAACAAAATCCTAAAGTACTCCTTAACAAACGGATCGTTCGCTGGGACAGCGCTATCCACTGGGCTCAATGGACCAGTTTCAATACTAATGGTTCCCGAACCGACTACAATGATGGGAATCGGTCTTGGCATTACCGCATTGGCACTCAAAAGGAGAAAGCAAAAAATCACAAAGTGACACCAAGCGCCGAGAGGCATTATCACCAACTTCTGACCGGAGTGATCGAAGATGTTCTTCGTTGTCGCTCCGGTCCAATTCGCGTGCCTCGATTGGCGTCATCGGCAGGTCTATCGCGCTTTCACCTTGTGCGAATGTTCAGTCGCATGACCGAAGAAACCCTCGAGCAATTTTTGCGAAGAATGCGTCTCGAGCGGGCAGCATTCATGCTGCTCAGTACTAGTCACTCGGTGCAGGAAATATCGATCGATAGTGGATATCAAAGCCCCGAAGCGTTCTCACGCTCGTTTCGAAAAGCGTTTGGGCGCATTCCAACCGAGTTTCGTAAAACAGGAACGGATTGGCAATTAGAATCGCCGGTTGGGCTTCATTGGAATGCTGATTGGGTCCTCATCGATAAGGCTAACCGAACTTGGGAAGAAGCACCGTGCATCATGCCAATTCGACACGCATGTGTTTGGCGGTTCGTCGGCAACTATGGATGGCTGGAGCATGGCTGGATTCGATTCCAAGAGCGATTTGAATCCTTGATTCTAAAAGATGCGACGTTTGTAACGATCTACCTTGACAATATGTGGACGCATCCGGTTCGAGACACCATGAGAGCTGACCTGGGTTGGATTTGCAATTCCGATTTTGTCCCGCCCCGAGGTATGCGAAAGGTTATGATTCCAAATGGGTGCTACGTATCGACCCGATTTGTAAATCGGTCTGAGCGTAACGATGCTTGGAGCTACATTGGTGGTCGATACGGTCGACCGGAGAATAGCCGAATTAGCCGAGAAGGATATGATACTTACGATCAATTTCCCGTTCCATTCAATAATGCCAAAACAAAAGTTTGCATCGGAAGATGGGAAAGCGATCAATTGAGGGAAATATCTCGATCCGACTCTTTAGTGAGCTAATTCAATTGGTTTAGGCTATTATAAAGCTGTTTTGAAGGACAGGAGGAACTTTGGGGGCGAATAGTCCAATTGGAGACGAGGCACAGCTGCTTGAGCTTGACGGTCGAATCGAACTCTACCGCAGTCAGCTTGCCGAGAAGCCAGATGATCCCAGAATTCATCATTACCTCGGATTGGCACTCTACTCTCGAGGCGAAGTCGAAGCTGCTGCCAGTTCATTTCGACATGTCCTGGACCTAAACCGAAACTTCCCTGGGACCCATGTCGCACTCGCCGTCGCCCTCCGAGACCTAGGAAACCTTCATGAGGCCCTTGTTTGGGCAAAGCGTGGAGTCGGATTTGATGCCAGCGACGAGAGCGCCCACTATTGCCTCGGCACCATCCAATTTGAAATGGGGGTACTCGACGCTGCAGAGAACTCGTTTCGCCAAGTTCTCGAACTTCTTCCGGACCATTCCGATGCCCTCGCCATGATTTCTCGTATCGAAAACTAGACCTTATTCTTTGTCGACAATCCCCTCCGCGAGAACATCATCAAGATTCACTACTTGACCTTGCTCCGGCTTCTTCATCAACTTGACCATTACCAAGATCGTAATAATTGGCATTGCGATCACACAAAGTGGACAAAGATTGAGCAAAAAATCGACAAGGGGAGGAGCGCCTTTCATTTGGTTCTGATCAACGAATAGTTTAGTTCAATTTTGGCGTGAAGGGAGCGCCGTCAGACAAACACAAAAAGGGCCGAAGCATTTTCGCTTCGGCCCAATCTAAATTCTATTTCAAATCTATTTCTTTCGGCGGCGACTAAAGATGCCGACCAATCCTAGACCGAGGATCGCAAACGAAGCTGGCTCAGGGACAATTCCAATATTTCCTGTGTTTCCTGTTGTATTTGGAAAAAGCTCCGAAGTTACCACGTGAAGCCCCAGGCCTTCAACGCGATTGGTGCTGAGTGCGGTGTACGTAAACAGTTGACTGCTATTAATCCCAAATCCATCGTTGGGGTTAGATTTCCAACCTGCAACTCCTCCAGTTCCAGAATTACTGTTGTCAGTCCTCCAAACACCAAAATTACTGTTAGTAACGGTAAGATCATCGTCATCTGACAGTGCGTAAAATCCAATCACACTCGTGATGTGATAAACGTTCGTTCCAATCGTAAATGTTGGGTTTGCTCCAAGCAATACATCAACCGTTAATCCACCATTTGTTGCATTGAACGTGATGTCCGACGTCGAATCCACGTCAAGGAAAGAACTTCGAGACGTTGCACTAGACGAAGCGGAGATGGCAAGCGCACCAGACCAAAGCACCAAGTTTATAAATTTGTTTTTCATTCAAACTCCTGACAAACCACATTAGGTTTGATCAACTTGTTCATTTTGACGCATAAATCACTGTCTATGGTTCCGTGGACACCAAACCTAGTACATTAACTTGGGACTTTTGGAATATTGAGCCCACTAAAGGGCTTTGATCTTTCCAGTTGGGATAACCCCTCGAGTCAACCGAGACATAATCGCGACCAACTTGTTCGTGGTTTGCTTCTCTAGCGGACCGGGATAGGTAAGGCTGCCCAATACAAAGAGTGAATCGGCTTCGCCAACAAACTTGATTTGAATACCCTGAGGAGTAACCACCTCACGTTGTAGATACTGCCATCCATTCCAACGCCACTCCAGCTTCAAATTCGCCGTAGAAGGTTTCGGCTGGTTAAGGGCAGACTTTTCGATTTGAAGAAGCTTTGCCGAAATCGACTTTGATCGAAAATCAACCGTAAATGAACAAGGCTTTCCAAAGGCAACGAGAATCGAATGGACATACTCAATTTTGGTCGAAGTATTCGAACGATTTCGTTTCAGATTCCAACCATCAATAACGGCCGGCACCGAAATCGACCGCTTTAACCCTGCCCAAACCAGATTTTTTAGCCTCAGCAGCAGAGTCCGTGGAGTTTGGAATCTGTTGGTGAGCTAGTTGGCGTAAGAAATCTTTGCAACTGAGGCAGCAATTCCAAGCTATCGAGCCCCCTGTCACAGCCACCCTCATATATTTTAGGTTACGCGTCCGGACCAATAATGTCCTCGTCGGTGAGGGTTTGGGTCGGTTGATCCTTTGATTTGGCCATCAACTTGACCATTACCAAGATCGTAATAATTGGCATTGCGATCACGCACAGGGGATAAAGATTGAGTAAGAAATCGACAATGGGGGGAGCGCCTTTCATTTGGTTCTGATCAACGAATCGTTTGGTTCAAAGCTGGTCCAGGCAACCGTGAAAAAGCAAAAGAGCCGGGAGCATCTCTGCTCCCGGTCCTCTCTTCTCTATTGTTTGACGTTTATTTCTTTCGTCGTCGTGAGATGAGGCCAATAACGCCAAGTCCCAGAGTTGCAAGAGATGCAGGCTCAGGAACCAGTCGAATATTTCCGGTGTTACCGCCAGACGAGGTGCCATCAGCAAGCGGGAAGATGTTATTTGGCGACCCATCAGGGTTGTTCTTAAGACGAATGTGAAGTCCAACGCTGTCTTGAACTGCGACGTTCAGCGAGTTGAATGTGAACGATTGGTTTTGGTTCACATTAAAACCGGTGTTTGGATTCGTCTTCCAGCCCGCAATTGATCCATTGGTTCCACCATTATTGTTGTTTGTGGTCCACGTTCCTCCGTTGGTGCCGATAAAGTTGCTGTTCGAGACAACAAAATTACTGTTACTCGACAAGGCATAGAATCCAACGACGCTTGCAATTTGATATGTAGTACTAAGGTATGTAAATGTCGGATTTGCACCCAAGATTACGTCGATCGTTAAACCACCGTTGGTAGGTACAAATGTGATGTCGTTCGATGTAACGTTTAAGAATGAACTGAATGTCACTGCGTTTGCAAAACTCGCTACGGTTAGTCCCATAGCAAGAGTAATGACTCTCTGTCTGTTTAATTTCATGATATTTCCATAAGGCCCCACAGGGGAGATGTACATTGTTATATGTATATCTATTTTGATACCAATGGAACCATTTGGGTTCCGGAGTAGTGGAATTCTAGTACATCTATTAGGCATTTATGACTATTTCCAAGCAAAATTGCTTGGGCTTGATTTGTCCCTTGGGAATCTTCAACTAGGTAAAAATGCTTAATTAAGAATGATCGGATGGCCCCGATAGCTTCTTGGTTAAGAGGCACCGAATAGTACGTCGTCCCAAAAGAAGTTTCGTTCTTACTCTCATCGCAACGCGTTTCAATAACTTCTTTGTTAAAGATTCGGATTACCAAGTTTATTTGCCAGTCTTTGGTCTTCTACGCGAACTTGACTAGGTCCTTTGAAACAGGAGCCGCCGCCAAGTTCTGAAGCTTCAATTTGAGGATGTCTCTGACCAAGACCCTCTTATCCTCACGAATGGCGCTGGACGATCCTCCTTTGCGAGTAAAAACGAAATCGACCACCTTTTTGTCGCTACCGCTCTGAGACATCACCCAATCGCCAAACGATTGGAAGGAGTGGGCTTTTGGGTTTGTGAGCGACGACTGAGCCGAAGCGAAAAGCAAATAAGCAAAGGTCACCTACCAATGTAGCTCGCTTCAAGCCACTTGAAACATGAATTTTAAGTCTTGGACACCCTCGCTCTGCACCTCAGGAACATCTTGCCGTACCCTTTGGGGACATGTCTTTACCCACATGGCTATTTGACCGTGAGCTTGAATCAAATGTTGGGCTTTGCATTGACTGCTTAAGATGTAGCAACCGCGATCCGTAGGATCACAGATCAAGAGCTCTTGAAAGGGACTGATTAAATGTCAGTCTTTTTTTGAGACCGGTGTATCAGAACCGCAACGAGCCTTAGCGATATTGGAGTTCTGATCACCGGTATGACTGAAACAGTCCTCAGTCCAAGGTCGCTCTGGAAGAACAATTGAACCTAAATCAACGTAGTGACCGGCCCCGACTGTTGCAGCCGCTTCTTTTGCTGGTTGGCACCAACTCCCAAACTAGGGTGTGTGTAACGACAAGCAACACCTCCGGAACTACCCGGTCAGCGCGAGGAAGCGTGTCCGGGGTATGTTCATTGCTGAATGAAAGAAAGTGAGATATTCGGTCAAAAGATCGCTCAAAAGTCGCTTGAACTTGGCGCGATTAAAATCAGCACAGAGCGACCCTTCCAATGGGCTTCCGGATACTTCATGCCAGTTTATAACGATAACCGAATACTTCTGAGTGATCATGAAGCCAGGAGGCTGGTAGTCTCCGCCATGCAGGCTCTGATCGAAGAATCAGGAATGACCGTTGAAAATATTTGCGGCATCCCAACTGCCGGTTTGCCATGGGGCGCTTTGCTCGCCGATGCTTTAGAACTTCCCTTCATTTACGTCCGAGATAAAGCCAAGGAACACGGCATGAAAAAGCAGATTGAAGGAGTCTTGCATCAAGGTCAACAATGCGTACTCATCGAAGATGTTGTTTCAACTGGCGGTAGCGCCGTTAAAGTGGTCCCAGTTCTGAGAGAAGAGGGAGCAAGAGTTGAATTGGCCCTCGCAATCTTCAGCTACAACTTCCGCGAAGGTGTCGAGAACTTCCAACAGCAAGGCGTTAAGCTCCGAAGTGCACTGACTTACTCGACTCTGATTGAGGTAGCCAAAGAAACCGGCGCGATCAAAGATTCTGATCTAGAGTCCCTTCAATCGTGGCAAGAAGCCCCCTTTGCCTGGGGTGCCTCACGAGGATTTGCAAAAGTAGAGAAAGGCTAGTGCAGGGCACGAAAGAAAGGCTTTGAGACCGAGGTACCGAACTTACTGGTAATCAACTTCCCTGCTTTGGTGACCGAAATGTATTCGCCGTTGCCAATAAATATGGCAGCCCACAATGAGTTAGCCTTCCCAAAGTAAACTCGATCCCCTTGCTGAAGGTCATCGATGCTCTCTACCGGCCGTCCAATATCAAGCTGAACCGATACGTCATCCGACAATTCTCGGCCCGCAGTAGTGAATACCGAGTTCACAAATCGAACAGTTTCTTTTTGCCAATCAACAACACTTGATGTTGCTTTTAAGGTCGACGAGTCTACCGTTTTCACAACTCGATTAACTTCAAATCCATTCACGATTCCAGCCGTTCCCGTCGTCACATTAGGCACCACAATTTTGACCATTGATGTCCGAATGTAACCGGTCGTACCGTTCGGAAGAGAAACACTTAGAAAGTCATTAGAAAATTCTTGAACTAACAAATACTGAAAGGGACTTGCAAAGAAAAGGGTTCGTGAATCAAGATCTGCCGACTCACAAACTCGAGTCGTATCGAGAACTTGCCCCAGGTTTCCGACTACCGTCGGAGCGTCAGGCGGAGCCGTTTGATCCTTCAAAAACTGTGTGATACTGTAGCCGGACAAGCCCCTATCCCCCGACTGGGTCATCCCAATCACTTCCCCTTTAGCATTCAGCATTGGGCACCCAGAATTAAGCCAAGAAGATCTAAAGCTAAATTCTACGTACGCTCCATCACCTTCTCGCTGAACGCCCAATAAGGTTCCTTGAGAGATAGCTCGGCTTTTCAGGTCTCGGGAATTCCCCATCACAAAAAAAGGCTTGTCGACTTGAATTGCATCGGAGTTCACCTTAAACGAAACTGGAGCTATGCGATCCATACGGTATACCGCAATATCCAACTTCGAGTTATGAAAAACAAGATAGCCATAGTGACTCGCAGCCTTTGGTTCCAAAATCGATATTTTTGAGTCGGACCCTATCACGTGATCACTCGTAACCAAATACTTTCCATTTCCGATTACAAACCCGGTAGCCAATTTGTCGTTGACCCGAACTGCATACACAGCTCGATCAAATTTTTTTAGAATAGCATCTGAATCTTGGCGAAAAACTACGGCAGTAACGAACATTTGATTTAGTATAAGTCTCGCCTAACCGCGGTGTCGCGTCATCCCTTTGAATGACGTAACGCATCAATCGCCAAGTCTACAAACCATCGGTGTGCAGAAGTCATCGAATCGCTCGTAACATCCGTTCGCCCTAGTAACGGAAAAGACGTTGCCCAGGTCGAAATGTTTTGCATGGGCCTCAAACTAATCCTTAAATCCCACCACGGCAAGAACGTGTAATCCAAGTCAACCTTATCTTGGTAAGCATTGGTAAAAGTGAGCATTGCCTCTTCACCGTAAGCCCACAGCACATCCAATCGAGTAATCGCAACATCAAAGAGTGGGTCTCCGATCGAGGTTTCTTCCCAATCGATAACCGCAGCTAGTTGGTCGTTCTTCCAAACCATGTTTCCGGGCCAGTAATCACCATGGCGGAATGTGTATCTATTTTCAGCAACTTGACCAATCATAGACTCCAGAACGGACCGAATTTTGCCTTCTTGAAGATCATCATCCAAACGATCATCGGTCGGACGAATGTTGATGGCTGACGGCTTCATGAATGCCAAGGCAGGAACCGCAACATCTACTGAATGAATCTTTGCTAGATTCTCGGCCATTATCGTGACTCGCTGGGTTCGATCTCCAACAGTGAGATCGGGAGAACCCTCAACATAATCAAGCACCAGAAATGGTCTCGCCAAAAGTTTGCAAGACAAATCAAAATGTCGTGGAATCGCTACCGGAATTTCACAATCGCGAAGATATCTTAGTAGCTCGTACTCATTCTGAACAGAATTGGGGTAGTTCTCAAAGCTCCATTCCCCAACTTCTCGAACAACTAACCGTTGATTCATTCCATTTGGAGTCTTAATTTCAAGCGCCGTCATCGAACAAGATATCCCACCACCCAATGGCCATTGGCGAACTAAACTCCCACCCGGCTCTACCAAATCAATGATTTTTTCCATTAACAAAGATGATTCACTCATTTGTTGGCACCGGCATCTTCAATCGACTGCTGCCGCCTAGGCTCAGCCATTTCATTGCGAGCCAAAGCCCAAGAGAAGGCAACGGCAATAACAAAGAAAACTCCGAGCACCAAGAGAAGAAGCTTGCGACTAACCATATCCAATTTCCCATCTCCTAACTTCATTTCGATACTCTAACCAAAGAAGTTTACTAATTCGCGAAAAAGATTCCATCTATTCTGCGTAGACTTATTAAGTGAGTATTCCTACCGCCGCGTACGCAGTTCCTTCCCCAACCGACCCACTTGCCCCTTGGACCTTCGACCGACGCGACCCGGGGCCAGGCGACGTACTCATCGATATCCTCTTTTGCGGAGTATGTCATTCCGACCTTCACCAAGCCAAGGACGAATGGGGTGGCTCAAAGTATCCAATGGTCCCAGGGCACGAAATCATCGGTACCGTCCTGTCAGTTGGCGCAGAAGTCAGCAAGTGGAAAGTGGGCGAAACGGTTGGAGTAGGAGTATTCGTTGACTCCTGCCGAGAATGCGAAAATTGCAAAGCGGGAATCGAACAGTATTGCGAAGCGGGCATGACCGGAACCTACAACGGGTTCGAGCGCGATGGAGTTACTCCAACCTATGGCGGGTACTCGACCAAGATCACCATTGATCAAAACTACATTGTCTCAATTCCCGAAGGAATTCCACTCGACGGAGCAGCACCTCTACTCTGCGCCGGAATCACAACTTACTCTCCGCTTCGACACTGGAAGGTCGGACCTGGTTCCCGGGTCGCAGTTGTTGGCCTAGGTGGCCTCGGTCATATGGGAGTCAAATTTGCAAAAGCGATGGGAGCAACCGTCACCGTCATTTCCCATTCACCTAACAAAATGGAAGACTCAAAGCGACTCGGTGCCGACGACTTTATCGCCACCAACGATCCGGACGCTTTCAAGAACAACGCACAGCGATTCGACTTCATCCTCAATACAATCTCTGCAAATCACGAATACAATGACTACCTTGGTTTGCTCGCCCTCAATGGCGTCATGTGCCTCGTTGGACTTCCAAACCCAACCACGGTAGCCGCTTTCCCGCTGGTAGGAAAGCGACGGAGCCTCGCCGGATCAATGATCGGTGGAATTGCGGAAACGCAAGAAATGCTGGACTTCTGCGCAGAAAAAGGCATTGCATCCGATGTCGAAGTCATCGAAATGTCCTATATCAATGAAGCGTACGAGCGAATGCTCAAAAGCGATGTCCGCTATCGCTTCGTCATCGATTTGGCAAGCCTTAAAATCTAACTAGCTAAAAGAATTTGGAGTCAACAAAATTCTCTGCTGACTCCAAACTCAAAACTCAAAACTCCAAACGAAAAACCTACTCGATCAGTGAAAGTGCCATTTTGCCGTTCGCTTCACCACTGGCAACGGGAACTGGCATTCCCTTGAAAGTGACATCAGCTTTCACCACGTGACCGTCAGTCGTCACCAAAAATGTGCCCGTCGTGGTGTACTCAGTTCCGGTCTCTGATACAACCTGCTTGAACTTGTGCACGGTCTTCTTTCCAACCATTTCGTCACCCAAGAACGTTGTTTCGATTTTCAGGGCACCAAGGCTAGTCTTTTCGTTCTTAGCTACATCCCACTTCGCAACCGTATCCTTGGTTAACTCGACCTTCGGAGCAAAGAAGTTCACAACCAAAAACATTCGGAGCGGATCAGCTCCATCGATTCCACCTTCAAAGAGGTTCATCGTGGCATTCTTGTCGTAGCCAATCTTATAGTCGCTCACTGGTGGCGAAACCTCATTGTCTGCGACCATAATCGCAATTTCATCATGGTGCACATTGACCGTACATCCATCATCATCCATTTTTCCAGAAAATGCCAGTTTCGCATCAAGCGTAACCGCCATTCCTCCAACTTCAAAGCTAGACTTGAGCTTCATTTTATAGCTCTGATCTTTAGCCCACTTGGTCTCAATTTTGACCTTATCTTGGGCGAGGGAAAATGCAGAAATGGCAAGGAGGGTAGCAACGCCGATGGCTTTAATGGGCATCATGGTGAATAGTACTACTGATCAGTCAAACAAATGGTTGCCCCGGCATTCATAATTTGGGACCTTCGGTTCTTCACCAACCTAAATTGGCCAAACACCCTTCATCCGAGCGCCTTTAAAGATCACGCCCGCCAATTCGGTAAACGCCTTCTTCTGATCGTCCGTCAACAGAGCAGTCAACTCTTTTTCCAGCGCTTTCGATGCATTCTCCATTAACTTCGAGTCTCGACTTCCCTTTCTCGCTGCATCCAGAACCTTATCCTGCGTAGCCTTCCTAATCTTCTTTGCGCTCGCCGCCTGATCAACATTCAATCCCAGTTTCTCCACCACAAGCGGTTCAGTTAGCGCAATTGCGCCTCGAATCTGAATACTCAACTCAAAGTATCGTTGCTTCTGTACCTCGTCCAAAACCGCCATCATATCTGCATCGACTTTACTCAGGCTGTTGATCTGAATGTTTCCCGACTCCGACACCTTCGTCAGGTTTTTCACAATTTCGTCCAACTGCTTGACTTGATCTTTCGAGACCTTCAATTCCTTTCGAATTTCGGGCCGTTGTAGCGTCGCCATCGGACCGTACATCATGTCCATTCCCATGCCGCCAAATTGAGCACCAGACAAAGCCGCCGCCAACAAACCAATCAAACCAAGTAAGGCCTTCATATCGCGAATATTACTCCCTATCCTCACAACTTTCAAACATTTACGGGATATCGTATTGGTATGGATCACGATGATGCACCAATCGGCACAATTTACTCCCGACGAGAAGCCCTCACTTTGGCAGCGAAAGCTGGAGTCGGATTAGCGGCAAGTGGGCTATTCACCGTCGCTTCTGCACAAGAATCAAAACCAAAAGTAAATCTCATCGCGAGCCCTGCTCTAGACGAAGGACCATTCTTCGTTGACGAGAAGCTCAATCGATCAAACCTTTTACTGGGCACCACTCGCGAATCCGTTATTAACGGTGTCCCACTCGATCTCGAACTAACGATCTACAAGATGACGGGTGAAAAACTCACACCGTTTTCAAAATGCCAAATCGACCTTTGGCATTGCGATGCCAAAGGAGTCTATTCAGGCGAAAACCATCCTTCGAACAAAGAAAACACTGAGCACCAGAATTGGCTTCGCGGATATCAAGTCACCGATTCAAAAGGCATCGCGAGAGTTCAAACCATCATTCCCGGTTGGTACCCCGGAAGAACCGCTCATATCCATTTCAAAGTACGAACCTTTTCAGAAAAGCATCAAGTCACCGCCGACTTCACGTCCCAGTTATTTTTCCACGAGTCCAATCTAAAAGCTGTCTTCGCAAAATCGCCATATTCCGGAAAGGAAGTTCCAAATGGACTGAATATGAGAGACGGTATATTTGCTCAAAAGCAAGTTGACGGATCAGTGGCGGGTAAACACCTCATCTTAGATTTAGCCACGACGAAAAAGGGGTACGCGGCAAAGTTTGCCATTGTTCTGTCGGACAAAAACTTCCGGGGTTCAGGACCAAGTGGCTGGGATAACTTCTAAATTGCTCCATCGTTTTTCTTAGCTAGCGACGACGATAATTAGCCTTTGCCACTAACGAAAAACTGAAAAAGCACTCTCGTAACCGTCCTCGACGGTTACGGTGCTTTCTCGAAATGCAATCTTAGAATTAGCTGTCCCGTGCAAGAACGAGCATGTGTTGTTGGCACTTGGTGACATCATACAGCGGCTCAACTTCAGCCCTTTCCAAGGCAATTCTTCCGAGGTTGCCTTCATAAAATCAATCTGAACGACGAAGTCCTTAGGAATCCCGTTCACCTTCGCGTATTGCAACACTTCGACGCGGATCTCATCCTCATCCATTGATCGAGCCACGCTCAAAATCTCCCCATCCTTTAGGTTGAAGCTTCGTAGAAAATCAGCTAGGGGAATGGTTTTACTCATGTACTTCTATTATGCGTCACGAAACTATGCTTCTCTATCCTGCCAACGCTGTAAAGCTTTCGCTCGGAGACTTCAAGAACTTAATCTTCGGATGCTGCTCGGTCTGGTAGCTACAGCCCCACTCAGTCGAGAACAATGCCACTGGAACGCCGTAATTGTCTTCCAAACCAATCGCGCTGCCGCCCCAATAAATGCCCTTGATTTCTTCACGATCGCCATCCAGCCAGCGAATGATCTCGTAAGACATTGGCTCGATGTGGGTCTTGACGCCGTACTCGGCAATCAGGCGATACTGCACAACTTCAAACTGCAACCGACCAATGGCGCCAAGGATTGGCTCGCGCAAAGTGCTCTTTGTGTTCCAGAACAATTGTACAAGTCCTTCCTGACAAAGTTGTTCAATTCCCTTCTCAAAGTTCTTCAGTTTGGATACATCCATGTTTGACAATCGAGCAAATACTTCCGGTACAAACTCGGGAACCTCGTCGAATTTAATCTTCGAATTCGTCGTCACCGTGTC
>JANPAV010000065.1:0-9317 GCA_031430115.1 Armatimonadota bacterium | reverse complement strand
AGCAAAATTGCCAGGATAAGCGTCTACACTTAGTAAGGTATGCAAAACGCTGGAAAAGTTGGGGTCTTGGTCGTAGCATTCTTCGCAATGCTCTACATGGCGTACGCGATGATCGGCAAGAGCCTTCTCGCGCCAAAGCCTGTCACCTATTACGCAAAGTTTCATGATGCGGGTGGAGTAAATTCTGGAACCAGAATTCTCATGGCGGGTGTCAATATCGGCACGGTTAGCGACATCAAACTGGTGTCCGCAACCGAAGCGCAAATGGTTTTGGCTGTAAAGCCAACCGTCAGTATCCCTAAAGGATCACAAGTTCAATTGCCGGCGAGCCTCACGGGAATAGGTGAAAACGTTGTTTTGGTCGTGCCACCTCCCCAACCCCAGGGCAACTTAGAGCCAGGAGGGGAATTGATTGGAATTCGACAAGGAGCTCTTGATAACATTTTGCCGAACGGTAAAGAAGCGATCGAAGAACTAACCAAAACAATGGCAGCATTCCGAAAGATCATGGAAGACAAAACCATGGTTAATGGGCTCAAGGACCTCTTGGTTACCACAAACCGAACTATGGAAGAGTTTGGTAAGACCGCCGGGGCGATGAACTCGCTCATGACGAACAATCAGGGCACTTTAGTCCAGACTTTGAAAGATGCATCGGCAACGATGTCCAACGTAAAGGGCCTTACCAACGAATTGCTTACTGCCACAAAGGGCGGCGGAATGCAGAAAGACCTTAAGGCAACTTTGATCAATATTCGAGATGCCTCGGATAAGGGCAATAAGATGATCGCGGAGTTGACGAAGATTGTCAGCGATCCGGAAATGCAAGCCGCAATCAAAGGTTCAGCCTCCAACCTCAAAACAATGACCGATAGTGGCGTCAAGATGGCGGCAAACGGAGAATCTATCGCCCTGAGCGTTGATAAGATGGCAAAGGACGGTCCAGCGATCACCGCCAAGGTTAGTGATTTGTTGACCAAGGTCAACGACCTTGTTGCCAAGTTCTCGGATATGGCAGACGACGTCAAAGGTGCGGTCAAAAAAGTTTCGAATACATTGGCCGGAAACAAGATTACGGGACCAAAGTTTGAAACTCACCTTGACATTATTCAGGAGTCAAAACCGAGCTTTACCCGATCAGATTTCACCTTGGTTTTTCCGGAAGCAAGTGGAGACAGCATTCAAGTTGGTCTCTATAATGCCTTCGAAGGCAACAAACTCATCGCGCAAGTCGGAAAACAAATTGACCCAAAAATGCAATTGAGGTACGGGATATTTGCATCTAAGCCAAGTTTTGGGGTAGATTATTCCTTCAGTCCCAAGGCATCGCTTCGTGCGGACGTGTTCAGTTTGAACAATCCAACATTCAATGCTCGACTCCGATATAGTTTCGGAAAGGATACGTCATTCTTCTTAGGAATGGATCGGATCTTTAGGGACAACGCACCAAGTATTGGGTTTGGAATCAAACACTAAGCTGGGTGAACACCGCTGGAGAAGATTTATTAGATGAAGGTAATCCTGAATCAAACTGTACCAAAAGTCGGCAAAGCCGGAACCGTTGTTGTCGTAGCCGATGGCTTTGCGAGAAATTACCTATTCCCTCGTAAGCTCGCAATTATTGCTGATCGAAATCAAGTCGCTGCTCTCGATAAGAGAAATGCACGAATGGCAGAGAAGACCGGTGCAGTTAAGGCTGATGCCGAAGCCCTCAAAGCTAAGCTTGACGGTCAAGTAGTTAAGATTGAAACCAAGGTCGGTGCCGATGGCGTTCGCCTTAATGGTGCCATCACCTCACAAATGATCGCGGACGCGATCAAGGCTCAATTGGGCGTTAGTTTGGAGAAGCGACAAGTTGCTCTTCACGACCCGATCAAGCGACTTGGCACGTTTGCCGTTGAGCTTGATCTTCATGCACATGTAGACGCTCATATCTCGGTTGAAGTATTCGACCCTGCGTTGATCGTTGTGGTTGAGGAAGACGAAGAAGAAGCAGTCACTGCCTAAGCTTAGTCAAGCAATTTGAAAAGACCTCAGAACGAACCTTCTGGGGTCTTTTTTCATGTGTGGAGTGCGGCAACTTGTTGGCGCTGTGTCCTTCGAGATTTATCTCGCTGTAAAAACTCGCAAAAGTCGTATAATTATAGTAGACATGAAGCGCACTGATCTACTTGACACATCCGACGAGATGCATCGTGCACAAGTATTGATGATCCGCGAAAAAGGACCGGTATGGAGAGTTCAGAAGGCTATGCAACTCTGCGACGAGTCGCGAGAGGCGTATCCGGAGCAGACGAAGAAGACCATTCGGAGGTTTGCGAGACTTCCTTGACTCCGACACCAGCTCTTGTCAAAGACTTCCTTCTTGTCTTGAATAGACTCGAAATTCCTTATATGGTCGGAGGATCTTTTGCGAGCAGTCTTTGGGGGCAGCCAAGGCAGACACATGACCTAGACCTTGCAGTTCTGCTTACGTCCGCCGACATTCAGCCGCTGTTCGATGCCGTGAGCAATGACTTTATGGCATCAATCAACGACATGCAAGAGGCAATAGGGTCTCGGGATGAATTTAGGGCGTTTCAATTGATCCACTTCGAGGAAACCTTCAAACTCGACGTGTTTGTGCTTCGAACGAATGAGTACACCAAGGCATCGTTCGCCCGGACCCAGCTACACCCAATCCTTCCTGAATTTTTGGCACCGTTCGCTTCGGCTGAGGATACAGTTATTACCAAACTCCGTTGGTTTGTATTAGGGAACCGCGTGAGCGACAAGCAATGGAATGACATTGTGCAGGTTCTAGAAATGCAACAGGGAAGCCTTGATGAGGATTACATGACGCATTGGGCAACCCATTTCGATGTACTCGACCTTTTGCGAGAAGCCCAGTTGCAAGTCGTTGTCTAAATCCCGCCGAATAAGCCAACTGCCAGGTGCCCGACAAACAATTAAGGGGTCCAATCAAAGTTGCTTTGCAGCGACTCCAACGGAACCCCAAAATTTAGCCTCTCTAGGCGGCTAGCCTAAGCTAACCACCCTCAAGACTTATTGTCTTCATCGAAGTTCGACCTAAGTCGTCCTCCTCGGACAATGCGTGGTCTTCGCGCTGCCGAAGCTTTGCGAGTCACTATTTTTGCCCTTCATCATGCTCAGATCGAAATCGTTGTACTCCAGGCGGTTTGCCTCTGTCGCTTTGCCGAAGCTCTGCAGTCGAGACGGGTTGTCTTCGTTTTGTGATTTGCTTGCGCTCTTCACTGAAGACAATAATAGTATTGCACGGCGACGAAACAAATGCAACAAAAGAATCAAGAAGTTATCCACAGTTAGTGTGGATAAGTAATGAGTTGATATTAAGGCTTAAGGAAATAGAGAAAGCGCTCAAACAAAAAATGGGATCCAATCAAAGTTGCTTTGCAGCCACTCCAACGGGATCCCAAGTTTTTGTTTACTTAGCTCTTTTGCCGAAGCGCTGTGCCAGCCAAACTTGACCTTTCAGGTGACTAGCCTAGGCTAATCACCGTCAAGTCGTTTTGCTTTCTGCGCTTTGCCGAAGCTAGGCGCTGATTGCGTTTTGCCTCCGTTTGTGATTTGCTTGCGCTCTTCACTGGAGACAAGTTAACTATACGATATTATTTTGCGTTATGCAAGAAAAGTATCGCGAAGTTTTCCACATTTCATGGGGATAACTATCGCGTCAGTTCGCAATAGTTCATTTGCAGTCTTCATAACGGTCCACACGTTCAGCTTCTGTCGTCTCGGCGACATCCCGGGAGGCTCCGCCGAATTGGGACCCGGCTTCCCACCAAGTCCTTATACGGATCGCGAATGTCGCCACCCGCCATCGCAATTTTTCCGCAACCCCTCCGCGAAGCGGAATGCTTCTTTGGACAGAGAAGCCAATGAGCCAATCCGTCAAAGAAAATCGAAACCGTTTGGCGAATTGGATGAGTCGATTGAGCGAAGCGAATACTCTTCTTCCGCTTCCCAACTAATCTTTATACGGATCGCGAATGTCGCCGCCCGCCATCGCGATCCCAAGCGGAGTCAGCGTGTGCAGAACCCGAACCGTCTCCGCGTGATGCTCCAGAACCCGATGCAACCGCTTGTAACATTGAGGAGCTTCGTCCACATCTGCACCGCGGAGTGAAACGTTCATCCGCTTGATCCAACGGCTCATGTCTTCTTTCGAGATTGCTCCATCTTGACCGCGCTTGCCCTTAGCGGTAGATCGCGACATGACTCGCCCCGCACCGTGCACCGTCGAGTACAGAGCCGCTCGAGACGATGGAGATTCGACACCCTCAAGAATGACGCTATTATCACCCATCGAGCCGCCAACAAAACCACGCTGACCAGGAAACGCCGGAGTCGCGCCTTTTCGCACCACCCAGTACTCCTGTCCATCGTGAGTCTCTTTCCAGGCAAAATTGTGATGGTTGTGAACTTCGTCCACAATTGTGCCTCTCAAGATTTTGGCGACTTTGGCGCACACCCAATCGCGACCCGCATAAGCATATTCGCCCGCAATGCGCATCGCTTCCAGGTAGTCCTCACCGTCAGCCTTTTCGGTCGATAACCATGTGATGCCTTCGGCAATCTGGTTCTGACCTTTGGCGATATCCATGAAGTGTTCGGCAATACCATGCCCAAGTCCGCGTGAACCAAAGTGCACGCCAACCCAAATTCGGTGTTGCTCGTCTTCAAAGATATCGACGTAGTGGTTTCCACTTCCGACGGTTCCTAGCTGAGCCCTTGCTTTATCCTTGCAGGACTTCAACACTGGCATCTTCCAGGCTTCATCATCGAAAAGTTCGTGGTCCACTTCTTCGTTATTTGCTCGTCCGACGCCAAATGAGATCTTCTTCACGATTTCATCCATATACGGATTAATCTTGGATTTGACCTTGATGGCGTCCACATCCAGTCGGACGGCTTTATTGCCACAGGCAATGTCGTAGCCGATACCACTGGGTGAGATTCGATGTCTATAGGCAACCACGCCCCCAATAGGGACGCCATAGCCGACGTGATGGTCTGCCATCAGCGCCAACCGCTCTGCACCCGTGGCTCGAGCGTTGTCGAGTTGTTTGAGGGCCTCCGGAAAAACCGGATCACCCCAACACGGAATATTATCAATGAGCTTCATAGACAAGGGAACTTAGACGACGAGTAAGGGGGAATGTTCAGTTGGTGGACAACCAACGTAGACTGAAAGAGCGAAGTACCCAAGTGAAAATTTCGACAATTTCCGTATTAGAAACTCAATCCGTGAAAAATTTCGATATGTTATATAATATACTTTAGATGAAATATGTTAACTGAACCATTTTCCGTTGTTCGCCTATTTGTACTGGGCCTTCTGGTTGATTCCAATCGTCACGGCTACGAGGTTGTCGCCGTCGCCGAAAGGTGGGCTGTGCATCGATGGGCGGGAATCTCGATTGGCTCAATCTATAATGCGCTTCGTCAACTGACCAAGGCGGGCTTCGTAGAGGTTGCTAAGGTAGAAAAGGAAGGGAAGCGACCCGAGCGTTCGGTCTATAAGATCACGACAAGTGGGCAAATCGAGTGCCGAAGGATGATCGAACACGGTCTTGGTTCTCTCGAGTACGAGAGCCGGGAGGTTGACATGGCGTTGGCATTTGCTCACCTTATTCCTTCAGAGATAAGAAAAGTAAAGCTACAAGATCGGCTTGGACCCCTTGTTGAACGTAAAAATCAACTTCAATTTCTCGCAGATGCCTATGAATCATGCTTATCCGAAGCCCGACCAGATCTTGATTCATTTCGCACACTGCGAATCCAGCAACCTTGGATTTATTGCGGAATCAAACATGGGCTTTCCCGTCTCAACGTCGAAGAGGCTTGGACTCGCGACCTTATTCTCGAAGTCGGCAGTTGGACAACGAGCCTACAACTACAACCATCTAACCAATCATGATTATCGCTTTCCTTGCTATCGCCAACCAAATTGTCAATCCCTATGCTTCGAGATCCCTTGATGTTCTCAATGTTCCCAAAGGACGATTGAAAATAGTCTTTCGGGGTACGAACGGTCCGGTACGGATTCAAGCCGGATATGACAAGCAAATCGTTCTGAAACAGTTAACGAGGGCGGACAAAGTCGTCAAACTCAGCGAGGTCAAATTGGAACGCTCGTGGAACGGGAGTGAGTTGAGACTGATCACAAAAGAGAACTTCAAGACTCCCGGCGAGCCGAGTAAGAAGTATCCCGGAGCGATCGACTACTCACCCCCGCTCATTGAGACAACCTTGATTATTCCTCGCGAGACTGATCTGGACGTTGAAACCACTAATTCATCGATTCGAATCAGCGGAGTAAGCGGAAAGGTCCGAGTAAAAACCTTCAATGGCGACATTCTCTATGGCACTCAGAGTAACCAGCTTCACGACATTTCGACAAAGACTTTCAATGGCACCATTCGATCGGAAGTCGCGATGGTTTTGGGCCGAGAGACCGCGGTTAGCCTAGAATCCTTTAATGGCAATATCCAGTTGAAAAAGCCAAACGATGCCTACTATCTTAAAGGCGGAAGCGTTTTTGACGGGAAGGGTTTTTCCAAGCAGGATTGGTACGTTGTAGACGGACTTTTCACCATAGTAGAGCCAACTGGTTCAGTAAAGGAGCTTGATCTAGCCGGAAAGTTCATAGTGCCTCCGTATGGCGATGCCCACTGCCATCACATCGATGGAGCCTTTTTAGCCAAGCGAATGAACGATCAATACTTGTCCGAAGGGACTTTGTACGTTCAATCGATGGGGAACCATTCTAGCCTTCGCGATGAGGCCGATACGGTTGTCAACAAATCAAACTCGATAGATGTAGCATACGCAAATGCTGGATTTACGGCTGAATATGGCCATCCAGCCTATCTATACGAGTCACTACAACTCAATATGGACAACAAGCTAACCCCACAGGAACGAGCCGATTATGTGAAGAGCCAGAAACGCGTTCAGGTTGGAGATTCTTATTGGCTTGCCGATTCTCCGGCTCTACTAGAAGAATCTTGGCCAAAATACTTGGCAAGCGACCCCGATATTGTGAAAGTTTTTTTGGTGGACACCATAAATCGACCTCAAAACTTGAAGGGAATGCCAGGAACCGTTGGACTTGACACTAACATGCTTCCACTTGTTGTGAAAAAGGGTCACGAGGCTGGACTGAAGGTCTATGCTCACGTAGATACCGCGTATGACTTTTTGTTGGCAATGAGAGCGGGAGTTGATGGAACCGCGCACATGCCAGGGTACGGAATGAACAAGGAGGAGGCGGAAAGGTTCGCAATTGATGGCAAAACAGCGAGATTGGCGGCAAGACGCTTTATTCAGCCCACTATCTCGCTGGCAACCTACTATTCCGAAAAAGATCGATTCTTAGCTGTGCAACAACTTCAAAAGAAAAATGTAGCGGCTCTCCGGGCTGGTGGTGCCTCGTTCGTTGTTGGCTCTGACAATTTTTCAAAGACCCAAACGGAAGAGGCCCTTTCGTGGAATGCGGTCGGATTCAGCAATACCGATATTTTCAGATCACTTTTCGAGACCACACCTCAGTCGATCTTTCCGTATCGAAAAATTGGTCGTATTGCGCAAGGATTCGAAGGAAGTTTCGTGGTGTTGGACGTTAATCCGCTTGCGGATTTATCGAAAGCTTTTGCCCCCACGCAGGTTTTTAAGCGGGGTGCCGAAGTCTATGCGAGAGTTGGAAAGTGATGTAGTTCCAAATTCTGTCAAGGCAGCTAATTCCGGAGCCGCGTTCACATTTCCATCAAGTCATTCGATCTCGTACGCCCGCTTGGCGAAGTACGTTTTGCTTCGCTTGAGAACTGAGAATAGGCAGAAGACGATGAGCATTTCCAGGATCAAAAGTCCAAAAAATTGCCAGCGATCTGGAGGAACTGTTTCCGGCGAGAAGAGCACCGATGAAATCAAAAGTGCACTCATGATATCTGGGCATGCAAGGATCACGAATTCGCTATGCTTCAAATTCACGACACTCAAGATGATCGGAACCCGACACGCGGTAACAATCAGGCTAATCATTAACGTGCCTTTCCACTCATTGCGATACCACCACAGCCACATTTGGCGATTCTTCGTGAACATTGCGGCTAAGATCCAAGGAGCAAAGACAAACGCCAAGGTCAACAAAGTGATGAGAATCGTGATGGCAATCCCAAGTATGTCGAGGAGACTAATAGTTGATTGATTGGTGACCACATTCAACTCCTAAATCAAACGATAAGAGCTGACCTTAACCCAAATTCGACACTGGCTGCGCTTTCCACTCAAAGTGGGCCAGCAACTCTCGCATCACTGCGTCGTTCGATGACGACTCGTTATGCAAATGGGGAAAGGGAATCTCGGGCATTTCCGATTCAAAACCTTGGGAGACCAAATGAGTTTCGATTTGCTCCTGTGAACCGTAGGCGTAGATCCAGTCGTGCTCGTCGCAAATAAGAGTTCCGCCGCTTGCCGAGTGAATCCAGATGTGGTGTCTTGCATCGCCTTCGAGAAAGGCTCGGTACTGGTTGAGGAATTGTTTCACTTGGGTGGCGGATAGGCCCTCCACTTCGTACTTCATTGGTTGGAATCCCTCGGGCGGCGTTACCAGTAGGTAAGCCAAACGGTACGGCTCGGGATAGAAGACGAGGAGATGGTTGAGAAGGTCGATCGAACTGCCTTGGTTGGCCATGAGGATTCGATTAACGCCAGAAATTGACTGCTTAACAAAGCAGTCTTTGTAAGTCATGGGCACCCAACCTTTGACCGGGTCCCATGCTCCTAGCTTCGACGTAAAGTTCTCGGGTAGCAACTAATATAAGGATACATGAAGAAGGTGTTAGCTGGTAGCCAAGAAGCGAGGGAAGCGGGAGAAGCAAGGTCCCGATTCGGCGGAGCCTCCCGGGATGTCGCCGTGCCGACAGAAGCGGGAGAAGACGGCAACCGGCAAACGGCAAACGATTGACTAAATGCACAAAACTGCCCATCGGCCCCCAAAACGGGAGTCATTTTTGTTCTCTCAAAAGCATGCTTAGGCTTTCTTGAGCACGAGAAAGACGCCAAGAAGATCGTTCGAAACCGGATTCAGATTTGGCATTAATTTGTCAAGCTCCATTCCTTCTGCCGCGTGCTCATTGAGAATTCCTTCAACTCTGTGCATGAGTTCGTCGGCATGTTCCAGTCCCCTATCTTTCTTTATCCACAAAATTTTGTATGTGGTCACAAATCTTGGTACGAGTTGACGCCACAAAAAGATTCCTCGGGGGTATAATTTTGCCTGGCGCAATCCGTGA
>JANPAV010000064.1:0-2456 GCA_031430115.1 Armatimonadota bacterium | reverse complement strand
CATGGGTCCGGTCGGGACGGAATGATGGAAGGAATTGACGAGACCTTTCATGCGGCTTTCCTTATCGGTTATCATGCCAAGGCGGGATCCGCCGAGGGAATCATGGAGCACACCTATACAGGTCGCGCCCACCGGCTGTTCATCAACGACATTGAACTCGGTGAAATGGGTCTATCTGCGGCTACTGCTGGTCGCTATGGTGTCCCCTTGGCAATGGTTAGCAGCGATTATCGGGGTTGCGCGGAAGCGAGTGCCATGCTCCCGGGAGTTCATACTGTGGTGACGAAACACGGGATTGGGCGCTACATGGGGCGATTACTTCACCCATCGGAAACTGGTCCACTTATTGAAGCGACCGCCGAGCAGGCATTGAGAAACCTCAACCTGCCTTGGACGATCAAAGGCGAGTGCGTGGTTCGACTGGAAGTCAATCGCACCGAAGATGCCGACTGGGCAGCTCGAATCCCTGGCGTTACCCGCATTGATGGCTACAACGTCTCAGTGACGGCAGCAAGCTACGAAGACGCTCAAAGTTGGGCAGTGGTCTTGATGAGCGTTGGAACTCTTGGCATGGGTGCCAATGATTAAAGAATTCTTTTGAAACTTCCTACGAATCAGACTGTTGATCTAAGTATATGATCCTGATCCCCTCACTTTTCTTAACGATAGTTGCGCAACAAGACCAACTTAAGTCAATTCGAGTGTTTCCGGGAGGAACGTTCGAGCAATATGTTAGGTTTGTAGCGACAAGCGATAGCCTCCCAAAAAGGGTCAATATTGTCCCTGAGAAGTATTTCTCAGGGATGGGACCAGTGCGTGCATTGCGATACAGTGATGGTTCAGTTAAGTTAGATCCGCCGCTACCTTCATTTCTCAAATATAAGGAGAAAGGAGTTCATCGTTTCCTCCAACCAGGAATATTGCCTGAACTATATTGCCGACCAATGGTCCCTCAACCTCGCCTTCTACTAAAAGAAGACATCATAAAGAAACTACAGTTGGAAATGACGTCGGATCGAGCACCAGGAATTGACGCATCTTTTCGACTAGGAAATGGTTTATCCGGCCTTGGCTATCAAACCAAGATTCATCCATTTTTTGATGATATGTGGGTCAACGTCCAGGTTTCAGGCAATTGGAAGCCGGATCTTTTGGAAGCGATTGCAGGTTGCGTTGGCGCAACTGTTGTAAAGAAGGGAAAAGAACCCACTACATTTAGCTTTGAACCAAATGTCGAAGAAATCCGGGCGAGAGCACTCGCAACACTTGAACTATTTACTCCAAGCTTTACATCTGAAGCGCTGCAACTTCGAGAGAAAACTCATTACGATCTTGTCAAGAATTGTTCGATGGAATTCTTAAGACGTTGGATTGATGCTTCGATTAAGGCAGACGAAATGCCGCTTCCAAGTGATAAGTGGGCTGACGAAGTTCGGCTCTATCGTACAATGATGTTGTCCGATATCCTTACACAAAACCCAAAGGGGCCATTAAGCAAGTGGACGATGGATGACTTTAAGGCCATGCCTATTTATATCCACTTAGACAAATATTTACAATTTTCAGTGCGCCTACAGCCATCAAACGATATCCCTATCTGGCTCTAGGCCGTTTTGTTGCTTAACTATCCGAGGCTAATTCTTGACTGGATTTATCATCAACCAGTCGCCACATGTACCAACTGCCAATCGAACGGTAAGGTCGCCACGATTCAGCTAGTGCCTCCATCTCCTTTTTCTTGGGACGATGGTCTAAGCCAAAGATGCGCTTGAACCCTTCCTGCACGCCCATGTCGTCCACCGGCAAAACATCCATTCGTCCAAATGTGAACATCAGCAGCATTTCGACCGTCCACCTTCCGACCCCTTTGATTGAAGTTAAGCGAGTAATGATTTCTTCGTCCGATATTTCGTGCAGTTCCGACGGAGATGGGATGACATCAGCTTTGGATGCGAGATCTTGTAGATATCCCGCTTTCTGACGTGACACACCCACCGCCCGAAACTCCTCGACCGTCATCTTTGCCAATTGATCGGCAGGGGGACAAGCATGGTCAGGAAACAGCGCGTACAACCGATCCCGAATCGTGGAAGCTGCCTTGCCCGACAATTGTTGAAACAGGATTGCTCGCATGAGCGATTCGTATATATTCGTTTCCCGAGCTTCTTCGATTAGGACACAGGGTCCATGCCGTTCGACTAATACGGCGAACTTTGGCTCAAGTTGGATTAAGTGCTTTTCGGCTTTTTCAATACACATCTAGTACCGATACGTTATCTGATTGGGCGTTCCTTCCGCTACAATATTGACGAGGATGTCAGTTACGGTAATCGGAATTGGAGGAGGGACGGGTTCGGGCAAATCGACCATCGCTAACGCAATGGCAGATCACCTTGATGCCGCCGTAATCCGAATTGACGACTACTATCGACCGCTGAACCACCTCACATTTGAAG
>JANPAV010000063.1:0-5514 GCA_031430115.1 Armatimonadota bacterium | reverse complement strand
TGGCGCATTCAATGCCTCTCTGGCCGTTTCACGATCGTCTAAGTGAATCTTTTCACGACCAATGATCTGGTAGTCCTCATGCCCTTTTCCCGCAATCACAACTGTATCTCCTGGGTTTGCATTTCGAATGGCAAAGTAAATAGCTTCAATTCTGTCCTCAATCAAGACGGATTCCTTGCCCGAATTGATTCCCGAAGCGACCTGTTCTAAGATCTTTACCGGATCCTCGGTTCGAGGGTTATCGCTCGTAATGACAGTCAAGTCAGATCTTTCGGAAGCTGCAGCAGCCATTAAAGGACGTTTTGTGTTGTCGCGATCTCCACCGCACCCAAAAACTGTGATGATTTTGCCAGCAGTTAACGGTCGAACAGCATCTAATAGCTTCTCTAGCGCATCGGGCGAATGCGCATAGTCGACGATCACTCCAATTCCTTGATCATTCGGAACTGACTCAAAGCGTCCGGGAACCGGCGTTGCCTGTGGGACCACACCTGCAACCTGATCAAGGGAATAGCCAAGCCCGAGCAATGCTGAACATGCTGAAACTAGGTTCGAAATGTTGTAGCTTCCCGCCAAACTGGAATGAACGCTCCGTGAATCGCCCCCAAAAGACAGTTGAAGATCTATTCCGTCAATTGCTACTTTAGCTGCAACACCAGTCAACGGAACAGTAGAACCCACGGTTGTTGAATAGCCAATTTTGGAGCCAACAAACATTTCGTTCCACTCCGCGACAGTGGAATCATCCATGTTGAAACAACCGACAACTGGACCAAATTCAGAAAAAAGCCGCCACTTGGCCTTTGCATATTCCTCAAGCGAACCATGAAAATCTAAGTGATCTTGAGTCAGATTTGTCATCACTGCAACATCAAATTCAATCCCTTCAACTCGCTTCTGAGCTAAAGCATGAGAAGAAACTTCCATTACCAATGCCTGAACTCCCGCATCTCGAGCATCGGCAAGATAATTGTAGAGATCGACTACAAACGGCGTTGTATTAGGAAGCTCAATTGAATGGTCAGGATATTGAAATCCGAGCGTCCCTAAATATGCACTCGGAACTCCCATTGCCATAAGCATGTCACGAACTATCCAGGCGGTAGTTGTTTTGCCATTTGTACCAGTTATGCCAACAACATTCATACTTGCCGATGGATTTCCGGTTATCGTCTTACAGAGCCGCCAAAGGTCATCTTCAAAGTTAGGCAGAAAAACTCCAGAAGAGCCGGCAAGGAGTCGAATTGCTTCCCTTTCGTGAACAACTGCCCCGACTGCACCGGCCGCCAAAGCACTTGGGATGAACTTACTTGAATCAGTATTTGCTGATGGCATGGCAACAAATAGGTCGCCAGGCAGAACCTTTCTAGAATCCATGACCAATCGATTCACTTCTGAATCGTTGATCACTTCAAAGTTTCGAATTCCAGATTGCTCACAAAGTTCGCTGAGTTTCAAAATCCCTCAGGCTCGCTACTTTTGTGGAGCCGTAAGAGAAGTTTGACTCATTGCATGGCTCGGCGGAATCCTCAAGTTCTTAATTACTGAGTGAGCGACATCGGTAAAAACAGGTCCGGCAACGTCAGCTCCGTAAATTTTTCCGCCCTTCGGATTATTTACCATGATCAATATGACGGCTTGTGGGTTCTTAGCGGGAATCACGCCAACAAAGTTGGAAACATATCCACCTTTCACTATTTTGCCCATCTTTTGAGCAGTACCAGTCTTTCCGCCAAGATCATAGCCCGCCATTTGCATGCTTCGTCCGGTGCCCTTTTCCATAACTGCCTGCATACAATGTAGTGTGTAATCGCATGATTCTTCGGACAAAACCCTTTTTGTTTCCGATTTTGGTTTTGGTTCTACTCCATCAATAGATTTTATGAGCTTGAGGGGAATTCGAAGCCCACCGTTAGCAATTGTACAAAATGCTCGGGTAAGCGAAATTGGAGTCACACTCATAGATTGGCCGAACCCCCACGTGGCTAATTGAAGTTTTGGCGCACCGCGGTCTGGAACGATTTTGTTTTTGACCTCGCCAAAGAATTCGAGTTGGGTTTTTTCACGAAGACCCAAGTCACCCAGATAGTTGAGAAATTCCTCGTTTCCAATTTTCAGGGCCCACTGCGCTGAAGTCACGTTGCAACTCTTGGCTATTGCGCCTTCAGCATCAACTTCCCCGTGGGAACCATGTGACTTATCACAATGAACAGAAGAGACAGAGTTGATCCCTAGTGTTCCGTTACAGTGCCAAAACATTCCTTCGCGAACGATCCCTTCACTATAAGCCTTTGCTAGTGTCAAAATCTTGAACGTAGAACCGGGCTCCAGAATTTCCTTGTAAGCCGGATTTTTTCCATCCCACTTTGATTGAGCCAAGTCATTTGGGTCAGACGTGGGATAAGTCGCCATCGCATATATTTCTCCCGTCTTCGGATTTGCGACAATCGCAACTCCATCATCGGCCTTATTTGAAATCACCGCATTTCGAATTGCGAGCGAAGCACTCGTTTGGATATTTGCATCGATTGTCGTGACAACCTTAGAGCCGTCCTTTCGAATGACTTCTGGGTCATAAGATCGCAAAGGCAATAGCTCACCATTGTTGTCTTGGAGACCGCGTTGACGACCATCGACGCCGTGTAAGACATCGTTCAAACTAGCCTCTAGTCCAATTCGAACTGTTGACTTTTCATCACCCGGATGACTTCTTTGGAAACCAACCAATGAACTAGCAAATTGACCCAATGGATAACTTCGATCTTGCGCAGATTCAATTGACACTCCGTCTGCCGACCACTCTTTTTTTATTCCCTGCACTTGTTTTTTCTGGTCAGGAGTCATTTCCGTCGGCCATGATCGGGTTCCTTTCGCTCGATCAGAAAATTCGATTGCCGGAATCCCGGTTGCCTCCGAAAGGGCAATTCCAAATCCCGGAACTCTTGGGATTTTTGCAAAATTGATCGTTAAGATGTACGTATTTGCGTCAATTGCCAAAGGAGTTAGGTCACGACAATAGATGGAACCTCGCTTAGCCTTGTCTTTTTTCTCGACAAAGTACTTATTGACTTTGTCGGCCAATTCGGTAGTTTTTTCAGCTTCAAACCCTTGGAGCTTGATTTGTGAAGCTCCGGCAATGCCAAACAATCCGGCCATACAGACGATGGCTGGATTGATCGAATAAAGCTTCTTACCTTTGCGCGACATACGTTTCCTGTTGCTTTATTACGGGAGCGTATTTGCGAACAAATCCTCGTTGAATCGCCCACTCCTCAATGGATTCTTGCGATTTGTCTAAAGAAGAATTTGCCTTCAACTGTCGATTATCTTCTCGGGCCAACACAAGGGGCTTGGACATCGATCTGATTTGCGCGCGTTGACCTTCAGCCAAAATATGGCCTCCTAAAGACAACGCGAAGCTCCCAATGATGAATACGGCAAAGAAAACTACTGTTCCCTGCAATATCATTGGGACGACCCTAGATCGGGCCTTCGATGGCACTCGGACTCGTTGCTGCGCTTTACCGCGATGAATACTTACTGATGCGTTCATGATGACTTTCCTTGTCTGATGACTTAATAATTGCTCGAAGTTTGGCCGAGCGGCTTCTTGCGTTTCGCCTTACTTCTGATTCGGTTGGCACCAATGGCTTTTTGTCCACTTGGTGAAACCCTTCTTCTACTAATTTTGAAAAAACGTTTTTAACAATGCGATCTTCTCCACTGTGATAGCTCAAGACCACGAGACATCCGCCAACTTGAAGCGACTTTGCGGCATCTTCTAATGCATCGCTAAGCCCATCCAATTCTGCGTTAGCCATAATCCTTACCGCCTGAAATGTCCGAGTCGCGGGATGGATTCGCTTGTCTCTTGCCTTTCCAGGAATAGCGGCGAGAACACACTCCACCAAATCATCCGTCATTTTCAATGGCTGATCTTTTCGACGCTCGACAATTTTCTTAGCTATCGCTCTCGCCCACCGTTCATCTCCATATTCAAGCAATCCATCTTCAATTGCTTGGGGTGACAATCGATTCAATAGCGCAGCTGCTGGCTCACCACGAGTTCTATCCATTCGCATATCGAGCGGTCCGTTTTGTCGAAAAGTAATTCCTCGATTTGGATCTTCGATTTGAGCCGAATTTAGACCGAGGTCCAACAGAATTCCATTTGGTTTGATCGAATACTCCTGAAGAGCTAGAGTCATCTCCCGGAAATCGGAGTGGATAAAGTGAACAGTCACTCCCTTCGGGCTACCAATTCTCTCTCTGGCTACCGCAAGCATGGATTCATCCCAGTCGAGACCAAGCAACGTACCGCCAGGGCGAATCGCATCGACGAAGTGCAGCGAGTGACCGCCTAACCCCAGGGTTCCATCAACCACACAATCACCTGGCTTTAGCGAAAGAGCCCGCAGAACTTCATGAACCATAACTGGCTCGTGGGGAAATGTCCGTGGTTCCATCATCATTACACTCATTCGCCTGGTGCCAGAAGCCTTTCTAGCCTCCTTAATTCTTCTTCCTCTTCAAATGCCTTCTTTCGCAAGATTTCAACATCCTCTCTTTGAGGAGCCATGAATTTCACTGGACTTTCCATGTAGCTGTCATACGCCTTCCTTGGCATGACCATGAAGTCCCTTCCACTTGCAATAACTACACATTCTTCCTTAATATCGAAACCACCAAACTTCCTAAGGTCTGCAGGGATACTTAAACGGTTTGCACTATCAACTTCTGCGAGGCGAGCATTGGAGTAAATAACGGTGAAGTAGTAATTCGCGCTTGCATTATCGTCCGAAAATCTCCTTTTGGCGTCGGTCTGAATCTTATTAAAGACTTCAGCGGGATACATGCGCATGACCTTACTGACATCGCAGACCAAGACAACATCGCTTCCTAGCGCATCGCGAATTTCCTTTTGGAGAGTGATCCGACCTTTTTCGTCTACTCGGACTGGCTCATGGCGATTGACGAGCAATATGAGATCTGGATCCCTTTTAGTTTTCTCTGCCATCTTCGCCGCACCATCACTTCTAAATTTTGCGGGCAGGGGAGAACGCATCCATGCGACCACCTGCCCTAATTTTTTGAGTCAGCACCCCAGCCTTCCCAATCCGCCTCCAGCTCCCGGAGTTGAATGAAAAGATTATATAGGGGATATTTCCCACGTGTAAACCCTTTTTTTCCACTTTTTTGCATTTTCTAAAGTAATTAATGAAGTTTGACTAGTTCGTCTAGTTAAAACTAGTGCATTTATGTATCTTTTTGTCTACTATATATTCATAAACTCAATTTCTTCTTTGAGTAAATTGTCCTATTTGAACTTAAATTTGGTGATGTGGGAAATTTGCCCACATTGGTAGAGTTCACCACAAAAAAAGCCGCCAGGCAAGATGCCTGACAGCTTTTAGCTGAAAACTCTGGATCTATTGGCTAAAACAGATGACGATGTTCTTTCAAAGCTTGCTTAACCAAAGCTCCTAGGGAAAACGTGCCCGTTGCCAATATTGA
>JANPAV010000062.1:0-2040 GCA_031430115.1 Armatimonadota bacterium | reverse complement strand
AAGAACAACATTTGGTTTTGTTTGGGCTTGATCGCGTTTAGCGTTGCGACGTCCATTTTTCTTTTCCACCGGGTTGAGAAGCCTTGCCGAAAGATCTTGGCGGATTGGTGGAAGAAACGGAAGGCTGCTAGCCTCCAGCCTCCAGCCTCCAGCCACTAGCTTTGAATTTAGTTAGAGCTCATGTTGGGTTCGCGGTCCTCGCGGAAATGGTATTCTTGTAAACCTGATTGCCCGCTCGTCTAATGGCAGGACGAAAGTTTCTGGTTCTTTTAATCGTGGTTCGAATCCACGGCGGGCAGCCACTTCTCAACTATCTCTAGCATTCTACGAAAGCTGGCTTTTAGCGACAGGACCCAAAGGAAGCTACTTTCAGTTAGCTTAGTCGGCGGCCAATTCTTCCAAACTAAACGTCAAAGACACCTATTGCGGAGACCTCCAAGACCTCATCAATTAACGGTGTTTTTGATGAAGAGTGTTCAACCTCCGCTAATGGTATTTTGATTATTCTCTTTCAGGTTCATTTGATCAAATCCAGAGACATTGATGACTCGTTCAACGATTCGCTTGCGGGCAGCTACTTGGCCAGATTTTCGCTTTATTGGAGCAAATCCGTCGGAGGGTGATTTCATGAGAGATTCAAAAGGGATTTTAAGTTCGAGGTTCAAGGCACGAATCTGACGCAAGCTCAATTTTCGCTTGCCATTCAGAATCTCACTCAGTCTTGACGCCCCACCCAGCACTGTCCCCACTTTCTCTCGTGAATAGTTTCTTTGTTCCATCGCAAACTTGATCGCCGTGACGAAATCTGGGGCTTCAATTGGAAAGTGCTTTCGTTCATAAGACTCGATGACTAGGGCCAAAATCTCCCTGCGCTCAGCTTCTAATGTTCCCGCCTCGGCCATGAACAATCTATCAAAGGTTTTCAACACCATTTTGAGATCGCTATCTGATTTGATGATCGGCACGGTGATTGTTTTCATTTATAGGTCCTTGATTTGTTTTGGAGTCAGTTTCTCGTAGTCCGCATGATTACCAACCCACTTGATCAAAACTCCACCAAACTGAAAATTGATCTGTGCGATGATTCGCCACTTGTTTCCACCTACGTCAAAAATGTATTTGTCCTTCACAATATCGGTCTGATTGAAAGTCTGTCTTACCTCGGCAAAATTATTCCAATTGGCTGCGTCGCTTTCCTTGTACCATGCCCGCATTGGTTGTTCGGCCTGAGCATCCGATTGCTCCCAGAACAGCCTAAGCGAAGACAGTGCAAAGACTCTCACACTCTAATTATGGTCGAAAATTACCAATTTGGTAATTAGGACGCAAAGATTTAAGTAGGAGTTCCCAAATTGCAATTTCGTCAAAGTAATGCGGCCCTCCAAGCTAGCTGTTCCTCTTCCTGTCGGGAGGACAGGAAGAGGAACAGCTAGGCATGGGACTTTTCAAATCCAAAAGTTTGAAAAGCATCCATCATGGGCAGCCAAATTCCTAAGACATGCCTTGGATTGTTTTTGTCAGATCGTCACCAACTGTCACCGTAATATCGGGTTCTGTGCCAACTCTGACCGCGTCCTTGGTGATGGATGTTGCGCCAAATATTTGTTGAATCTGTTTCGCCATACCTTCGAATGCGGCCTTTCGATAGACGACTTTTGTCAACGTCGTCGGTAAAGCGTTGCCGGAGACAGTGACTGAGTAGCCTTTGTCAGTCAGGAGTTTTGCGGCCTTTGCTGCCGCCCCTTGGGTTTTGGTTCCGTTAAAGACCTCGACTCGAAGGGTCTTTTTCATGGCACCCTCGTCGCCTTTGATGAGCCAATCCACAGTTGCTTTTGCTTTTTCTTCGTCAAGTACAAAGTAGTAAAGTCCGTCACGCTTTTGATTGGTACCGGGTACGGTGCTCGAAGCCATTGACTGTTTGGCTGAACCTTTCATGATGCTCGCAAGGGCTAAGCATTGGACTTTTGAAAGGTCGGTTTCGATTTGCTCGAATCCGACTCCAATTATTCGGTCTGCCTGCATGAGGTTTGTCGAGGTACT
>JANPAV010000061.1:0-30884 GCA_031430115.1 Armatimonadota bacterium | reverse complement strand
GTCAGTGTTGCCTGGGCTCTGAGTTGCACCAAGTCGTCGGAACTTAGCGTGGGTATCAGCGAGACCCCAGTTTTGTCCTCGTGAGTAGATCCACATGGAACCATTGCTATAGGTGGTATAGACTTGTCCTTGCTCACCATTCCTTGCACTCGTACAACCAGCTTTGGATGGAACGTATGTACAAGCAGTGAACAGTTCTGGACAGCTCAATGCTGGAGAAGCAAATCCCCAACCAAGACCAGCAACGTTACCGTTCATACCAGTAATTGCAGGAAGCTTAGCCACATCGGCGATAGAGGTTGAACTGTAAGCAGTCAACATACCATTGTATGAGTAGCTAGTTGTTTCTTTCTTCTTGCCAGCAAGAATTGGGTTGGTTGCTTGATACTCAACGGCAGAAGTTCCAGGGCTTTGGAGCATCTGGTAGTTCTTGACGTATGGCTGAGTCGTGTTCATAAAGAACCCGGCTGAGTAGAATGCTCGGTTTGTAGGAACAGATGCTGCTGCCCAATCTGCAGGAACATACTTGTTCCAATTGTATCCCCATTGACCGTTTGGACCTTGACCAGATTGAAGTGGGAAAAGATCGTCGTTGTCTGAAAGGTAGATTGCAACACCAGTTCCGAGTTGCTTGACGTTTGACAAGTCAGAAGTCTTCTTAGCGGCTTCTTTTGCCTGAGCAAAAACCGGGAAGAGGATAGCTGCGAGAATCGCGATGATCGCAATGACAACGAGAAGCTCGATTAGCGTAAATGCTTTTTTCATGATTTTTCCTATAAATGCTTTCGACTGAAGCTACTTACTGCAACCTCAAATCTGGCTCAGTCATCGCACAATTTCTAATGGAATTCATACGGTGAGCAAGTTAGGTGAACGATATCAAAAAAAGTGCCAATGTTCAATAGGTAATTTGAATATTAGGTCTTTAGTCCTATCAATTTGTGAAAACCTAGTATGTTGGTCGCCTAGCGACCACTGATATCTTGGGAGCCAGTCTTGCCTTCGAAGCTCTCTCCAGCATGGGGCGAACTTTCGTTTTCAACCGCCGGACCTCGATAACCCTTGTCGAATATAACCTCATCTCCACCCAATGGATATTCTTTTCGGAGTGGATGCCCAACCCAGTCGTCGGGCAACATAAATCTTGATCCCGGCATTAGTTCATTACCATCAAAGACAATTCCGTACATATCCCCAATTTCTTTTTCGGGATACTCAGCGCCCATGAAGATATGTTTCGCGGTAGGAATCGAGGCACCATCGCTCACGGATGTCTTGATGAAAATTCTTCGATTGAGCTTAATCGAAACCAAATTGTAGATGACTTCAAACCGATCGTCAAAGTCTCGTTCGTGAGTCCAAGTTGAATAGTCAACGGCTACACACTCACTAAACAATGTGTATTGGAGATCTGGAGACTCCTTTAAGGTCTTCAGACTGGAAAGTAGATCTTCCCGAGATACGCAGAGATAGAGCTCTCCGTACTTGAGTTCGGATTTCTTGACCTTATCGGTCAATGCAAGAACTTCTGGAGCAATCGGATCAGCAACAACTGCTTCGGCAACAGTTTCTTCCGACACCTATGCCACCTCCAATTGCTTTGAGTCAGAAATTGACTTTTCTGACTCTTCTTCCCAATCAAGGGCACCGACCCGAACAACGTACGCATAGGCAAGAATCCAGGTGAGCATATAGGCCAAAAATTCAAAGAAGCTGGCTTTGAGAAAGCCGATATCTGCCGTCTTATAAACCGTCATCCATGCCCACAAAAAGACAACTTCAATATCGAACAAAATGAAGACAATTGCAATCACGAAGAACTTGATTGGAAAACGTTCTCGAGCATCGCCAATGGGGGCAACGCCACATTCATACGGAGAACCTTTATAGGGAGTGTTCCTTCGTGGGCCTAAAACCCAACTTATTGTTGCGAAGACTACGCAGAGAGTTGCTGCCAGTCCCATTGCCGCAAGAATCCCAAGATATGGTCCCATTAGACGAAAAGATACCCAATGTTGGCTCTGTAAGTGGATAATAAAGTAAGACGATGGATCAACCTGCACTCCTTAACAAAATTGTCCAAAAGGAGAATCTTTCGATGTCAGAGGCAAACCTTCTTATGGGAGCAATTGTCACCGATGGAACTTCTGCTCAAATAGGAGCATTCTTAACCGCCCTCTCTATGAAGGGAATCCAAGTTGATGAACTTGCTGGTTTCGCTCAAAGATTAAGGGAAGATGCTGTTCCTGTAAAGTGCCACGTCACTAACCACATCGATACTTGTGGAACGGGGGGCGGTGTGTCTTCGTTTAACATTTCAACCGCCGCGGCAATTATCGCGGCTGCCGCTGGTGCAGTCGTCGCCAAACATGGCAATCGAGCCGTAACCGGAAGGTGTGGCAGTGCAGATGTGCTGGAGGCAATTGGTGTGCCGATCTGCGAAGAGCCAGAATCGGCGGCTAGGAGACTTGAAAATCTTGGCTTTGCCTTTCTATTTGCTCCAAAATTCCATCCAACGGCGGCTCGAATTGGTCCAATAAGAAAAGAATTGCCGTACCGAACAGTTTTTAACATGTTGGGACCTTTGCTGAACCCTGCAGGAGCAAAGCGTCAAATCGTAGGAGTTTGGGATCCAGGTTTGCTTAACTTGGTTGGAGAGTCTTTGCTTAAACTCGGATCTGAATTCTCAATTGTCGTTCACGGTGAGCCGGGGCTCGATGAAATTTCACCGATCAGTACAACGCAAGTAAGGATCATTGAAAACGGTGAAATGAGAAGGGAAGAGTGGACGCCTGCCACTTTCGGAGCCAAGCCCGCCGAGTTTTCTGCTTTACTGGCAGGCGAGACTCCATTAGAAAATGGAGAAATGCTTATTGAGGCAGTGACCGAAATTCATTCATCCAAGTGCCAGGCGGTCCTACCAAGTGCCGCCGTAGCTGTACGATTAGCAGGTTTGGCCGATTCTTGGGTTACAGGCTATGAATTGGCGAGGGAAACCGTCCGATCTGGACTTGCCTCCGAGAAACTAGAACTTTTGAGGAAGGATCTTTGACGATCCTCGAAAAGATATTTGAAACGAAACGAAGGGAAGTCCAAAGGGCAAAAGAGTTAGTCAGCGCCAATACTCTTCGTGCGATGGCGGCTGGCGTGCCCCCACCGAAAGGATTTCGCGATGCCCTGATCCGCAACGCAACTAGACCAGCCCTAATTGCGGAAGTCAAAAGGGCGAGTCCTTCACAGGGACAAATTGTTGAGGGTGAATTCGATCCCGTAAAAATTGCCCAAACCTATGAATCCTCAGGAGCAGCCTGCCTTTCGGTCCTCACCGACATTGAATATTTTCACGGATCGCCTCAATATCTCCAGGATGTTCGCAGAGCGGTTCAAATTCCCTTGTTAAGAAAGGACTTCATTTTTGATGAGTATCAATTGGATGAAGCCCTTGTTTGGGGAGCAGATTGCGTGCTTTTGATTGTCGCGGGGCTACAACCCGATCAATTGAAGTCTCTCTATATCGCTGCCTGCGAAAGAAAACTCGATGTCTTGATTGAAGTTCACAACGAGTGGGAAACCGAAGTTGCCTTAGAACTGAAACCCGATATGATTGGAATCAATAATCGGGATTTAGCCACATTCGAAACCGACATTAGAACAACCGAAAGGCTTATTAAAATGATCCCTGAAGGAATTTTGAAAGTAAGTGAAAGCGCTTTACACTCACGACAAGACGTCCAGTTAGTTGAGTCTTACGGTGCTGATTGTGTTTTGATTGGAACCGCTTTTTGTGGCTCGTCAGACATTGGAGCAAAAGTTAGAGAGGTGATGGGAAGTTGACGAGAGTAAAGATTTGCGGCCTGACCAACTTCAAAGATGCCGAACTGGCAATTGAATTGGGAGCGGATGCGATAGGCTTCGTCCACGAGCCGTCATCTCCACGCTGTATCGGTGACTTCGATCTCGAGTGGCTGAAGGCATTACCACCCCTTCCCGTCAAAATCGCGGTATTTGGGAAAGTAAACCGTCCGGCATTCCCTGGAATTTTTGACCTGGTCCAAGGAGTTGAATGGGAAGAGTATCCCGAACCGGCAACCAAACGAATACACGTATTAAGAGTTCGCCCCGGGCAGAAACCATCGGACTTCTCTGGTCTGACGATCAATTCAGCCGCAATCTTACTGGACGCCTACAAAGACGGCACGTACGGTGGAACTGGGACAACTATCGATTGGGGATTCGCCTCAGAGTTCGTACAATGTGCTGAACGCCCCGTCATCTTGGCAGGGGGGCTAACTCCCGCAAATGTAGCTGAAGCAGTTCAAAGGGTACGACCGTTCATGGTTGATGTATCCAGCGGTATTGAAGAAAAAAGCGGATTGAAAGACGCAATGATGATGCGGGACTTCATTCAGGCTGCAAAGCAAGCGTAAAAAAATGCGAGGGAGCTGAAAGGAGAGCTTAAGCTACCCTCGCCAAGGCTTGCACCTGTTGCTTCGACCCCTCGTGTAAATTTCTCCCCCGGGGGTTCCCGCAACGGTACTCGTAATCTTACGGGGTAATCGCGTGAATGTCAATGTTAAGTTTGAAATAATTTTGTATTTCTTGACGAAAATCTCTTTCGGACGAAGAAAAGTCCAAAACCCAAGCTAATCTTTTTGAGGGCTCCTGGACTGGGAGTCCCGCAAATTCACCAAAGCAACTTATAGGTTGTGGTTGAATTCAATTTAACGAAAAAAACGATAGTCGACACGCCTTTTTGAGTCAACTCATTGAGCCATATTTTCAGCCTGCCCAGGAATGATCAAACACCCCGTACATTTACCGGGAAGCTTTGCTGCTGTATTTCGCAGGTTACAAACTGAGAAAGCCATTCTTCCCGGTTCAATTGCTGAAACCAAAATTTTTGGGAACTTTGGCATTAAATTTGTTGTCTCTTCAGCTGCCAGGCACCGCGTAAGAGCTTGGACTAGGTATCATTACGCCGAAATCATATCAAAAAGGAGGTGTGCGACCCTTGGCCGCCGCCATAGAAACTAAGAAACTAACGAAAAGCTATAAAAGTAAAGCGCATGGAATGGTTGACGTCGTAAGTCAACTTGATTTACACGTTGAAGAAGGCGAAATTTTCGGATTCCTCGGACCAAATGGTGCGGGTAAGACGACGACAATCAAGATGCTCCTGAGCATCATTGAGCCAACTGAAGGTGAAGCATACGTTTTAGGTAAAGAGCTTGGCGATTTTGATGTACACAAACTCATCAGCTACGTTCCTGAACGACCCTATTACTACGAGTACATGACTGGAATGGAGATCCTTAAGTTTTACGGATCTTTGTTTGGAATCACGGATACTGCCCGCATGGAAATGCTGCTTGAAAAAGTAAATCTCCATCGAGACAAGACCAAAACGATCTCCCAGTTCTCAAAGGGTATGCAGCAAAGAATCGGACTCGCTCAAGCTTTGATCAACGATCCAAAGTTGCTCTTTCTTGATGAGCCAACGGGTGGTCTTGACCCAATTGCTCACCGCGAAATCCGCGACCTTATTCTCGGTTTTAGAGAAGAAGGACGAACTGTATTTATCTCATCCCACGAACTGAGCGAAGTCGAATTGATCTGCGATCGAGTTGCAATCATCAACCACGGAGTCATTGCTCGTCAGGGCAAGTTAACTGAGCTGCTGAAAGGCGGTCGAGTTGAGCTCACGGTTGCTGGCGTCAAACGCGGTGTATTTGAAGATATGAAAATTGCCGATAGCAACGTTCATGACATTGCCGGTGCCGTACTTTTTGACGTACCAGAAGAAGCAGATATTAACGCAGTTATTGATGCAGTTCGAGCCCATAAAGGTTCAATTTCTGGCGTTGTTCCTCGAAAGAAACGACTCGAAGATTTGTTCGTCGAGACAGTGAATGAGAAGAATAAAGGAGACAACCGACTATGAGACCCATTCTTGCAATCGCAAAGGCTACCGTCGGTGAAGCAATTCGTCGACGTGTACTGCTGATCATTCTTTTTATTGCCACAATTTTGCTCTTCATTGCACCGTTGCTTGGAGTTCTCTCCCAGCGACAAGAGCAGACGGTTTTGACAGGATTTGTCTTAGGTATCGTCCAGTTGAGCAGCGCGGTCATCGCGATTACCCTGACCGTTTACATGTTGCCAAACGAGGTCGAACGAAGGACAATTTATACAATCCTTTCGAAGCCTGTTCAACGGTATCAATTTTTACTCGGAAAGTATCTTGGAGCTGTTGCGGCCCTTGGACTCATGATGGGATTGATGTCCTGCGTCACGCTCCTCGAATTTGGAATTATGCAAAATAATTGGGGCAAAGGAATTGAATTGCTTCAAGGCATTGGCATGTTCTTTATTCAAATGAGCTTGCTGGCATCCGTTGCAATGTGTCTTTCAACATTTATTGCTCCGCTGGTTAATTTCTTCTTGACGGGTGGTATCTACTTGATCGGAACCTTAGGTTATGCGTTTTTTGATTCCTTTACAAGGAATCCAAATGCGTCAACCTACTCGAAATGGTTAGCGTGGTTTGTCAGTACAGTTCTCCCAAATTTTGCGAGCTACAACGTTCAGAACAAACTCATTAACCCTGAGACAGTCATTACGAACCCGGTTCAGTACGCAGTCAACGCCGTGATTTATGGTGTGGTTTATATCACTATCATGCTCATCGCTGGCATGCTTATTTTTGACAGAAAAGAGGTCTAAGAATTGGCACATCCAAGTAAATCAGGCGTACGAAAGAAGCTTTTGTCCTTGGGATTGGTACTTTTTGGGTTCCAAGCACTTTGGGGAACGACCATGGTCTTCCCTGGGTGGAAGAAGAACTATAGTCCTGTTCAAGAGAATAAAGACCTCATTTCTGGCGCGCTATCAGCCGACCAAATGCTTTTTGCATTGGCAGGTTTTCGCGAGCTAATTGCTGGAATCCTCTGGGTTCGAGCAGATTCGTTCTTTGAATCCGGAAACTACGATGCTATCCTTCCCATTATCCGATTGGTTACATTCCTCGATCCTCACCAGATCGATGTATATGCCACCGGTATGTGGCACATAGGCTACAACTTTACCGATGAAGAGCAGCGGTCAGATCGACGATACTTGCCATCTGCTTTGGCACTTGGTAAGGAAGGAGCAACTCAGAATCCGACAACTTATGAGTTGTACTTTGAAACGGCATGGCTGTGGTACCACAAGATCGATGACAACTACGAGAAAGCAGTTGAATGGATGGAGAAGGCGGACAAAGTTGGCGACATTAAATTGCAGCCAGCAAGACGAAACCTCCTGAGCCGACTGTACGAACGGAATGGTCAGATCGATAAAGCATTGAACCATTGGTACTCCGTGTATGATGTCGCTCAAGCCGAATACGAAAAGGACGCCGAACGCAGAAACTTCTCGTTGCACCAAAACCGCGACACCATCGAAAATAACCTCGATACGTTGTTAATTCGAATGTCGCAGCGTGGCTATCTGGCCGGAAAAGAAGGACGGAGCTTGGCTGCGTACGATGTTAACCCGCCGTTCGATGTTGCGTTTGGTGCGAAAGTCACCGTTACTTCCGAACGAGTTCTCCGGGTTCAAGGAAATTGGGATGTCTTGTCGGTAGGTACAAGAATCCGGTGCATTCTTCGAGATGCAGATTTCCCCGACGCGATTCCTGGTGGAGTACTTTGGGATTCCTCCGCAGACATCAACTTCGATCCGTCTCGCGAAAAAACGTACATGATGGAGCAACTGTTTGTGAGAAATCAACGGTTTGACAAGACCATTGACATGAGCCGTGATCCGACGATGTATCCTTTTACAAAGAAGAACTACATCTTGGAGTTCTATTACAATCCTCGATCTGCTCCTGAACATATTCAAGACAAATTTGGATGGAATGGCGAAGGTATTACAGATCGGACTCCAAGCAATATTCGGACTGATATCCGTCCAAATCAACGATGCTTCTTTTATTCGATGGAGCTGACAAGAGATCAAATCCTTTTGCGCGGCGACTCACGTGGAAAGACCGTTACGATCAAATCTGAAGGCTATCGAGAAACCAAGCAAGACTATAATCAAGATGATCTAAAGACGGAATCATCCGCTCTTGGTGGTCAATAACAGAGCAAGTAAGTGCCCGGCGGTGCTAAAATTCATCGCCGGGAACTGCGCAGCAGCAGTTCATCGAATCTCGCCAGGGCCGGAAGGCAGCAACGATAAGGTGAAACTCTGGGTGACGTGGACCTCCCGGCATTGAATTAATCACGTGGCACAACTTGCTCTCTACCGAAAATACCGCAGTCAGACTTTCGAAGATCTGATCGGGCAAGACCATGTCGTCCGGACCATTCAGAACGCTCTAAACACGGGTCGAACTGCCCAAACATTTCTCTTTACCGGTCCAAGAGGGACCGGAAAGACGTCCTCGGCAAGACTCCTTGCCAAGGCCCTCAATTGCGACAAAGGAACTTCCGGCACTCCCTGTAACGAATGCGACCAGTGCGTCATGATCACATCGGGATCACACCCAGACGTGATCGAAATGGATGCAGCTAGTGATTCAGGAGTAGACGACGTTCGGGACAAGATTGTCGACGTAGTTTCCTATGCGCCAATGCTCGGCCGGTATAAAGTCTTCATCATTGACGAGGTTCACGACCTTTCATCAAAGGCATTTGATGCTCTCTTGAAGACCGTAGAAGAGCCACCCCCTCATTTGGTGTTCATACTAGCGACAACAGAATTTAACAAAGTCCCTGCCACAATTCGATCGCGGTGCCAGAAGTACGAGTTTCATCGCGCATCGATGAAGAACCTTTGCGACCGATTACTATTTGTCTGCACTCAAGAAGGGATTAATGCCGAACCAGCCGCTATTGCGGCGATTGCCCGTATGGCAGATGGCGGATATCGGGATGCTCTCACCTTGCTAGAACAAGCCATTCTGGTGTCCGATGGCCAGATTTCTGTAGAAGTTGTTTACGATCAACTCGGATTAGTTTCCGAACAAGCGGTCGATGAACTCCTGATCGCCATCCAAATAGGTGATATTCCAAAAATCATCACCCACTTAGAGGAAATCATTCGAACCGGTCGCGATCCGCGTTCACTCCTCGAATCAATGCTTCATCGGTTAGGTGATCTCACTCGGGCGATCTATCAAGTTCAAACGGATGGAACGGACGCAACCCGAGAATCATCGCTTCATGAGATTGCTGCCCGATTAGGCAAGGGCTTTTTGATTGAAGTCCGAACCGCGCTAGCCGAAGCCCATAAAGTGATTCGAGATATTTCGTTGCCAAAGCTTTGGCTCGAAAGTGAATTCATTCGAATAGCAAGCCAAGGCTCGCCAACTCAAGCCGAACCAAGAGCCAGGGTTACCACAGCCGCAAAGCTAGAGACTACAAAGCCGATCAGCGAAACGGCGCCAGTAGTAAAGCCAGATGTTAAAGCGGTTGTTCATACTGAACAACCAGCGAAAGTAACAATTCCTGCCGAGCCAAAGATTATTGAAGGATCAAACGATTGGGAGAGACTCTGGAACGCTTTACAGCTCAATCCAAAAACGGGCATGGCATCCATGCACAAGCTCAAACTGACCTCCGCCAAGCTGGTTTCTGACGACGGAACAAAAATGGTCATTGGAATAGATAGGGAGATGGATTTAGCTTGGTTCCAAGAAAATGCCGGTCGAATGAAGTTCGTAATGGATGCCCTGCCATTAATCGGAAGAACAGGCACAACTCTTGAATTTATACACGAAAAAAAAAACGACCAACGAGTGACTGAGTCTGAAGCGGTAGAATTACCGCTACAAGGCGCGAATCTCGAGAGATTGGTCAAAGAAGTCTTTAATCTTTCGGACTCAAAAGAAGAAGATTTAGGTTAACAATGAAACTTCCAAAAGGATTAGGTGGCGGTATGGGTGGTCTCGGTGGCGGACTCATGCAAAACGTTCAGAGTGCAATGGCGAGAGCCCAAAACCTTGAACAAGAACTCGAAGAAGAAACGATTCACATCGACAAAGGCCCAGTTAAGGCAACCTTTGACGGTACCGGTCGAATTCAAAAGATCACAATTGACAAAAGCGTTGTTGATCCTGAAGACGTTGAAGCCCTCGAAGATTTGATCACCGGTGCAGTTCGCGATGGCTTCGAAAAGGCAGTCGAACTCAGAGCTGATCGAGTTGGCGAAATCACCAAGGGTCTTCCGCCAATTCCAGGTCTCGGACTTTAATCCTTGCTATTCGCGAAACCTCTTGCCGAGTTGATCGCGGAGCTCGAAAAGCTTCCCGGCGTTGGACCAAAATCGGCCCAACGCCTGGCATACCATCTTCTGCGAGTGCCCGACCACGAGGCACTGAAACTTTCCAACTCCATTCTCGACGCGAAAGCAAAGCTTCAATTTTGCGTCCGCTGTCAAAACATATCTGAAGCGGAAGAGTGCGAGATCTGTCGCGATGTCCGGCGTGAGAAGACAATTGTATGCGTAGTTGGCGAGCCACGCGACATTGTCGCCATTGAACGAACTAACGACTACAAAGGGCAGTATCACGTCCTCCACGGGCTAATCTCACCGGTCGACAACGTCTTTCCCGAGCAACTTCGAATTCGCGAGCTCATCGAGCGCTTTCACCATGAGCCAATCGAAGAAGTCATTGTCGCTACGAACCCAACGATTGAAGGCGACTCAACCGCTCTTTACCTTGCCAAGCTTTTGAAGCCAATTGGAATCAAGGTAACGAGAATTGCTCATGGAATGCCCGTGGGCGGGGAACTCGATTACGCTGACTCAGCCACGCTGATGTCTGCCATCGAATTCCGCCGCGAGATGTAAGCGCGGCTCCGCTGCGAGAGGAGAAGCGGGGAAGCCTTTCGAATCGGTGTATAGTAACACTGGGATGAACAAATCGAAGGATGAGTCTGAGCAAGAGTCTGGACGGCGGGGGGCAATCCAATTCAATACATCTCCGATTAGTCAAATCTTCATCATTGTTTTGCTCGCTTTTATTGGACTCTCCATTCGAAACTTGATCTTTTTGGGGACTACGAAAGATAAGCCCATCTATTACTTTGAGATTGACGAGAAGGGCCTAGAGTTTCAGGAACTGGGTCGATCCAGGGACCTTCCTTCGCGACTCACGCTCATTGCGCCCATTCAACAATCCGACATTAGCTATCAAGTAGGTGATTTCGGCAACAACATGAACGTTGGTCGTCTAGACGTTTTCGCTGGCAGCAAGAAATTCGTTCATAAAGGCATTTCGATTTCGGGAATTCGAGTATCAACGCGAAACAGGGCGCTGTACTTTTGGCAGGTTTCAGCGGACAGAACCGGGGGTGAAATCTGGCAGTGGAACGAGAAGACCGGCTTTCTAATCCTTGCTAGGCGACCAGGCATTTTTATGGAATTCTGTCTGACACCAGACGATCTGATTTTGTGTGCCAATGAATATGATCCTTCCCGGAATGAAAGTCATCGGTTGCTTACGATTTCGATTCCGGATGCGAAGGTGACAGAGGCGCCTACTGGTCTCGGCGATCGACTCTGCGCCGTTCTCGACAAAAACAGGGCCCTTGTTAGTTCACACCATTCTGGACTCATCTTTAAGACAGAATACGATTTGTATCTCGTTAATCTTTCGACGGGAGACCGAACAAGGTTCCTTGCAAACGAAGGTGCATTTAACGCGGCCACGATGAATGGGGCAGTTTGGTGTCTGTGCGAAAAAGGTGGAATTTATTCGGCAATTCGCCTGAACGCTACCTACGACAAGATCGAAGAGCGAATCGATCTGTCGAAATATGTAAATCGCCCGTGGACGGCCAGCCCATCTCCCACAGCTTCCAAATGACGAAGCCTTCCTTGCCTCCCGCGCTTCTTTCGCTTCTCTCGCTTCTCTCACTTCACTCGTCGGTTGATTTCTAACGTGAAGGAACCTAGCAGGCTGATGGTGAATTTGTTTGTGGCTTTCTAATCTTCAGCCCCGAAGGAGGCGTTTCAAGTTAGCCCAATGCGAAGGGTTGGGTAAGTCAAAGAAAAATCTTAGGGCTGAAAGTCCGTTTCAATCCTGATTCGTTGGCTCAGCATAGATCAATTTCTAACTGTCGATGACAGACCCACGAAAAGCAGCGGTTGATACAGGGCTCGGAAATCTTCCCCAACTTCCTCTGCTACCGATGTCCCGGCATCGTCCCGAGAGGCTCTGCTGAAGGCTTCCGGGCTAGCAGCTTCCCGGCTATTTTTTCGGTATCAAGATAGGAAACCATTATTCTTAATTTCAAACTGCCCCGCCTTCTCAGGAGGAATTGCCGTTCTGCTTCGCGGGATACTCATCAACATCATATTGGACGTGACCCTTAACTTGTCCTTGACCGCTACCCATCGAACAAATGTTCGCCAATCGCCCTTCGGGACAATTTTGTTGTATTCCCACTCATATCCTGCGGGCAGAACAACTCGATGGAAGCTATTGCCGCAGTCAGAAAAATTGTGATATTCGATCGGCTTCCAGTCTTTCCCGTCCAGAGCTTCTAGCCACGCCAACATGTTGCCATCAGCGGCGCGCATCCACTCATCCTGGTCAGTCGAGTTCCAAAATTCAATCTTGACCCTGCTATCCGTCTGCGAAAGGTTGGCGTAAAGAGATTTGATCACAATCCTCCGACCTTTGATTAGGTGCGGCATATTCGAGGACTCGCCGTTACCACCCGGCGAAATGGTGTCCTTCTTCAATGACCCAGCCGGATAGAGTGCCTGAATCATGTATTTAGAGTCAATCCGTAAAGGAATCTGGGCACCAAGCAAGAGTCCCGAAGCTAAAACTAATCCGACCATACATGTTAAGACGACGGGAGGGAAATTGAGTTTCGAGTTATCCAAACTTGATCCGAAACCTAAATGTTGGAATCGGATCAAATTTCAACATTTAGGCGATCCTGCGTCGGAAGGATGACTGGAATGTCAAATTGGACAACTGCACGAGAATCCAACTGCAGATGAGAGTGATGGCTAGCCAAACGCTAGTGTAGATCGCCACGGAGCCAACCGATTTAAACGTCAACTCCAAAAGCCCCATGGCCGGAAGCTGTTCTGCTCCTGCGATGAAGTTGAGCTGGTCGACCGCCATCGTTGCCATTCCCGAATCCCGGTAATAAGAACCCGGATATCCGTTGGCTCTCCATGCTTCGATTGCCCTAGACGCATCCTTTTCATATTTCAGCTTATAGATGTGGGTCGGAAACGACGTGGAGTTGGTCATGAATTCGAATCCAAAGCCATTCCCTCGATACTGGCGCCAGCTCGATGACGCCGGAATCAGATAGCCGCTCGTTTCTTGCCCAACGACTTCGATATAGCCAAGATGAATGCCTTCGAGGAGTTTGGGAGCCTCTGTCTTCATCGCAACCAGATAGCCGGGAAAATCTTCCGAATCATTCGCCGAATGGCTCGTACAGATCGTTTTTCTCAATTTCTGGTCAATTTGGCTCAGCTTGAATGCGATCTCATTCTTGGCTTTCCATTCTGTTACCATTTTCGGAATGTCTCGATCGGGAATTCCCGCGTATTGCGGCTTGCCCGCCGCAAGACAAACGAATGTGGTTGCCAATATGCCCGCAGCCCAAGCAGATACAAACCGCTTTGCCGCCATTTTTCGCCCTAGAATCGTGCTCAGAAATATTGCGACCGCTGCTACGACCGCGAGTCCTAATGCAAGGAGAAAATAGTACTGCGGTTTTTGAACCTGAAAGCGCAGAGACGCGCTGTACAACGCGAAGGTTAGAACAAAGATGAATAACACGACGGCGACCATACCGACCGTCCCAATACTTGCTCCAGCTCTCGATGACCGACTGTTCGCCAAGAAATTGATAGCGGCTTTGCGGGGGCTGCCGAAAGAATTTATGGCGGACTTTTCCGCATCGACTGGATCCATCCCTTTCTCGACAAGTTCGTCCACATGCTCAGCGAGGTGATTCGACACCTCCTTGATCGCCTCGAATCGCTGAACATCTGGAAGTCTTCCTTTTAGGTAGCCATCCAATTCAACTTCGTACCATTCCGTGTACTTACCCATTTCGAACCTCCATATTCATGTTAAGTCTCATGCAAACCTCCGCTTAAACGATGTCTGTACTGCCAAAGTTGGCAATTTAGTCAATGGCCAACCAATGATCATCATGCTGATGAGCGAGGCAAAGGTAATCAGGATAACCGGCAAGATCGTTGCAATCAGCAATTGCGGACCCGACAGCATTCCAAACTTTCTTGCGCCCTGAATAAACTCGTCTTGCTCACGAGCGATTGATCCAAAGAGTGAATGAGATCGACCATACATTTTCTGAGACTCCGCCCAAGCATTTATCGCTTCTTCTGCTGAATCATAGTATTGGAGAGTCCTTTGCGCTACCATGAAACTGTTACCTGTTTCTGTTGGGTTGTATCCTTGTTTGATTCCAGTGTCTTCTCCATTCCACCTTTGAGATTTACTTAACTTTGGCGGAGCGAGGTAGCCACCAAACCGGGTTCCGGAAATCTTTATGTACTCGGAACTTGCCGCAAGCATCTTAGGAGCTTCATGCGTAACTCGATCGATGGCGAGAGCTTTGTCCTTAAAAACGAACTGTTTGCCGTTAAAGGTGTCTGTATACGTTGACTCAATAATTGACTTCTCCAACTCGGCAAGGAGGACAGTCGTATTGTTCGCTGCTTGCCATTTTGTCAACATCGTGTCGAATTTATCCTTCGGAACATTTCCGTAATTGAGTTCAGGACCAACGAAGAAGAAAACACCGATCAAGGCAATGCCAAGTCCACCAGCAATGAGCATTTTGCCCACGGGAACCTTCCGAGTCAAGATCGTTCCTACTATGAGAGACACGGCAAGGATTTCCCATGATCTCCATAAATTATTGTAGTAAAAGTTCCATATTGGAGCCTCAAAGTAAGCCTGAATCTGCGCGAGAGTGCCAACCAAACCCATGCTAAACGTGAGCCAAGTAATCATGAAGCATCCGACAAGGATTAGCCACTTACCAATAACATTGCCCTTTGATTGACCGAGAAGGTTAATGGAAGCTTGTCGAGGTGACCCAAATGCAACAATCGCGGCCTTTTCCGCTTCCACTGGGTCCATTCCCTTGCTGACTAAGTCATCGACATGCTCGGCAAAGTGATTGAGGATTTCTCGAGTGGCTTCAAATCGCTGAACTTCGGACATTCGACCACGAAGATATCCATCAAGCTCAACCGCATACCAATCGGCGTACCTGCTCACAACTCAGACTCCCGGCTAAACGTGTCCATCATCACTGAGTTGATGTTCGCCATGAACTTCTTCCAGGCCGACCGATGACTGTCAAGCTCTTTGGTTCCCTCAGGTGAAATTGAATACACCTTGCGGTCCGGCTTCCCATGCTGAGGAATCCATTCCGAAGTAATCAATCCCAACTCTTCCAACTTGTGAAGGGCAGGATACAGCTTGTTCTCAGGAAGAGTGAGCGATCCTTTGCTCTTCAATTTGATCTGTTTCGAAATCTCGTATCCGTGCAGAGATCGTTCTGCCAGAACTCCGAGGATTAATGCGTCATTATCACTTTTAAATGCCATTTGATACCTCCCATTTCTGAGGTATCAATACTATACATCAGTTTCTGATGTATGTCAACTAATCAATAACATTTTTTTGACAGTTCGTCGTGCCCAAAGTAAAAATGAGTCGAATCCTCTCCGTGCTAATCAACAAGTAAGCTGGATTAACTTTGTGTGGCACTTGTTTACGACGGCTGCGAAGCCTGAGAAGCCTGGGAAGCCTGCGATAAGCGAGTGCATTTTTCCCTAACGGAGCATTTCAAATTAGGAATGCCCTTTTGGGAGTGCTAACGCCTGCGTTAGCTTTGGTACTTCGAAGCCTGCTTCGTTGAAAAGTCATCTAATCCCCAATGCCTCGCGGAGAGCTACATTCAGACTGCGTTACGACAACAGTTTGGAATTCCGCTTCATCCTCCTTGCGCACTCGAGTGCCTCGCCGGTAACACTTGTCGAGATCAGGACGATATGGCATCCCGATCCGTAGGATCGCATATGGTAGCCAGGGTGTCCGTTCCGACGGACCCCTGGGTAGCTCCATTCTTCCCGACCCAGCGGGTCGCAGAAGAATAAACTCCTAAAAATCATCGCAGAAAACTCCACAAACCCTTGATTTCGATAGTAGACTAATATACACTATATCTACATATTGATAACCACTGAGAATAATGGAGAATTACCGCACTTCAAACCCAAAATCCAACCTCGGCCCAAAACCTAGTTTAGGAAGGTTTTCGGAAATCGCCGCCTTTTGTTCGCCTCCCGAACCAATCAAATACCATGTTTCAAAAGTCCTTCCCCTTCCTCTTCCTCTGCTTCCTTGAGGCTGACGGCTGATAGCTAGCAGCTTCTTTATTCGTGTGCTACTTTTTGAAAAAAATCCCTAACTAGGTTTAATACCTTACGAGCATCTCCAAAATCTCCCCTAAATCTGACAAACCCACAACCCAAATCCATGACCAATAGTTTCCCAAGCATAGCCCTGACAGGGCGGCAATATGTCAGCCCAGGTTGGAGCTTCGCTTTGCGAAGCGCGGGCCTGGGTAGTAGTCAGTTTTTGTCAAAGTCCACGGTCGCTCCATCACGACTACAAACAACTATTGCTATGGGAGCGACCACTCTTGAAAACCCGCCGAAGTGCACCTGACGAAAGAGGACAAAGGAAACCACAAAATTCAGCCATCGACCCAATCCTAAAACTGAAAACTTTTGAAAAAAAATAAGAATGCAGACTCAATTCTTTACCAAACCAATGATTTTCGACACCCATCCGTTTCGGGACTCCCGACTCCCGACTCCCAACTTCTCGCCCTCGCCCTCGCCCTCACCCCTACTCCACCACATTTTTCAGCAACTCATCATGCCCAAAGTAGAAATGCGTCGAATACTCACCTGGCTTCAACCAAATCAAAGCCGTCGGCATCCCCTTCAACACAAATGCCGCAACTGCCTGCGAATCCTGCGTCGACAACCGACTCTGCGAAGACTCAGTCACGATCAAGTGCAACAAATCTTCCTCTCCTTCAAACTGATACCGAAACGAACCAACCGAGCCGGAAAAATCGTTGGGCTCAAGACCAATACTCAGGAGCGCAAATTGATCAGTAGGTCGATCCAGAGTAGGGTTAAACTCCGGAAGCTTGATCCGTTCGTCACTCCGAATGCACCTCAAAACCCGTGTCATGACCTCGTCGCGACGTTGTTGCTGAACGGGAGTGGGCTGTATTGGTGTGTGATGCATTATCGCCTAAAGAATACCGCTGAGATGAAAGGGTTGTTGTACGTAGAAGGGTTAACGGGAGTTGGTTGTCTGTGAAGAAATTCTTGTCATTTGTTCTCGGTTTGATTTTGCTAATTCTTTTAGGAAAGGTCGTTCTATGGGGAATGAAAGGCAGTGAGAGCAATAACATCAATTACTTGCTACCTGACAATTTCTCAGGAGTAATTATTTTGCATGGCAGCAACACGGTGGTGCATCCGACTGAAGGAAGGAGGGTGATCGTAAGGATCGACACAAAGGGACAGGGCACTATCAACAGGAAGTACCTGACCAGTTGGCATGCCACGAGTTTCTCCGAAGGAACAACATTAGTCCCTGAATGGATTGAAATGGGCTACCCAGCTGACACAAAGAAGAGGGCTTTTTCTATTCGATCATTGAACCTAAAACTCTTTCCCGCCGACATGAGCGATGCATATTTCATAGGCACGGGCAATCAGTTCAAGGACTTTCTAAAGACTCATCCGGAGGACAACTGAGTCCCAAGGTACAATCAACCTGGAAACACTTTCCTAATGGCCGCAAGAATACAGACCGGACGCACCCCGCGGCGCCGCAAAATCGAATTAAAACCTAGCGTTCCTACTGCACCTCGCAATAGCGAACTCATCGTAAACGTCTCCAATCGTGAGACCCGTATCGCCCTCCTCGAAGATGGCAAGCTGATGGAATTTCGCGTTGAACGCGAAGAACGCGTGGTCGGCTCAATCTTCAAAGGCATTGTCCAGAACGTCCTTCCCGGAATGGAAGCCGCGTTCGTCGACATTGGTCTTGAGCGAAACACCTACCTCAGCATTGCCGACATCCTTCCCGAAGAAGGCAACGACAATTCCCCAGCATCGGTAAGACGATCAGAACTCAGACGTCGAAAGATCAAAGACCTTCTCAAACCAGGGCAGCAAGTCATGGTTCAGGTCACCAAGGGTCCACGGGGAACCAAAGGCGCTCGAGTTTCGACTCGAATCTCACTTCCTGGTCGCTACGTTGTACTTCTGCCCGAATCTGGCGGAGTTGCCGTTAGTCGAAAGATTGACGATCGACGAGAGCGAGATCGCCTCAAAAAGATTGGCGACAAGATTTGTCCACCGGAATTCGGGCTCATCTGCCGAACCGAGTGCGATGGTCGAACCGAGACCGAACTAAGGGCAGACATTCTGTATCTCGTTCGAGTTTGGGAAGAAGTCACTAAGCAAGCGAAAAGACTTCGAGCCCCGGCTTGCGTCCACCGCGACCAAACCCTTTTGTTCAGAACCGTCCGAGAAGTTTTTGGCGACGCCATCAACCGAATGATCATTGACGATCCGGATGAGTACGAGAAGGTACACATGATCGCCAAGGCAGTTGCTCCGGCAATGACCGAAAAGATCATGCTATACGATCGTGAGGAGCCAATCTATGACTACTATGGGGTGGAAAAAGAGCTTGAGCGAATCATGCAGCACCATGTTCCGTTGAAGTCGGGTGGTTACCTAGTCATTGACGAAATGGAAGCATTGACCGCGATTGACGTCAACACTGGCAAGCACGTAGGTTCAACAAACTTGAGCGATACGATCATGAAGACCAATCTTGAGGCAGCCGACGAAATTCTTCGCCAGCTACGACTTCGAGACATGGGCGGAATCATCGTTTGTGACTTTATTGACATGGAGGACCTCGGTGACAAGAAGCAGATCATGGATCACTTTGCCGGTGGTCTAGAATACGATCGTGCCAGAACCCGAGTAGGGAAGATTTCATCACTCGGATTGGTTGAGTTGACGCGAAAGCGAACCGGTGAATCAGTTACTCAGGAAATCACGGAGAGCTGCCCAATGTGCATGGGAGTCGGACGAATTCCAAGCAAGGAAACGGTTTCCCTTTGGATCGAGCGAGACATGCAACGCCGAATGGCTGAGCCTGGCAACGCTTTCCTTGTCGAAGCCCATCCTGCCGTTATTGAAGCTCTGATCGGGCTTGACGGAGAGAATGTTGAAGAGCTCGAGCACGAGATCCGACGCGGAATCTATATCCGGGCGAATTTTGACCTGGAATATGAAGAGTACGAAATTACTGCCGGCACGTTGGAAGAGTTTGACAAAGAACTGATGATCTATCGACGGTCTCAGGTGATGGAAGTCAACGTTAGACGATCAGCATTTGAAGGTTCAAACCGAGCCGTTGGTTGGACCGACGAAGGTTTCTTTGTAGAAGTCATCAACGGTTACGAATCAATCGGACATCGAGCAAAAGTTGTCATGCACGACCTGCGACGCAGCTACGGAGTTGCAGATCTTATCATGCCAGGTACTCCCGGCATAACACGAAGCCTTGTATAGGTTTTGCGAATGAATACGGAGCGACCAAGTCGTTCTAGATGAATCTGATCTAGAATTTCTTAATCGCTCCGTTTTTTTGTAAGGAACATCATGCCAATGCACCACTGGAATCCGTTCTCGAAAGAGAGGCGTCTTGAGCGTCGAGACACCATTATCGGTTGGTTTATGTTCATCGGATTGATCATGATGTTTGGCTGCGGCATAGGCGTCTACTTCTTGGCCTTTGGCGCCAACTTTGGTCCAACAGTTGTTAACATTTTCAATATCGCTAAGTGGCTCCCCATTATCGGGTTGGTCCTTTATATAAGCGGGCTGATCTACGGTATTCGGTCTGAGAAGACGGAATTGACCGGAAATAGAACGGTGATGCAGCATTGCCGCGTATTGGCTCGATACGCCATTACCGGCTCTGACCATCGAATGGTAACCGATGAGTCCGAAATAGAATTTTTGGACCGGCCAAGATTTTTTGTGAAGATTCTATCTCCCGTTGAAGGCTCGGTTGAATATCAGTGTCGCCACGAAGTATTCCTCAATTGTGGAGAAGGAATGATGGGCGATGCCGAAGTACAAGGGCAATGGCTTGGCGCCTTTCGACCGTACGTGGGAATGCAACAAACCCACGTCGGCCAAAAGTTCTAGATCCTACTTGTGCGGGTAAACAAAAGTTTCGGAATCTTGCTTTCCGAGTGGCGCTCTCTTTGCCGGAATCGAGGTATTTCCAAAGTCACAATAGCAAGTTCGAAGAGTATTGAGATCTGGAGTGGTCAAGGACCCTGATAGATTCCCCGTAAAGTACATGATATCAAGGTTGCTACCCGAGTGCCCACCAATTCCAAGTGCATGCCCCATTTCATGAGCCGCAGTAGGATTGTAGTCCGCCTCAGGAATTGAGCCCCACGTGTATACGGTCATGGTTGCAGAAGACAAAATGACCGACCCCGAAGGGAAAAACACGGTTGTAGTTGCCAAAGTTGATTGAGGTGACGAAGCCTCAACCGTAACCACCATATCGGCTGCTCCAGACGTGCCAACTTCGGTCCAGAGGTCGCGAGTCAAGGCAACTTCCCATTTGTCGAAGCCATCTCGCAGATGTTGCTCAATCGTTGTGGAACCGATGTTCGTCGTTGTCGCGAAGAAAACCTTGATTGGAAGGTGATCCCACTTTCTTAATGTCATGCCTGAAGCAGTCGCATAATTAGGCGTGTAAGCCGTTGAAGAACAAACACCACCGGTACCTCCGCCTCCCCCTCCGCCGCCGCAACCAAACATCGTAGCGAGCACGGTGACAAAAAGTAATCTTCGAATCATGGAAATATCCTACTCGAATATTGAGCGATGGAATGAATTCAAATGTGACATTAGGCTCTAAATTGATGCTGGAACCAGGCAATATTAGGTGGTGAAAGGACTATACTTCAGACGGTTATGGCGGAAGTCGCAGAGATATGGGAAAAGGCTATTCCAACGGTGCGCGCTGGCGTTACCGGAATCGGAATTTGGACAGCATTAAAGTCCGCAGTTCCAATCGCAATGGAGGACGGAGTTTTCGTCCTTGGAGTACCCCACGGTAGCGCTGAATTTGGAGGACACCTCCGAATGGCAAGTACCGCGCGCCTTATTGAAATTACCGTTAGCAAAGTTGTTGGTGCCGCAACAAAGATTCGTATCATCGATGGCATAGAGCAGCATGACTGGGAAGTCACCAAGCGACGAGATATCGAACGTCGACGAATGCAAGATGCCGAAATGGCAAAGATGAAAGTGGAGTTAACCACTCGAAGTTCATGGGAAACCATTTACGAAAAAATCAGTCGAGAATTTGCCGCCGTTCAACAAAAATCTCTTCCGCAAAACCGGGCCAGATTCTTCGAAGCCGCCGTGTCTATCGTTGCCGAGGCTCGTAAAGAGCAAACTGTCTACGATGACGCAAATGAGCGAAACTTCGCTCGATGTTTAGACCGTATCTCGCAATACACAGAAATTTCGGGCACCTATGTTGCCTTCGAAGTGATGAAGCGATCCGGCGAAATTTAAGAGATGGCTTCAGGCGAGGCAGTTATTCTTGGATCGGGAACAAGTAATGGCGTTCCTATGCTTGGAATACGGTATTCAGATGCCTTTTTAGCCAATCCCAAGAATCATCGGACCCGCTCGTCTTGCCTCCTTAAGGGACCGACCGGAAACTTCCTCATTGACTGTACACCCGAATTGCGACTTCAACTAACTCGGGAGAAAATATTCTCTGTTCAAGAAGTTTTGATCACCCACACTCATGCGGATCACGTTATGGGAATGGATGACCTGAGATCATTTTGCATGGTCGAGGAGAGATCACTTCCTGTTTACACGTTGCCCCGCTACCAAGACGATATCAAGCGAATCTTTCCCTATGCATTTAGCGAAGTGCCGACCGGAGTTTTTGTTCCTCGCTTCGATTTGTTCGACGTGCCAGAGGTCCTCGAATCGTGTGGACTTACCATCAATATTTTCGAAGTCCAGCACGGCCAGGTGCCGTGTCTGGGGGTTCGTGTTAACGACTTTGCCTATATCACAGATGTCAACGTTATTCCTGATAAAGTAAAGAATCAGTTACAGAACTTAGACATATTGGTCATTGATGCAGTTCGACACGAGCCTCATCCTAATCACTTTCACTTTGATGCAACGATGCAAGCTATCGCTGAACTACGGCCGAAAATGGCTTACCTAACTCATCTCAGCCACGAATATGACCACGATATTTACGAAGAAAAGTTGTCGTCCAATGTTCGCTTGGCATATGACGGACTGAAACTTCAGATATAAAAATGCCCCTTCGATCAATCGAAAGGGCATTTGAAATTCAATACTATTTGGTGGCTTGAATATTCAAGATTCCATCGCCACTTGTCGTGACGGTGTAGTCCGTTGGAGGCAAAACCGCTAAAGCCGCAACCTGGGCATCTCCAGCAGAAATATCCCATTGCAGGTTAGTCTTTGCTTCTGCAGTGAACTGCAGGTGAACGATTTTTCGATACTTTGTGGCTAACAGTTTTGCAAAGGTTAGCAAGTCGCCCTTGCCAACTGCTTCAAGTTCTGTCTGAGTGCCAGGAACAATTACCAGATGCTTTGCATTTTCGCCAGTGGCTTCAATCTGAAACGCAGCTGGTTGCTCGTTGGTGTTTGCCAAAATTGATTTGACCGGATTACTCTCGTTAACTTCGTATTTCTTTACCAGTTTTTGGTCTTCAACATTAACGACCGTGACCGTCTTGGGACCGCTACTGTTGTACAACAATGTCGGTTCATCCTTTATCATCTTTATTTCAACGGTGTCAAGAACCTTTGTTGAAGCTTGAAACAAGCCAGCCTGATTTGGATCTCCAATGCTCTGGTTCTTGTTCTTAACAGCAAAGAAAGCACTACCGATGGCAACGCACCCAAGTGCTCCAAAAGCTAGGTTCCGCCAAAACGCCCCAATTGACATAGAGGATTTCTTGGGATTTGCCGCCAATCGATCAGTGATCATTGACGACAAATGGGCGGGGACTTCAATTTGCTCTTCTGGCATTTTGCCGAGCATAAACATGGTGGTTACGAAGTGATCGTAATCGTCTTTCAGTTCGAAATCCGTTTCGAATCGAGCATTAATTTGCTGTGCTAGACCTGGGTCAATAGTCCCTTCGTAGAGGTCTGAGAAATGTTCTCGCAATCTTTCTTGGCTCATTTTATTTGTTTCTCCTTACAGTGTTAATGAGGCTATGACTGCCTTAAACCGTGAATAGTTCCTCGTTTTCTACAAGTATTTCTCTCAGACTTATTCGAGCCCGATTCAATCGGCTCTTAACTGTTCCCAATGGAAGGTCAAGCGCCTCGGCGATTTCTTCGTATGTTTGTTGCTCAGCATGAAACATGATGATCATTGCCTTTTGAAATTCTGGAAGCTTGCTGAGAGCCTTCTGAAGCATGACTTCTCGCTGATTTCTTTCGGCTGATTCGTCAGGCGTATCACCCGGATCTTCGATCTCACGAGTGATCTCTTCTTGGTCGTGCTGAATAGTTGCATCAAGACTAACCGTTGTTCGGGAACGATCCCGCTTGCGTCGATCAAGATAGCAGTTGGTAACAATCCGGTAGAGCCAAGTGCTAAATGCGCTGTTTCCCTTAAAGTTCTTGATTGCGTTATTGACTCTTAAAAAGGCGTCGGCAACAACATCACATGCATCATCTTGGTTTCTGGTCAGGCGGAACGCATAGACATAAGTCCGATCTTGGTACTTACGAATAAGCTCATTGAGGGCATTCTGATCGCCTTTTTGAGCCTTCTCCACCAATATTTGATCGTTCTGAAAGTATTCACTCATTCGTTCATCACTTCTCAACGCAAACTGCGTTACTCTGTACTTTTCGTTACGACCTTAACGGCTTCAAGGATCGCCTGTTGATCCTCGTCTGTTAAATTATGGTCTGATTTACCATTGATCAGGTTCTTGCCATAGACTTTATTGTCAGCCCTTCCAACAATGCTACTCAATATTGCACCGTCGCCATTGTCGTCATAGACGGCTAAAGTGAACGACTGGTTACCTCCAATATCGGAAAAGGCATCATATCGGACGAGTCCAAGGTGTCTCTTGGATCGCTGGAGTTTCCGCTCAAGGGATACAACCCTCTCATCAAGTTGCTCAATATGATTGCGGAGCTCTTGGCGTTCCTTCATGTGTTCAAGAAGCAATTCCTCAACATTTTGGGAGGAATTTTCATTGAGTAATTGTCCAAATTTGCTCCGAGTCCTATTCAGAAGTATCGAGAATCTGACGAGAATAATGGAAATGACACCAATGATGACTAGCAAAAATAGCAGTAGCCATCCGGCGTAGTGGGATAATGTAATGGCAAGTTCGGTCATATAATGGTCGTTCCTTGCGGACAGTAAAGTATAGCGGAGAGGACGATGGAAGAGGGCACCGAAATTAATAATCCTGGCGTGGAAGCGTCGGCCCCACTTGCGAGCCATCCAAAAAAGCCAACAAAAATCCGAGGTTTTACCGTGGTACTTTTGATAATCCTGGCGTTCGCTCTCATTTTGTATCCATTCTTCAAGATGGCGGTAGTTAAGGGAGAATCCATGATTCCGACACTCAAGCCTGGACAGAGAGTACTCACCAGCCACGCATATTGGCTCGTTGGTACAATCAAAGTGAACGACATTATTGTTCTCAAAGAAGAAAAATCTCAGGACTACTTCATCAAGCGAGTTGTCGGATTACCAGGTGACAAGATCCCGTGGAGCAATGGACCGCTGAATTGGCCAATTGACAAGGACCAATACGTTGTGCCCGAGGGGCGAATTTATGTAATGGGGGACAACCTCAATCATTCGGACGATAGCCGCAAGTTTGGTGCCTTCCTTCAGAGCAACATCTTAGGGAAGGTTTTAACTTGGCGGTAAAAAAATTTCCGCCTGGGACATATGGTCGTCAATCGCTTCAGTTCTTTCCGGCGCCCTATAAAGCCCCTCTGAGAGCGTTTGCCGCATTGCTCTTTCCGTGGCATGAAGACAACGTGCTGCTATGTAATATTGGCGACCGAGGATGGTGTATTCCCTCTGGTCGCGTCGAGGCATTTGAGTCTTCGATTGAAGCGGTCAAAAGGGAAGCAATTGAAGAGGCTGGCGCAGAAGTGGATTGTGTTCAGTACATCGGGTGCTACAAAATTTGCGAAAAAGGTGAGGTGCGCTGGGCCGATGTGTACGTCGGGCAAGTTGTATCCCTGGGTGAAATATCCATGCCTGAAGAATCTCTTGGACGCCAACTGGTGACCATGGACGAGTTACCAGGAATCTATTACGATTGGAATCCGTTAACCGAATGTGTGTTTGAACACGCCAGACAAATAATGTTACGAGCCAGGAGATTCTAAAATCCTTCTAAAATCGTAAATTTGGGTTTTATGTTCAAGTGCTTGAGTGCAAAAGCGTCTGCCTCATCATAATGCGAACACCGACGCAATGCCGAGACGTAAGCCTTTCCATTGGCTTCTGAAGGATCAAGTTCCCATGTACGCTTTGCCGCTAAAACGTCATTTTGGGTTTCGGGAAGCTGCTCTTCTTGGTTTGGATCGACTTCCTTAACCATTTGCGAAACATCGCCAAAGTATATTGATCGTTCAAACGGACCCATTGAATGCATTCTACGTCAGTAATCACTAAAAGCGGGGCATCACATCGAGAAAGAATCACTAAAGTTAAAGGTTTTCTAGGTTAAAACGATCCCAGAACTCAGCTGATGTTTCGATCTGAACGACTTCAAAACTCACAATGTCGTTCCAATTGCTCACCCAAACGTTCAGCAATTCTACTGCCGACGTCTGCATCAATTGAAAGCACTTTGTCCCGTCACTTGTCATCCAACTAGTCACGTAATTCAACCCATCTGGCATTAACCGACCTTTGGATTGAAATCGATCCCGAACTCGAATGAGATTACGTTCCTCAAATGTTTCAACGACCATGAATAGCATGATCCAAGTTTACAGTTCGGTGAGGAACAAATCGGTTTCCTACAACGGTTACTGCCCCATTATTTGACTGCCACGATTCCAACATCAAGATGCTGACCACCTTTCGTCGAATTGCAGTGCATTGCAATTACATTTTTGCCCTTTTTAAGCGCTCTTCGGGCTCCTGGAGTGATGTCGCAGACAATAAAGCCGGTGGTCCAATTCTTCCGTGTAACCGCCATAACGCCGTTGATATAAACCTCGACATCGTCATCGTGGAATATCAAGAGCTTTGCCGCCGCTGGAACAGAGTCCAACATAACTTCTCGACGAACCCAAATATCCTTGTTGGCGATATTCCAATCCGTGTGAACAACCTTTGGTTTTTCGTTGGTGTAACGTCCAACACCATCTATCCAATTTGAATCGTCAAACTTGACTCCCATCCAATTGCCCGCAGGTTTGGTAACAACATACTTCGATGCCGCTCCAATTGTCCCAGCTGGTGAAACGAGGAACTTCATTGAATCAGTAGTGGAGTACAACTTAAGCGCGGCTTCTCGTGCTCGCTTTTGGTCGATCTTAAACACTTGTCGGTCATAAGTTAACCAACCGTTGGTTTCCACTTCGACGTCCGTTGTTTGGGTATAAACGCCCGCACATAGTCCGAGTGGAATAAGGCTTCGCATTTTGGTGAGCAAGTCAACGTAAGCATCGGTAACGTCTTTTGCAGAATTGTATTTGACGTAACCCCAGTTACCCTTATCAAGCCACGTATGGCCAGTGACGGGCAAACCAAGACCGCCGAATTCACCGAGAACTGCGGCACGCTTTGCGTCAAGATCTGGAACACCCGGCCCCGGATAAACGTGAATGTCATTCACTGATCCAACCCCTTTGTCTGTCCATCCTGAAGCGTTGTTAACCAGTCGAGTCGAGTCCTTTCGTTGAACATATGCCGTAATTCGTTCGGTGTCGTATTGACCCCAACCCTCGTTAAAAGGCACCCACATGACAATGCTTGGATGGTTCCAGTGAGTTTCGATCATCCGAGATAACTCACCTTCGAACGCTTGCTTATTGAGGAATGGTTGCTCAGACATACTCGGCATGTCCTGCCATACCATGAGACCCATTTTGTCGCAGGCGTAATAGTATCGTTCTGGCTCAACTTTGATGTGCTTTCGGAGCATATTGCACCCATAGCCCTTAATCGCTTTGAGGTCAAAAAGGAAGCAATCTTCGGTTGGATAAGTATGCAATCCATCGGGGTTGAAACCCTGATCAAGGGGACCATACATGAAGGTTGGGACATTGTTAAGCATCATTCGATTAATGCCGTTTTCGTCCTTCGCAATCTTAATTTCTCGGACTCCAAAATATCCTTTGACTTCATCAAGGTTGTTTTCTCCATCGGCAAGTGCGAGCCTAAAATCGTAAAGATATGGAGTGTTGGGGGACCAAAGCTTTGGATCAGAAATCTTGCCTTCAAAGACCACCGGATTCGTCAATCCACCCTTGGGGCGGAGTTCTGCTTCGAGTGAGGAACCAGGAATCCGGAGCTTGACAACTGGATCCTTAAACTCACCCGGAATGTTAACCATGATCTTAAACGTTCCGTCGATCTTGGTCTCTACTCGGTACGACTTAATAAATCGCTCCGACACTGGCTCTATCCAAACCGTTTGCCAAATACCGCTAGAGCCGGTGTACCAAATTCCGGATGGTTTCAAAACCTGTTTTCCATTTGGTTGTCCACCCGTGTTGCCGGGATCCATGGCTTCTACGCGAACCCTTTGAGTTCCGAGTTTGTTTAGATACGGTCGAATATTGAATGAGAATCGGTCGTATCCGCCTTGATGGGATCCAACAAAACGGTCATTGATGTAAACCTTGCATGACCAATCCACCGCATCGAAGTGGAGAAGCACCTGATCTTTGTCCCACGCTTTTGGCACTGCAAATTCTCGGGAATAAATTAGAATGTCACTCGGTTGAACTTGATATCCAACCCCAGACAATGACGACTCTGGTGGAAACGGAACTAAAATTTTTGACGGAATCTTGGCTCTATCGGATTCAGAAACCTTGGCGGCAAAATCCCACAGTCCATTTAGGTTTTGCCACCGGGATCGAACCAACGAAGGGCGAGGATAATCCGGCAATACATTGGTCGGACTCACTTTAGCCGCCCACTGAGTTTTGAGACGTGTTGGCGCAGGTTTCCAAGTATCTTGTGCGTTGGGTGTCATGGCGCTTAGAGCGAGAATGACGATCGATCCGATCTTCAAGTCCATCAAGTCACAATTATAGCGATTTCTTGCTTCAAAAGCGAGTGAAATATGTCCAAACCATGTGTAAAATGCCGAAACAATGATACTCGTACTTATGAGTGCCGGATTTGCGATGTGTAGTTTAAAGCCTGTTGTTCTTCGGTGTGAAAATTTAGTGAACCCAGTTGGGATCGATTCTGTTAGTCCAAGACTCAGTTGGAAGCTTGAAAGCACCGGAAAAGGATTGACCGACCTGAAACAAATATCCTACGAAATTGTGGTCGCAACCGAGAAGTCAAAACTCTCCAATGAAAAGGCAGATGTTTGGCACTCGGGCGTCGTCCGATCCAACTCAACCAGCGGTATCCAGATTCCCACAAAAGGGAAGTTAGGAGTGGCTACCCGAGGGACTGTAGGCGTTGCCTCTAACGGAATGAATCCGTTTGCAAGATACTATTGGTCTGTACGCGTATCTGACCAAGATGGCAAGACTTCAGCTTGGTCCGCTCCAACCGAGTTTGCGACCGGACCGATGAGGGCAGAAGACTGGAACGCTGACTGGATCGGTTTTGACAAACTTCGAGAAAATACAAAGAAGGTTGGTGATCATATTCTCCCGCCACCCGCCTTCTTACGTCAGCACTTCTTGGTGACAAAAGGTATTAAGCGAGCGGTCTTGCATTGCTCAGCCTTTGGTATTGCGGAATTTCACATTAATGGCAAAAAAATCGGAAACGAGTACTTCATGCCCGGTTGGACTGATTACGAAAAGCGTGTCTATTTCCATTCGTACGATGTTACGAAGTCACTCGTTAAGGGAGAAAACGCTATAGGCGCAATCCTCGGAGATGGTTGGTATTCGGGCTATATCGGATACGGGGCTCATCGGGATCACTACGGCACCAAGACCCGAGTTATTGCCCAACTTGAGGTCGAATACACCGATGGCTCAAGGGTATCGATTCCAACCAATCGAAGTTGGAAAGCCGCTGCTGGACCAATCAAATACTCCGACTTCTTACAAGGCGAACTTTACGATGCTCGCGACGAACAACCGAACTGGGCGAAGCCTCAGTTTGACGATTCAAAGTGGAACCCGGTCGTGACTGGTGCGGCGTCGAGGGGCAAGCTTGAGGCTTTTCCAAGTAATCCCGTAAGAGCTTATGAAATTGTCAAACCAATTTCACTTTCGGAACCGACCAAAGGTGTCTATGTCTACAACCTTGGTCAAAATCTCGCCGGCTTTGTACGACTGAAAATCAATGGATACCGAGGTCAACGGATCGTCATAAGACATGCCGAAAGGTTGAATCCAGACAACACGGTTTACACGACAAACCTTAGAAGTGCAGGATGTACCGATACTTACATTTGCTCGGGCAACGGTACCGAAGTTTGGGAACCCAAATTCACCTTCCACGGCTTTCAATATGTCGAAGTCACTGGACTGACAGAAAAACCAGCCATGGATTTGATCGAGGGAATAGCTATCTCAAGCGATACCAAAGTTGGAGGTCAACTCGAGACTTCTGACCCAATGCTCAATAAGTTGGTTAAGAATGCCTATTGGACTCAGAGGATGAACTTCATTGACATTCCCACCGACTGTCCTCAACGGGATGAACGGTTAGGCTGGACTGGAGACGCTCAAGCGTTTATCCGCACTGCCTGTATGGCAACTGACGTTCAACCATTTTTCACGAAATGGTTGGTGGATCTTGATGACGGGCAGCGACCCGATGGGCAATACCCAATGGTTGCCCCCGTTAAGGTGGCTGGAAACGACGGAGGACCCGCTTGGGCCGACGCAGGCGTAATTTGTCCATGGACCATCTACGACGTCTATGGGGACAAGCAACTACTTGCAAAGCACTATCCGAACATGAAGCGATTCATCGAATTCTGCCGAAACCGGTCGGATGCGAATCTCATGCCGCCAGCGCAGTTCCACTGCTTTGGGGACTGGGTGAGTATTAATGCGAACACTCCAAATGATGTGATCTTTTTGGCGTACTTTGCTTACTCAACTCACTTGGTTGCCGAGTCGGCTAGAGCCCTTGGTAAGGCGGATGAAGCTGCTGAGTTCGAAAAGCTCTTTGGCAAACTGAAAGCGAACTTTAACAAGAACTTTGTGACATCTGAAGGGAAAGTAAAGGGCGAAACGCAATGTAGCTATGTACTGGCATTTGCATTCGATTTGCTCAACGACAATATTAAAGAGAAGGCAAAGGCCAATTTTGTGAAGTCAATTGAAGATCGGAACTGGTTGATCTCTACAGGCTTTGTCGGGACCAGGGACATCATGAACGCCCTTAGCAAAATCGGTCGAAACGATATTGCCCTCCGATTGCTTCACAACACCGACTTCCCCAGTTGGGGATTCTCGATCAAGAACGGCGCGACCTCAATTTGGGAACGATGGGACGGTTGGAC
>JANPAV010000060.1:0-7582 GCA_031430115.1 Armatimonadota bacterium | reverse complement strand
GGCGTCGATCGAAAGACCCGACGCGGCATGCTCGATGATGTTTCAAAACTCAACCAAATTCAGTTAGACCAGTTTGGTGACCCTGAAATTGCGGCACGAATATCTCAATACGAGATGGCATATCGAATGCAAGCTAGCGTTCCCGAACTGATGGACCTCAAGCAGGAGCCCGAAGAAGTTTTCGAACTGTATGGAACGGACTCCAAAATTCCCGGTACCTACGCTGCCAATTGTCTCCTTGCCCGGCGACTTGCGCAACGAGGTGTCCGATTCATCCAAATCTTCCACCGAGGATGGGATCAACATGGGAATATGGCAGAGGATCTACCGTCCCAAGCCAAAGACGTTGACCAAGCAACTGCGGCATTAATCAAAGACCTCAAACGCCTCGGAATGTTAGACGACACCCTCGTCATGTGGGGTGGAGAATTTGGTCGAACAATTTACTGTCAAGGTCCGCTTTCAAAAGCCAACTATGGTCGTGACCACCACCCGCGTTGCTTTACGCGCTGGATGGCAGGTGGCGGAGTCAAGCCAGGAATCACCTACGGTCAGACCGATGATTACTGCTATAACATCGTGGACAAAGACGGCAAAGTCATTAACCCTTCAGTTGATACATTTACGCCGGGCGCGGTTCATATCCATGATATGAACGCGACGATGATGCACCTCATGGGCATTGATCACACGAAGCTGACATACAGGTACCAAGGAAGGGATTTCCGGTTGACCGACGTCCATGGGCACATTGTAAAAGACTTGCTGAAGTAAATTGAGCCTATGTGGATTGCTTGAACTTGTTCGAGCTTTCAACTGCGCAAGACATTGCGCTACCAAGAGGATTCTGTGAATTTTGTGCGTTAGCTAGAAATGCCCGAATCGGTTTACAATAACCTCATGCAAGAAGAAAATCCGAAAGTGTTCGACCTCCAGATAACGCTCGGCAACGTGCTCTACTGCCTGTCCTTTTTCTTGCCGTTAATCATGTCATCATTCCTTGATACATCAGCAGGAGTTCAAGCCGTCTTCTATGTCACTGGTGGACTTCTTGTACTGGCATTTCTCGTTTCAACGTGGCAGGATCGAAGGGCCGGAAAACCATTTTTGAAGCTGTCCCTGCTATATCTAATCTTGATGGGAATGATCTATGTCATTGTCACGCCAGTCTTTATGGCGGCTGTCCGCGGTCCCGTGTTGCCTTACCTGCCGCGATAACGGGTCCGCATTGCTTCGAAAGAAAGTGATATTAGATTGCTAGGCAAGATTTTCCAACCAAACGGTTTACAATGAACATATTGTTCAAAGACCGAAACTAAAATTCCGCTTCACACTCGGAACAATAATCATGTGGCTTTCGATACCATTTCCATTTGTCATTTTCCAATTTCGTGAATTTGCCAGAAAGGGTTACCTCATATTCGAAGTTACCGCGATGATTCTTGTTATGGGCTATTTGATTTATTGCTGGGAAGACTTTCGCGTCAATCGTCCTTTCTCACGGGAGGCGCTGGCCGCCGCGGTGACGGGCCTCATCCTTTGTCTTATCCTGGCACCTGCTTATAGTTCCTCTCGGTGAAGACCGAGGTGCCCAAGCAGTAAGTAAAGAAACTGAACTTTCGAAACTTTCGTCGTCCTTTATCGGGACTGCAAGTAAAGTTTCGCTATTCTGTTTCATTTCGAACCTCTTAAATACATTTTGAACGTATCGAACATCCAAAAAAAGCAGATTAAAGTGAACAGGATTGCAAGGATCAGAATTAAGGTCATAATCGACAGCGCGTGCTTTCGCATCCCAAAGCGGTCAAGATAATCTGCCACTTTGGTGCCTACCCGTACAATCCAATCTGCGGTAGCATTTGGCTCAAGTGTTTCAACTTGAGCTGCTCGACCAAATTGTGTTGGAACTTCAAGTTTTTCTTCGATCTTGGAAATCCTTTGGCCGTAGCCGTCGACTGTTGACGAGAGATTCTCAAACTCGCTGGTCCCACGCATGTCACCCAGAATCCGAGCGATTAGATTAGGCGAGGCATCCGTTAATTCCGCCACGTCTCGAATGGTCGAGACCGGTTGTTTGAACATCTCCTCCGTCGCAGCAAGACGCCCAAGCAACTCGAAGATTTCGTTGTCCATGATTGGAACCGCGAGGAGTTCGCTTTGGATATCCTGTTCACTTCTCATTTCAAACCAAGATCCATCGGAAAGAATAACCTGAGGGCAAGGACAACAAAGATTATCAGCACGACACCAATCAACACTAATCGCATGAAGCGTTGGTCGGATTCCACTTGCCGAACATTTATCTCTGAAATTACATTGTTAACATAATTCAAAACCATTTTCTCTTCAAAATTGAGCGTCGGTTTTGTCTGTGCTTCTTGCTGAGATGGTTGACCCGCAACCTGTTGGAGCTTTTCTTCAAATGAATCCAACCGATTCTCATGCATTTCAATCCTACCAACAATCTTTTCTAGCTCCCCTGGTCCACGCATCTCCCCCAAGATCCGAGCAATGAGATTAGGCGACGCCTCCGTCAGCTCCGCAACATCACGAATCGTCGAAACCGGAGTCTTGAACATCTCCTCCGTCGCAGCAAGGCGTTCGAGCAACTCGAAAATTTCGTCGTCCCTGATCGGAACCGCGAGAAGTGCTTCCGTATTTAGTTCCTGGTTACCGATTATTAAGCCCCTTGATAGATATTACAGCGAGCAGAGCCGAATGGTCTTGCTTGAAGCTAACTTTCGCTCTTAGTTATCACAATTAGATTTCACCCGACAACGCTGCTCACCTCGGGGGAGGTGAAACGCGAGAAACGATGTCAAAAACATGCAAGAAAAGCATATCACTTCTCATTTCTGAGAAGAACGTGTTAAATTAAAGTGTGAAACGAATTTTCGCTCTACTTCTCGTCGTCGCTGTCGTTCTAGTAGCCTGTGCACCGCCTGATACAAGTAAGTCTCGAGACGCAGCAGCCCAAAAACTCGAAAAAGCTGGATCTGACGAGTAGTCCTAGGAAATCAGATCTTTTATCGGTTCACCGAACACATCGGTGAGCCGAAAATCTCGACCTTGAAAATGATAGGTTAATTTCGTGTGCTCTAGCCCGAGTTGATGGAGCAATGTTGCATTGAGGTCGTGAACCGTAACCGGATTCTCAACCACATTGAATCCAATATCATCGGTCTTACCGTATGAAACGCCTGGCTTGATTCCTCCACCGGCAACCCACATGGTGTATGCCTTTGGATGGTGATCCCGCCCTGGAAAATTCACCCCGTTTCGTTGCTCATTAATCGGAGTTCTTCCAAATTCGCCACCCCAAACCACGATCGTCTCGTCGAGCAATCCCCTCTGTTTGAGATCTGTAATCAGCGCGGCGGCGGCCTTGTCAATCTGTCGACACATTTCCGGAAGGCCATGTTTGATGTCATTCCCTTCACTTTCACCATGGTGATCCCAGCCTCGATGATAAAGTTGAACGCAGCGCACGCCTCGCTCCACCAGACGTCGGGCAAGTAGACAATTGTTGGCAAAACTCTTCTTTCCGGGCTCAATGCCATACATATCTTTCGTAGCCTGAGATTCCTTGGAAATGTCCATCAGGTCCGGAACGCTACTTTGCATTCGATAAGCAAGTTCGTACTGAGCAATTCGGGTTTCGATTTCTGGATCCAAAACCTCTTTGCTACGCATGGTGTTCAAATCTCGAATGGCATCCAGAGAATCCCGTCTAACCTCTGAAGAAACTCCATCCGGATTATCGACGAACAACACTGGTTCACCCTGTGATCGAAACTCAACGCCTTGATAAACGCTCGGCAAGAACCCCGATCCATAACAAGACTTGCCTCCGTCCGGATTTGATATGCCCGAAAGGAGCACCACAAATCCAGGAAGGTCACGGTTTGCCGTTCCCAGACCATAAGTCAACCAAGACCCCAAAGAAGGGCGACCAGGAACCTGGAAACCAGTATTCATAAAAAGCTGAGCCGGCGCATGATTGAACTGCTCAGTCTTCATCGAATGGATGATTGAAATATCATCGGCGATCGTGCCCAAGTGGGGCAGCAAAGCGCTGATTGCGTGACCCGACTTCCCATATTGTTTGTAAGCGTGGGGCGAACCAAGCAACTTAGGCTTCCCACCCCGAATAAAGGCAAACCGTTCCCCTTTGGTATATTCCTCGGGGCAAACATCTCCATCAAATTTATTGAGAATTGGCTTTGGTTCGAACAGATCTAACTGGCTCGGAGCCCCTGCCATGAACAAATAGATGATCGACTTGGCCTTTGGTTTGAAGTGAGGTGCCTTTGGGCTCAATGGTCCAGGTGCCTGTTGCTTCTTTTGCTGGTCAGCGAAGAAACCAAGTGCAGGATCAGTCATCAGCGACGCTAAGGCAACATTACCAAGACCATATCCCACCTTCTTGAAAAGGGTTCGCCGCGTGATATGTTGAAGGAGTTCTTGTTCAGTCATTGGTTGTCCCTTATCCTTTCGTTATCGTCTCATCTAAGTTCAAAAGAACATTGCCGATCATTGTCCAGGCAGCCTCTCGCTCATCTTTTCCTAGCTTCTTTGCTTCTTCCGGATTTTTGAAGTACTTCATCCTAAAGTTGCCATAAGCTTTAGCCAATACCGACAACTCGTCTCGATTCGGTTTTCTACTGGTCGCTGCCCGGAATCCATAAACCAGACCTTGCTCAAGGGATCCACGTTGAATCATCTTTGCCCCGAGTGCCATTGCCGCCTCCAAATATGCCTGGTCATTCAGCAGCGCAAGCGCCTGTAAGGGACTATTGGTCCTAATCCGTTGAACCGTACACGTCTCCCGAGAGGTAGCGTCAAACGACATGAAGCTTGGATACATAGCGGTTCGCTTAGCGAAGACATAGAGGCCCCTTCTATATTTGTCCTTGCCCTTAGCTTCCATCCATTGCTCACCACTATAGGGCGAATCCCAAATCCCCTTTGGTTGATAGGGCATAACGCTTGGGCCGCCAATTTCTGGGTTCAGTAGACTGGATGCTTGAAGGGCAGTATCCCGAATCATTTCCGCTTCCATTCGGAATCTTGGCCCCCTAGCAAGATAGAGATTCATGGGGTCAATTGCCAAGACCGCGGGCGTTACATTACTGCTTTGACGATACGTAGCGCTCATGACGATTAACTTGTGGATAGCTTTCGTATCCCATTTCAATTCGACGTATCGTGTTGCCAAATAGTCCAATAGCTTTTGGTTGATCGGAGGAGAGCCCTGTGTACCAAAGTCATCCATCGTTTCAACAATGCCCCGCCCAAAATACTGTTCCCACATTCGGTTGACCGCAACCCGAGCGGTTAAAGGATTTTTGCCATTAACCAACCATTTCGCCAGTTCAAGACGATTCATGTTTTTCGATGCATTTGCCGGTGGCAATACATCCGGAGTTCCCGCTTCGATCATATCGCCCGGTGAAGTAAATTCACCCCGGTGATGAAGTGCCGCTATAAGCTTCCCGGTTGTCGGTTTGTCTGCCATAACCAAAGCCGTAGGCAATCCGACTTCTTTTTGGGCAAGGTCCGCCTTCGCTTCCCTCATTTCACGTTGTAACTCAAAGCCATTGGTTGAAGTTTCAATATAAAGGTCATGAAGCTGTGCGTCTGCTTTTTCGTCAAAAACTGGCTGAGAAGCTAGTTTTCTGGCTTTCTCACGAACGACATCAAGCAAAGGATAATCGGACTTTGTGAAAGAAATCCTGAATCGCCCGATTCCGTGATTGGGCCAAGGAGAATGGAAGCCAAGTTTCAAAACGGCTTTTTTCCCTTCGGCCGGTTTCGCAAACTGGGCAATAAGACGATGCCCAGACGTAGCTTGAGGGGAGACCGCCCAACCGGAACTACGATCACCAGCCAAAAGCTTCTTTAAGTCGTATCCGCCTTGGATGAAATCTGCTTGAGCCGCACTCAAATCAACTTTTGCATTGTCGACTTTCAAGTCAAGTTCAGTTAGAACGAAATTCAGTCCCGAAGACCGGCCGCCTGGCTTCCCGGGTGCAGGCACAGTTTCAATGCGTAGGCCGTTCACTTTTCCTTGAGGAAACTCCAAAACGACTTGGTATTCATCCATGTCGGAGTTTGGCCCACCAACTTCGATCAGGTTGTTCTCGCCTAACACATAGGTCGCTCCTCCTGAACTAAGGAAGGACTCAACTTTTGGGTCCTCAAACGAGACCGTCAAGCCAGCTTCAATCTTCCACTTTGCAAAGTCTCGGGCGTTTTCGGCAGCAAATGCTTTTTTGCGCTCTTCAAGTGCGATAACCCTCTTCTTGGCTTCGTCAATAGCTTTCATGGCATCCGGAGTAGAGACTTTAATCTCGGGCTCAATCCAGTGTTCAGAGTAAGATTTGCTATAGTCTCCCTGGCGCTTGTAACTAACATTACTAAAGACCGCATAGAGCTTAAAGAAGTCTTTTTGGCTAAATGGATCGAATTTATGATCATGGCATCGAGCGCATTGCAACGTTGAACCAAGCCACGTTCCAGAAGTCGTGGTAACTCGGTCAATCACTGTATTGTAAAAGGACTCCGCAGGATCAACTCCACCCTCTTGATTAAACATCGAATTTCGGTTAAATCCCGTAGCGACCTGCTGATCAACGGTAGGATTTGGCAACATGTCGCCGGCAAGTTGCTCAATCGTGAATTGGTCGTAAGGAAGGTTGCGGTTAAAAGCATTGATCGCCCAATCTCGGTACAAGTAGGCAGTACGAGTTACGTCCGCCTCATATCCATTCGTATCGGCATAGCGAGCCAAATCGAGCCAAATTCGGGCCTGTCGCTCTCCATAGTGCTTCGAAGCCAAAAGTTTATCCACTAACTTCTCGTAGGCGTTTGGAGCGGAATCGCCAAGATAGGCATCGAGTTGGGCAACTGTTGGCGGCAATCCCGTTAAGTCAAGATAGAGACGTCGAGCAAGAAGTTCCCTTGGCGCTTGAGGTGACGGCTTTAGTTTGTGCCCTAACATCTTTTCCAGGGTAAACGCGTCGATTTCGTTTTGACCCCATACAATCGCAGATTTTGGCAACGCTGCCTTTACCGGCGCAATATAAGCCCAATGCTTTCCTACCGCTTGGTCAATCTTGGCCCCATCTTTAATCCAGGTCTCAATAAGCTTGATTTTTGAGGCATCAACTGCCTTGAAACCTTTCGGCATCAAAGGCAAGCCGTCAAGTCCCTTCATCCTTCGGATAAGGACACTATTCTCAGGATCACCTGGCTTGATAACTCCCGCCTTAAGCATTCCCGTAGTGTTCGTGAAATCAAGACCGGCGGCGGCGGTCTTACCTGCGTGGCAAGAATTGCATGCTGCTTTGAAAATTGGATTGACGTCTTTCGAGTAACTAACCCACGATTGGGTCACCGGTTTTGGCGGTTGCTGATACGCGGGAACAAGAAGTCCCAAGGCCAACAATCCAATTCCAAAAACTAACGCACCTGATCGCATATGTCCATTCTTATTTTAGTTGAGAACCTGCTCGAACATTGCGCCAGTTATCAGTTAAATCCCAAATTAGATGAGACTTTTTTGCCGCCGTCGTTTCAC
>JANPAV010000059.1:0-11763 GCA_031430115.1 Armatimonadota bacterium | reverse complement strand
TGTCCATTTGGTACACGAACGACCTGTTTGGCTCCTCCAGTTAGCGTAATCCCTTTCGCTTCGATTTCTAGGTTAACATCTTGGTCTTTTCCAGTGTCGTTCGCCACGATCACGGTCATGCGTTGTCGATCTCCATCTACCAAATACTGAGGCAATTGGAGACGAACCATGAGGTCTTTTTTAGCACGGAACGTCTCGGTGTGCATTCCAATTTCGGTCGAATCGCTGACTCCGATGGCGGTGACTCGCCATTCAGTTAAGTTGTCAGGCAAGACAACTGGAACCGTTACTTCTCCATTGTCGCCAGTCCAAACCGACGGGTTCCATTGGGCAGTGTCTTTGAATTTGTTTCGGAGAGGGATCTTTGAGCTTCCCTTGTCGCCACCATCCAGATAGATTTCGGGGAACGAATAAGCGGTGGTTACCAGGTTCGAACGGCTTGGATAGAAGTCATCCTTAAGATTCGTATCGTCCGCGGCAATGTCATAAATGCCTTCATCGACAACTCCTAGGGAAACTTCGGCTGCTCGTGGTTTTCCGTCTGCGTCGATAGTTCGGACAGTTACTTGCGCCGCTTCGCCAGGCTTGTAAACCTCTTTGTTGCTCTTGATTTCGATTTTCAGATCACGGTCTTCCCGGTCAACCCGGAGCTTCTTTTCTACTTCAAGAAACCTCTTCTCTTTGACATAGGAGACGGAAACGTATACGTTTGGTGCGTATTCTTTAACAATTGGAATTTTTACCAGAGTGGATTCCGAGGTTATTGGCACAAGCTTCTTCCATAGGATCCCTTCGGATTGCACGCATACCAAAGCTGACCCACCAGTTAGATCGGTCTGTAGGAGCACCCTGGCTTCGTCTCCTGACTTGTACATTCGCTTATCCATGGTGATATCGAGACTGCCTTTGTTGCGTTCGCGCATTGCGGGTGAACCTTCAACGTATGCCCAGGCACTGGCTACTACCTTGTTTCCGGCACCATCAATTGAGGTGGCTCGGAAAGACAATGATTCTGCCTTGGTAACTGGAATAGTTAGATGAGCTGTCCCGTCCGGTCCGGTTGTGACCGTCCTCCTTTCTCGAGGGATAAAGACATAGGCGTTTTCTGTCCAAGCCTCTCGCCCTATTTCAACCTCAACTGAGTGCCCAGGAGAAGCCTTTTTGCGATCAATGGCATCGGTGGTTTTGATTAAAATATCCGCGGATTCGCCGGGGGCTACGAGCGGATTCTGAACTTCGACCGTAAGGTCGTGATCGCCTCTCACGACATCAATTGTTCCTTCACCATCAAAGTACTTTGCATCGTCCTCGGAAACCGAGGCGTTGATCGTGTATTGATAGTCGTTTGTCAGGACTTCTGGATCATCCTGAGCTCGTGTTGGAAAAGTGATTTTTGCACGTCCACTGGCATCCGTGACTGCTTCGATTTCAGCAGAATATTGTCCGCTGCTATCCGCATATAATTCACGTTCACCGTCTTCGTTTTCATATTGCCATACCGGTGAACGGTTGATTCGAGCCTTAACTTTAGCTCCCACAACAGGTCCGCCGTAATAGTACTGACACTCGACGGTTGCCGATGCCTCCTGTCCCATTGTATAAAATGACTTGTCGGACTTGATTTCAATTGAGTACTCGGGCTTTCGATAGGAAACAACGTTGGCATAGATCGAACCAGGCACTCCGAATGCCTTACAAACGATGGTGTATCCCCCTGGCTTCCCTTCTTTGCTCGTTGTGAACGAACCATTGAAAGTGCCGTGCACCGAAATAGGTAGGGTTTTTGTACTCACGACGTTTCCATCTGGATCTTTGATCGTGATTTCCGCGGTCCCGCTTCCGGGCAAAACGTAGCCTTCTTTGGTTGATCGCCGAACGATGCCTTTGAATTGAACCTCGTCTCCTAGACGGTAGGCAGGTCGCTCACAGTATCCAGCAATCTTAATGTTTTCGTTTGCGGATCGATATTCTCCGAAGCCAACAACTGCGATTGATGCACCCTGTCGACCAACTACTAAAGCACCATTGTTTTTGGAAGCTGGCAAATTGATGTCGGCTAGCCCCTGCTGATCGGTTTTTCCGGTCGGCACTAAGACTCCGTTCTGGGCGGTTAATATCTCGACTCCTTCAATCGGAATGCCGGATTTGAGGTTGGTTGCGTAGCAAAGGCTCTTGCCTTGGTAGCTCTTGGTTACAAGAGCCAAATTGGAGACGATAATGGTGGTTACGGCTTTTATTCCACCTGATCGGCAGATCACAAAGTAGATTCCTTCATCTTGTTTGCCGAGTTTGAGAGACTCAATGAATGCTCCTTCGGCATCAGTTTTTTCTATTTTGCGGCTAAGGTCGGCAACTTTAACAGAAGCCTTTTCTAAGAGGTTAACGTCTTTTTCGCGAGCACTTGAGAGTGGAGCTAGGGCTTCGCGAAGTCCGCCTTTCTTGGTCACTTCGGCAAGGTCTACTCGGTAAAGGTCGATTTTGACCTCTCGTTCATTTAGAACAAACCCATGTAGCTCAATTTGAGGTGTTTCGTCTGGCGTAAACACCTTTTGACTGGCATACAGATTGAGGTATGGACTGTTGGGAGTTACCTCAAGAGAGACTGCAGTTGTTTTGCCCTCCTCGATGGCAATTGCTTGTTTCTTCAGGCTATGTTGTTTGGCGCTGATCTCAATGTAATAGGGACCTGCGGGAACGTTTCCTAATGCAAAGGTGCCGTCACTGTTTGTTTCGACTCCCCGAACACGTTGAGATTCGTCTTCAGAAATGATCCTAACCAACGCAACGGCTGCATCTATCAATGGTCGTCCATTCTCTTGCATGACGATTTTGCCGGTCACTTTTCCGACAGGAATTTCTTGGGTGATGCCGAGGCTGATTACCACGCCACAGAAGAAAACCCCAAGAATTAGTCCTAACATTCGTTTCATACTGTCACCTCCGTTTTTGGTGCCTTGGCAACTGTGGCCAAGACTGCCGACAAAATGACTAAAGCTGAACCGGCGATCATGAAGACTTTGACTTTATCGTCACGCGCAAGGTCGGTCCAATCGTGGAACCAATCTAGACACACGGTTGTGGTCGCAGCGAGACCGGGAATGATTGCAATCGACATCAATCCGTAATCCTTTCTTAGGGCCTGGCAAAGGCCGGAAAGCCCGAGCCCGGCAACAAATCCGATGGAGCCTTTTTCGCCGAGCATAACGGCGATGAACACCGGACCACTCAGAATTAATATTGCCCAAAGAAAGGCTCCTATTCCCCCTTTTGTTCCGGTTCTCTGAATCCAATCTGTGGGCAGGAGGGGAATAAGGGCGCCTAGCATCACGCCCAGTAAAGCGTAGTGTTGACCAATGTCCAGAGCCTTCGTCGAGTCATTGTCGACTTCCTTGAGAAGGCGGAAAAGGACTAGGCCAAACAAAGGTGCGATTGAAAGGAGGGCGGCTCGATTTCCGCATCCCAATAGAATAGATACCATTGCCCCGAGGGCGAGTGCCATGCCGGTTCCCTTCGCAAATCCGAAGGCAATTGTCGCAATGCCGACTGCGATGACAGCCGCCAATGCGATTCTCGTTAAATCACTTTCGGTATCGGAGACCAGGATGTTGACGACAAATCCGGCGGCGGCCCCAATCATGATCACGTAGGTGAGATTCATGTCTCCCATTGAGCGAGTGGATAGGTAGCCGCCAACAATGAGAGCTAGGCCAATTGCTACGGGACGCAGAATGTCGCTTCCCTTGGGAAGAGCCTGGCTGATGATGGCACCAACAACCCCTGCTAGTCCTAACGCACTTCCGACGAGTGCGGATGCGGGCATGCTGGAATAGTGTGAGCCAAGGAAGTCGCCTGAAACGCACACCGCGGCGACAATTGCAGCAATGAATGCGCCCTGGCGACCGATGGTGATGGCACCAATGGCCCCGCCACATAGAAGGGCGATTTGCGCTGGTCCAATGCTGGGGACTGCCAACATGTGGAGAGACGCCGCAATGGATACCCCGATACCTATGGGGGCAATCTTGCCGCCGTAAATTTCGCCAAGAAGCGACCCGAGTACTCCGACAATGAGCCCGACTTCGAGTCCGAGTCGATCCTTCTCTGGCCCGTATTTGGCGATGATCGCGGCACCAATGATTCCCACGGTTACCATCGCAATTAGTCGCGGGATTTCAATTTTGGGACGCCCGGTTTCGGTGTCATCAGACATGTATCGGGCAAGGAAAGTTAAGGCAACTGCGATTAACAACAGAAAAACGGTCATAGAGTCTCTAGGAGCATCCAGTCCCCAAGCCGATATCAGTCTCTCAAACGACCTTCCGTTTGCCCCCTAATCAAAACTCGGAGACAGGATTTCTAATTTGAAAGACGAGCGACTAGGCTCAAGAGTTCTGGCAATATTTGAAAAAAATTTCGGATGCTCGTTCTAGCTGGTAATTCCAGATTTAGCCTACTGCAACAGGGATACCCATTAACGGCATCTTTTCCTTAAGTTCTTCCCGCTTGATTTCATTGTAGAGGGAGTCTCGTTCGATTGGAATTCGATCAACTTCCTCGATCATTTGGATCATGTTTGCTCGGTTCAGGACTTGCTTCTTGTTGCCGAACTCGCCGTCACCATAGGTGATTTCGTATTCATGGACAAAGCCGTCCGCGTCGTCGGCACCGTACCAGAGCGCCATTTGAGTCACCGGCGCGGTATTCATGATCCAGAAGCTCTTGATATGTTCGAAATTGTCGAGCATGAGGCGGGTTACCGCTATGCCTCGTAAATCCATTTCCGCGGTCGGCTTGGCAATGTGCTCAAGCTCAGTAGCTTCGGGATGGAAGCTTAGCGGAGTCATGGTTAAGAAGTGCTGAGTCTCGTCTTGAAGCTCGCGGAGTTGCACCAAGTGCGACACTCGCTCTTCGAGGGTTTCGATATGTCCATAGAGCATGGTGGCGTATTGCTTTAGACCTAGTTTGGCAGCGGCTCTGGCGACTTCTTTCCACTCGTCGCCATTGAGCTTTTTACCGAAAAGTTCGCGGTGGACGCGGTCGGAGAGAATTTCGATTCCTCCACCGGGGAGTGAATCGAGTCCGGCTTCCATGAGGTCAGCTAAGGCTCGTTCGACCGAGACTTTGCCTTGTCGAGCAATCTCGGTGATTTCGACGGCCGTGAAGGCTTTGACGTGGACACCAGGAAGGACTTCCTTTACAACGCTCACGAGATCCATATAGTACTGGTACGGAAGGCGAGGGTTGATTCCGCCGACCATGTGGATTTCGGTTAGGTGGGCATCTCGGTGCCACTGGAGTCGCTCCCGAACTTCAGCAATGGACATTTCGTAGGGGGCTGGTCCACCTTTTTTGGCATAGAACGAGCAAAACTTGCAGCCCTTGTTGCACACGTTGGTGTAATTGATGTGCTGGTTGGCGACGAAATAGGTCTTGGCGCCGTGTCGTCGTTCGCGGACGATATTGGCTAGGTAGCCGACCGCGTTGAGATCGCGGGTTTGGAAGAGTTGCATTCCGTCTTCGAAGCTCAGACGGGTTCCTTGGTCTACCTTTCGGTAGATTTCCATTAGGTCAGGGCCAACAATCCGTTCTGGGACAATGCTCACAATACTTCCTGCGTCTATTTTACCGCCGAAGTTTCACTATTTGTTGAAATTATAAGAATTCTAGAACAGCCAGCGGCGACAGATGTCGTGCGAGAAGGCGATGACGGCCAAGTTATGAGTTAGGTTGCCGGGCATGTAACCGACTTGCTTTTGGCTCTTGAGTTCGTCGTGTTCCTTCCAGAAGTCTCGAATGACCAAGTCTTCGGCGTCGATCAGTTGCCGAATGTACTCTCTTGCGTCCGATCGCCCGAATTCTAGTAGCAACCACTCAACGGAGGTGGCGGGATCGAACATCGGCGCGCTGTACACCTCCTGAATTTATCGTCAGTCTTTTGGGGGAGTCTAAATAATGGAAATGAAATAGATATTGCGCGAATCGACATGATGTCAGGCTCAGCTGGTTCGCATTATGCAATAACTGATTCGGAAATATTTGGGAATCAATATGCTCGATTCCGCCGAGTTTACAATCCGGGGAGCTTAACATTTTTGTGGTGGCGAGCTATTTCTATGCCATGATTCTCAGTAGGCAAGTGACAAAATGAAAGTGAAAATCTATGGAGTTTGTGCGTTCTTCGCAAGTTCGATTGCAATCGGACAAGTTGTGGGATCCGTCGCGTTGTCAGAAGCAGAACGGGCTATCTACCGCTCGCGTGCCCAGGAAGTTTTCTCACTATTTGGAGCGAATGTTCGCCCCGACGAAGTGATTTTGCAGGCGGTCGAAGCTGATCGAGTTTCCGCTGATACCGGTAAATACTATGCGATTATCATGCGGAAAGACAAAAGTCTGCGGGTGATCTCGAACTTGAAACTCACGAACAACATTTCAAAAGGAAATGCCACACGTCGTGCGCTGAACTACGACGATTCAAAGTGGGGTCGGGTTGCAGTGGCTTCCGCGTCGCAACTCTGGTCAGACGGCAACTGGCAAGTGAAAAAGCTCACGAAAAACAAGGGCGAGACTCTTCCTCAAACTGGACAGTCAACGTCTTCGTCAAATACGGTGGATATTGTCCTGGTTGGCATTCTAAACAGGGTTTCTTCGCAGGTCGACATTAGAATCGATATGGTGACTGGTTTGATTGTTAACGCTCGATGTATACCCCGACGAACAAATTAATCATTTAATGTTTGATGAACGACAGGATCAGGTTCAGGAAATCCAGAATTGGATCATCATTGCAGCCTAGGAATTCCGAGGCAACAACATTTATGCGGGAACTTGGTATTAACGGAATTGCAAGAGCAACTTCACGTCGTGATTATGTTCTGCAATAGCAATTGGATGATCATAGAATTCGGAGTAGCAGGCGCGGGCTATGAACCCTGAACGAAGTTTATTTTCTTCGCCAGGTTAATCCCCTTGGTATTAACCTGACTACAAGACTCCAGTGCTCTTTCTACGACTAGCACCTCCCTTTCCAAGAGTCGCATTGACTTACGGAATCCGAGCAACGCAAACGTAGCGTACGTGGCAAATATAGCGTTGAACCTTGACTTACGACAGGAGACAATTGAGCAGCCTGAGGACAAGAAGTATGCCGCCGGAAGAGCGGTATCCATGGGTTCATTCGTAGATCTAAAACAGCCATCGGCGACAGATGTCGTGGGAGAAGGCGATGACGGCAAGGTTATGGGTCAGGTTTCCGGGCATGTAGCCGAGCTGAGTTTGGCTTTTTAGTTGGTCGTGTTCCTTCCAAAAGTCTCGAATGACCAAGTCCTCAGCATCGATGAGCTGGCGAATGTATTCTCTTGCGTCCGATCGCCCGAATTCTAGTAGCAACCACTCAACGGAGGTGGCGGGATCGAACATGGGCGCATCCCCATCGAATATTGCGCGACGAAGTAAGTTTGGTGATGAAAGCATTTCGAGGTACGGCAAAAGCTCTTGACGGAAGGAGTCGGTGATTTCGATAAGCGCATCTTCGGTTGCGACATTCCAAACATCAAAGGTTGGAACCGTTTGAAGCAAGCCGATATTTCCCGAAACCAGCGAGACTGGAGGTCGACCTGCAGTTGGCCAGTACCGCTCCCTAATTTCCCTCAATCCTTCGTGACAGACATGCAGATGAAGGGATATCGGTAAGTAGGCTCCTCGGACTGGGTTTGGACCCAATCGAACCAGAACTTCTTCTATGAGGGGACCAGTGCGACGCTCGATAAGAGGCAGACCACCGTTTCGGAATAGCCTAAACTCGAATCGTTGGAGATAGCCGGCGAGGTAATGAACAGCACCATGAAAGGAAGCTTCAACTTCCAGTGAACCGGGAAATCCTAGATCGCGGACGAATGATGGGACTTCGGCAGGGGTATTCCATACTTCATCCCACTCCCTTTCGGTCTTGAATCTACGTTGCACGATTCCGAACATATTAGCCTCAGGATTGAGTTGCAGGTTCGGGCATTTTGAAGGCATCAAGACTCTTCTTGCGTTTCCAAACGGTCGCCCAAGTATCGTGAACGCAAACCCGTTCGGTGCCGATGGCAGTCATACCACCGTTCATTCCCGCGGTGGCATCATCGCTTATTGCCACTCCTCCGATTGGACATTCCTTTTGCAAGTGGGCAGCTATGTCTATAACCGACGCGAAGTTGATTGAGCTCATGTTGCCAGCCTCGGGTGCAACAACTTGACCGGAGTGGATTCCTGCGCGAAGTTGTAACGGCGTTTCGATTTTGTTTCGGAATGCGTTGAACTCAACGAGCCCAGTTTGAATTTGTCTTGCTGCATTAAAGGCATTCTGAGGATTATCAAATGCAACGGTTATGCCATCCCCAGCGGTTGAGTGAACATTGCCGAAATGTTTCTCGGCAATTCTAGCGACATAGTTATGATATTCGGTGAATGTGAATTCAACAGAAAGCGGATCTTTGTCAAGCTTCATCTTCGTAGAGCCAACAACGTCAAGGCTCAAGAACGTTGCCGCCTGCTGTCCTTCTCTCAAGTGATCTTGCAGATCGACAAGTTGCTTCAGGAGGTCTTGGCGAGCGGAATTGCGATCTAACGAAACCGTCTTTTTCTTGCCAACATGCGCAATCAAATGACTAAAGGTTGCTACAATCGCGGCGCCAACTCCACACACCACGGTAAGAGAGGGAGGAAATTCGAGCTCACGAATGAAGAGCACCATGGCGAAGATACTTCCTAAGATGAAAGACATTCCGCCAAAAATGCCGCCAATTATTGCCGCCGACTTAGCTGACTTGGACACCGCGGCGTTATATATTGCTGCTAATCCAACAACAAAAGAAATCGATTGAAAAACGCTGTAGTTCGAGTGAAGACCAGCACTCGTAATTGTGTCCAGCTTAAATCCGACTGCAAGTAATAGAGAAAAAAGTGTTGCAAGTAGACCGGAACTTACATACCGACGAGTATCACTATCGAGGGCAAAAAATTGAGTGCGGAGTCGGTCCAAGAAATTGTGCTTTGGTCCGGCTCTTTGATCTTGCTCGAAAAAACGAAGATATTCTTCCGAAACTCCCGTGGCTTCGGAGATTGCAAAGTAGTCGCTGGAGTCTAGATCTTCGCCACTAACTTCTCGCATTCGGTCAGCGAGTTGGAGAGCTTGGAGCACCATGGGATCACGCATCATTTCGCGAGCATCGTTTTTTTCAAGCATGCGTGTCTCCATTTAAGAATTGTACTCCGGGTTTGGCGTTATCCTTTCCCAAAAAAATACGGAACCGTAACATGGTTACGATTCCGTATCAGTCTTAGTGCTTACTAAATCGGACTAAGGTACCGTGCAGCCTTCTGCAAGAACAATTGGATCCACTGGATCACCAAATGGATCGACATCTCCGTTAGGAACAATCAAAATTGGCTTCGACAAATAATAGTCTGTATTGACGTATGTTGAAGAGGACAAGATTGGGAGACATTCGTTCGATACGCCAGTTGCTCGATAGATCATGCCGGTTTGATCAAAACTAACTGGAACCGGGGTTCCTTCCGAGTTTCGATTGTTCAAGTAATCTGGCATAACCGTGCTTACCGACAATGTGTCATCGTGCAACATCAATCTAAACACATTGTCTGGCATCGAATCGTTTACGACTTGGAATCGAGCCACGGTTGGTGGCATCGCTGCATGGAACGAACCATCATAGGCCGTCTGTGCCGGTCCAAGGAAGTTACCATCGATGTCATAAAAGTACAAAGCTACATTAGCCAAAGGCAAGTGAGTAACTCGGTTCAAAAGTGAACCGATGATACGAACTTGTCGAGGACGAACAGAATAGCTCGTAGAAACATCTTGATCGTTCCAGCGCGCAGTAATTACCTGCGGACTTGGTGATTGCCTTGACGAGGCGTTATAAACACCAGTATTCGCCGATAGTACACCGAATGTATTGGTCGTATCATCGCTTCGCCAGAAATCAACTGGCACAACCGTCCTCACTCCAGTGGACGTATAACCGACCAATTGGAATTGAACTTGTTCGCCTGTTCTAATGTTCAGTGGATCGCCAAAAGTTGGCAATCCTGGATTCGGAAAGAATCCGGTTGAATAAATCATTTCGACTTTAGGGGTACCAACGATGTTTAAACCACCGCCGCCGCCACCGCCAGCCACTGTCCCATTACCTGCGCACCCCATCAAATAGAGTCCAAACGCAAGCGCACCAAGCATCCGCAATTGCTTCATCGCGCCTTCATTATGCCAATAAAATGCACGTTTGTGTACGAGGTTTTGCATTTTTTTTATTGGCACCCATTTGGCGGTGGTGGGGGAAAGCCGCTAGAGTTCGCGTAAAACACCACGTTTGTCGTCAAATTTGATGCTACGCCGTTGGTTAATGCAGGCAAAGGAGCCGTACAACTGGCAATCGTTGTTGAATAATCTTTTCCGCCATATGCAAATTGTCGCGCGTAATACGGGTTTGGTCCTGGATCAATTGGTATGAAGCTGGCAGTGAATCGTACCGCTGTTGTGGGAGCACTAAATCGAATTGCTCCTGTAGATGCGACGGTTCCAGTCCCTACAATTGTCCCTGAAGAATTGAGAGCATTGATAACGACGCCCTTGGCGGGTGCACCTGAGGTAGTTCTTGCCAGCCCGGTAATTATCGCGGCGGGAGTCACAACTTTGACTGCGGACGTATATTGAAGAGTCTCGAAAGTTACAGAAACGGTTCCACTTAGACCGGAAGGTGATGAATTCGCGCTGAATAGGCCAGTTGAGTCGAGGGTTCCACCGGGTGTGCCACTCAATGTGTAATTAGAAGTTGGAATGACAACTCTCGTGCTGGTGTCATCGACTCCGGTCAACCGAAATCTAATTTGTTCGTTCACAAAGACGTTGGTTGGGTCAATAGAAGTGCTTGTATTATCAATCACCGCTTCCATCCGGATACTCGTGAAAGATCCTGCAGTAGTGCTGGTTGTTGAAGTAGTCACAGGACCGCCTCCTCCGCCACAGGCTGTAATCACCAGTAAAAACAGCGCAACTAATGTGCCAGCAATGACTTGGTTATGTTTCATTTCTTCTTTAATTTTGAGACGAAATCGCTTCGCCAAAGGTTAGGTGCAAGTTCATGCAACGTGTGGATTATAAATCCACTTTTAGATGGTACGACAATTTCACACAAATTTGGATCAGAACAAAACTCATTTATTGCCTGCAGGCAAATTCCACAGGGAAAGCCCTCATCTTTGGTGACTACGGCAATGGCCAAAATTTCGGTGTCTCCACCCATCACCATGTTCCCGATCGCGGTTCGCTCGGCGCAAATCGTGGCTCCATACGATGCGTTCTCAATATTTGCCCCCAGGTAGACATTTCCAGTCCTGGACAGAATTGCCGCTCCAACCATGTAGCCCGAATAGGGAGCATAGGCTTTGCTCTGAGCATGGCGAGCACTTTCTAACAGATCCAGTGCCCTCGATTTCCCTAAAGCTTTACCTAAAGTTGACAACGGTTACTCCTTGACCACCCTCGGTGGCATCTCCATCTCGGAAGGATTTCACTTCTCGATGCTTCTTCAAAAATTCTTGGGTAATCTGCCGCAAAATTCCTTCGCCCTTGCCATGGACGATCCGAACCCAGGGAACGTTCCCCAGGAGCGATTCATCGATAAAGGATTCCAGTTCGCGAACGGCATCTTCTGCCCTCATATTTCTAAGGGTAATTTCAGTTCTCGCGTTCATCGTCCG
>JANPAV010000058.1:0-2243 GCA_031430115.1 Armatimonadota bacterium | reverse complement strand
AGCAGGAGTGTCCACAAAGCTGATGACCGGCATATTGTATCGCTGTGCCATTTCAAAGAGCCGGATAGCTTTTCGGTAGCCTTCTGGCTTCGCCATGGCAAAGTTTCTAAACTGTCTTTCTTGGATGTTTCGACCCTTTTGATGACCAACAATCATCACTGGTCGACCATCAAACGAGGCTGGACCGCCAACGATAGCGTTGTCGGCAAAACCATTTCGGTCACCCTGCAGTTCAACAAAATCTTGGAAAAGAGCAGTTACATAATCAAGGGTGTACGGTCTCTTCACCGCTCTCGCAATAAGAACCTTTTCCCAATCTCCAACGTTACTATACAGGGCTTTCAAAAACTTATCCCGACCAACTTCGAGCTTCATTATCTGGTCTTCTAAGAGAACTTTGTCTCCAGCATCCTGTTCTTTTCGAGCTCGCTCCTTTGCACTATCAATGAACTTTTCAAGTTCAATGAGTTCCGATTCCCACTCGTTATGGCTACCTGCACTCATTTCGAACCTCCGTCAAATAGGTGTCCGCCTAAGGTTCGTACCAGTGATACTAACACGCTTCTCATGTCTTTTCGGGCAACGATTGTGTCAATCATTCCATGCTTCAAACAAAACTCAGCGGTTTGAAAGTCGTCCGGCACTTTGCTTACACCGGCCTGTTTTGATACTCTCGCTCCTGCAAATCCGACCAATGCCCTTGGCTCGGCAATAATTACATCAGCCACCGAGGCATAAGAGGCTAAGACACCAGCCATGGTTGGATCGGTGAAAACGGCAATATAAGGAACACCAGCCTCACGACATTGCTGAACTGCGGCGGTAGTTTTTGCCATCTGCATGAGGCTGAGGAGCCCTTCCTGCATTCTCGCTCCACCGGATGCACAGAAGATGATGACTGGGCACTTCTCGTTGACGCCTCTCTCGAGGGCACGAGTTACTTTTTCGCCATTTACAGACCCCATTGAGCCGCCCATGAATGAGAAGTCGGCAATTGCAATGCTAACTGGCATCGCTGAAAGCTTGGCGCGCCCGGTTGTCATCGAATCAAACTTCTTAGTCTTCTCCTCTGCCGCTCGGAGTTTGTCAACGTAATCAGGAAAGTCGAGCGGGTTACCAGACCGAAGATCAAGGTCGAGCTCTTCGAATGAGTCCTCGTCAAATGTCCATTTGATTCGGGTCTCGGCAGATATGCGATGGTGGTGCCCACAATACGTGCAGACCCGAAGGTTCTGATCGAAATCGATACTAAAGAGGATTTTTTTGCATGACTGGCACTGCAAAAATGCCTCGGATTGCTTCATTCCCTTCGCACTCAACGGAGGATATGGTACCACTTTCGCGATTATTTGCGTTCCCGATGTCGCTCCATGTTATCCACAAAGAAGAACTGGTGAGCGACGCCAGCAAGGACGCCAAATCGGTCTTGCAAGTGTCCAGCAATCGCTTCATACTTCGAGTCAGTGAGGCTGGATCCAACCCAATCAGGAAAGTAGAGTCGCGTTAAGACCTGCCAGATATGAGTATCCACAGGAACCGATTCACCAAAATCAAATGCGTAAAGGCAAATGCAGTCGGCGAGTTTTTTGCCGACGCCTGGAAGAGCGATGAGTTCTTTTCTAGCATCTTGGTAGGTCCCTTTGGCTAACTCGTCAAGATAGGATTCACCGCCATTGGCGTGGAGGATTTGGGCGACTTTGGGGATTGTGGCTCCGCGATAGCCAAAGCCTTGTTCCCTTAATTGTTGCTCCGTCACATTGGCTAACCGTTCGATATCCGGAAATCCGTGGTTTACAAACTCCGCCAGGTTTTCCACCATGGTCCTTATCCGAGTGATATGATTGCAACTTGAACAAAGGAAGCTAAAAAGGACTTCCGTTTTACAGTTTGGACGCATCATTCTGAGACCCTCTCTACTATCCAAAAATGGTTCGATTTCAGAACCAAGACGCACTAGTTCGGCCTTCTGGTCTTCGTGGTTCGTATCCAGTCGAAAGAAGGTTTCAAACGCTACTTGAGTCCGATTGCTGGAAATTTCGAAGGTCGTGTCACCCCTTTGGACGACGTCGTAGTAATCGGCTCCGTCGTTAGCTTGCCAACCACCGACAATTTCCTTCCACCGAAACATCTGGCCACTATTGGCTATGCGCGACAAGTTGACTGGTGAATCGTCTATCGTTTGCTTATAGAAATGCACTAAAGTGCGCCCTCAGGCAGCATCGCGAGAAACTCTTCTTCGGTCA
>JANPAV010000057.1:0-2321 GCA_031430115.1 Armatimonadota bacterium | reverse complement strand
TAAATGCTTACGGCGATCACGCAACCGGGGGCGGATGGGCGTTTGGACAGAGGTTTAGAGACTTAGGCTTCAAAGGCGGGAAGATAGACGACCTAGCGTTTGCCAATCGCTCACTCAGCGATCTTGAAGTTGCTCAACTCTTCGACGGCCGCTCGCTCGATGATGCCATGAAGGCTCCGAGTGACTTACTGAAGGATTACTACACATCGGCAATTGACCCAGCCGTCAAAGCGGCTCAAGCCGCGGTTCAAAAGGCTCAGGGAGACTTGATGAGTTTCGAGAATGGAATCTATGAAGTCTCTGTCATGGAAGAAGCAAACCCACCAGTACCGGCATATGTTCTTGCCCGCGGTGCCTATGATGCGCCCAAAACCGACAAGAATCGAGTCGACCGAGGAGTTCCCAAATCCCTTCCACCAATGGTCACCGACGGACCAAATAATCGCTTGGCGCTGGCAAAGTGGGCTACGCAACCGAACCATCCCTTGACCTCGCGAGTCGCCGTCAATCGAGTTTGGCAAATGCTCTTTGGCGCCGGATTAGTCGAAACAAGCGAAAACTTTGGTGTCCAGGGTTCTCGCCCAACTCATCCCGAACTGCTAGATTTTATGGCTAGACGATTTGTAAGTTCGGGATGGAATGTAAAAGGCTTAGTCAAGAGCATCGTCCTTAGCTCGACCTATCGACAAGATTCGGTGCGAACCGCAAAGTCGATGAAGCTCGACCCGGACAATAGACTATTATCCCGTGGGGCAAGCGTTCGTTTACCCGCCGAAATGGTTCGAGATACGGTTCTGGCGGCATCTGGACTGTTAAACGACAAACAAGGTGGCGCACCGGTAAACCCTTATCAGCCCGCCGGACTCTGGCAAGAGTTCAATACCATGAGCCCGGGCTTTGTCCAAAGCAAAGGAGCTGACTTATATCGTCGAAGCATCTATTCGACCTGGAAACGAACAACTCCGGTGCCGAGCATGATGACGTTTGATGCGACTTCACGAGAAGCGTGTACGATTCGCCGACCATCAACCAACACACCACTCCAAGCCTTAGTGCTTCTAAACGACATTCAGTTCGTCGAGGCGGCGCGTGCCCTAGCCGAACTCGTCCTCAAGCAGAACGCTTCTGATTCTGATCGAATCAAGGCGGCGTTTCGAAAGTTAGCTTCACGCAATCCCGATGCCAGAGAACTCGCAATCCTTGGTCAAGTCTTGACCGAGCAACGGGAACAATTCTCCAAGACCCCAGAAGAAGCAAAGAAACTCGCAAAGGTTGGTGAGTCGAAAGCCGACTCCACCCTCAACCCCGTCGATGTTGCCGCATTCAACATGACAGTCCAAACCGTCATCAACTCAGACTCGGTTATTTGGAAGCGGTAGATCGAAGTTACAAGGAGCTTGGTTCCGACTATAATAGTTCTATGGAAGCCCAACGCGTCTACAAAAATCTAATCTGGCAGGATGAAGATCGGATGTCGGGAGCAACGTGCTTTTACGGAACGAGAATTCCTGTTTCGTTCTTATTCGAATTCTTGGAGCATGGAAAAAAACTAGAGGACTTTGTCGAGGAATATCGAATTGATATTAATATTGCCCGCCAAGTGGTCCACCTGGCTAGCGAGCGTCGTTCACTCTAACGTGAATATCCAGATCAATCGTAGAGCTGCAAGGACCCTAACGTAAACTTACTTCCAACAAATTTGTAACGAGCCGATCCCGGAGGGATCACAGAAGGTAGCCAGGGTGTCGAAGCGAGGAACGAGCGTAGACCCCTGGAAGTGCAAAAAAAGTCCATTCATCGGTCGCTCTGATCAAACCTGGGAGTACAAGTGATCGGGCGAGCGGCCCCGCCGAAGGCGATCTTCGCTAATTCTATCCCAGTTTATTCGGGAAGATTTGCTCACCATAACCCACATGGCAGTTTCAACATTACGCGCTTGCTTGCAATTCTATTTGCGCCGTGCCAGCTTCCGAAGGAACCGGTTCACCCATTGCCTTACAATCCTCAACATACAACTCGGCTGCTTCTTTGATGTTCGCCATTGCCTCGTCCCATGTGTCACCTTGGCTCACACAGCCAGGCAAGATGGGGACCTTAGCAACATAGCCTCCGTCTTCCTCTCTCAAAAGCACAACCGTATATTTCATTTATCTATTCTACAACGAGTTCAGCGTTGTAGAATGAGCAAGGATGAACTCCTACGATCCAGACCACCCAATCAGCCAAGTCCTTGGGCTAACCCGCCGCGAGTTCTTTGGTAACACCGCAAAAGGGCTCGGCTCGATGGCGCTGGCTTCCCTACTCCCAACTTGGGCGTTTGG
>JANPAV010000056.1:0-22510 GCA_031430115.1 Armatimonadota bacterium | reverse complement strand
TGGTGGGCGATGAGGGGCTCGAACCCCCAACCCTCTCGGTGTAAACGAGATGCTCTACCATTGAGCTAATCGCCCGGGTTAGTGTCAAAAGAAATGACCGACATTCAAGATACCCAGTAATCAACCGAAAATTCCAAAGGGGCCTGTTCAATTTGCGAAAAACAATGTACAATGACCAAATCAGGATGAGAAGACTGCAAGGACTTCTAGCGCTAGGGATTGCGCTAAGTGCGAACGCAGTAGCCGCGCAAACGAGAAATGCTTCCGTAAACTACACGTTTCGGGAGACTCCGTTAAAAGGCTACAGAATGGGGGATGAATTCCTTTTGCCCCTAGACAGCGTCGCAGACCTAGGTTGGTCAGCCGGTTTTGCAACCGCTGGCACCAAAATTTTTGCGGAAAATAATACGCTTCAATTACCAACCCGCCAAGTGAACGGAAAGCTATGCATTTCTCTTCGCGAAGCAATTACCCAACTAGGTGGCATTGCAACCTGGATCCCCGGTGGATATGACATTCTCCAAGTGGCAAGCCCAGTTTTCGAAATAAACGTCAAGGGCGGAATCGTCAATATCCAATCGGCTCTGGCGGTCAAGCCAACCGTTTCTGTAATCGGAAGCAAAAAGGTAATCGTCGATCTCGAAGGTGCCCGCTTCTCCCGAGATACAAAGATCGATTCGGATGGGAGCACGAACGTGTCTCAGTACGGACCAAACACGGTTCGGATAGTTTTGAACCTGGACTTCGTTCCTAACCTGCCAAAGCTGCAACTTCCTTCTGCGGCAAACCTAAAAATCAATTTAAACCCCGAGTCCATCACTCCTCCAAAACAGGATCTGCCAAATGATCCATCTCCCCCAAAGCAAGACCTGGTAACCAATCCTGGTCCAATAACAGAGCTTCCGCTTGGTCTAGATTGGGAGAATCAAACGAGTTCGTCTTTAAGCATCAAGTTTGAACCGGGCAGATGGAAGGGAACTGCTACCTATAGGCGACCAGATCGGGACACAATTGAGATCGTTCTCACCAACCTGAATTGTAGTTTGCCAAGGAATTTCAATCTGAATTCGAGCGCGGTGAAAGACGTTTCGTCTTCCATAGTTGGAACAACAACCGTTCTCAAGCTCGAACTCAAGCGGGCAATGGGCGCCGATATTGTTGCATCTGCCAGCGAAGTAGTTATTACGCTGATCAGACCGAACAGCACCGGCGGAAAGTTGAACGGAAAGGTTATCGTTCTTGATGCCGGGCATGGTGGTCCAGATCGTGGTTCTACTGCGGGTGGAGCCGAAGAAAAGAACATTGCTTTGTTCCTTTCGAGATATATTCGCGACGAATTGGCATCAGAAGGAGCGTTGGTCATCATGACTCGAAATGATGATTCTTTCCCATCTCTAGAATCTCGCCCGGAGCTAGCTAACCGAAGCAATGCCGACATCTTCCTTTCGATTCATGCTAACGAGCCAGGAAGTAGGTCAAATACGACCGCCTCCGGCAGCATCATCTTCTATCACAAGGGCAGTACTATCAGCAAGTTTCTCGGCGAATGCGTTCAGAGCGAACTGCAGAAATATAATCTAATGTCAAGTACGGGGCTCCGGAGTGACGGTACTATTTACTCAAGTGGCTTTGCCGTTCTTCGGTTGTCAAACATGCCAGGTCTGTTAATTGAAACAGGCTTCATGACAAACCCGAAAGATCGCCAAATGATTCAATCGGAACAATTTGGTCGTGCACTCGCCAAATCTATCGTTTCAGGACTAAAAACATACTACGGACAATGAAAAATCGTAACTTTCCATGGGCACTAATAGCCGCCGCAGCCGTGGCAGGAGCTGGCTTTGCCGGTGTCGCAAGCTATGTTCGCCAGGACGGATCAAAGCCAAGCAATGTTACGCAAAACTTGGATGAATCGACCAATTCAACCCTTGGAACGGATCAATTATCGGGAAGTAGCGAAGGATCGAAGAACAATTCGGCAAACCATCGAGATAACTCGGAAGGAGGCGATCAGTCCGCCAAAGTTTCAAAGGTTGACACGCTGAACAAAGCAATCAAATCAAACGGTTTTGATCAGAAAGGTATACGCGTCCTCGACGTTACCGTTGAAAACGGGAACGCCATTATTGACATGAATAACTCAGTCCGATACAACTGGGGCAGTGATGAAGAAGCCGCTTTCCTCAATGTCTTGCGAGACGCCTTGACGAGATTCGATTCGATCCAGACTTTTCAAATTCGAGTTGATGGAGAAATTCTCAAGTTTCTCAGCCACTTTGATGTCAATCCTGTAAAGGTGAGGTAACCGACTCACGGATTGGTTTGTTGATCTTGACCATCGCAACACCAATCCCAAACAGGCTCACAATCATCCACAGTGATGCCCAAACAATAGATGGAATGTGTGTCTCATTGGCCAACATTTGGGCATCAGTGGTGACTCCGCTCCCGCTAAGCAACACCAAATCTCGAAGCAACTTAACGCTGTTTAGACACTGTTGCACAGCTAAAAATTGAGCTGCGAATAGAACGGTTTCTCCTTTTAGTCGGCTACTACAAAAGAATATGACTATGGGCCAAGCGACACCAAGTGAGAAGCCAACCATATCGCCACGAACCCAAAGGATATTTGATGCCAGCACCATTCCCCCCAGAATCCTCAGCCATATCATGGCTGCTCGGCTCGTTTTGCATGCCATCACCATGGAAGCCCCAAACAGCGAAGCTCCAAGGTATCCCGACATAAGGATCAGAGGAACAAACCCGCCCCTTGATAGCGTCACGCCTGCACCGCTCATATACACTTCGATATGCTCTACTTGACCACCGCTTGCGATTGTGGCAAGCGCATGGAACAACTCATGCAAATGAGTGTTGAGAAGATCAAATGGGAGCAATCCCCATTTAAGCACCGGCACAAATGGCAAGATGATCGACAATGCGACCGAAATAAAGAAGGCTTTAGCCGCTTGGTTCTTGCCCACTAACTTCCGTCCCTACCTTCGATTCCAGAGTTGGCCCGGATGATTTTTTGACCGAATTTTGCCTTTTCGCAATGACTTCCCATAGTGTAGAAACTAATACGGCAAAGAATGCTCCGACGATCCATCCAAGTGCAACTTGGTAGGGATAATGTGCCCCATTGTAGATGCGACTCAGTCCAACAAGAATAGCTAAGATCAACCATGGAATACCGCCCCAACGCAAAGCGATGAGCATGCAGATGGCAGTAGCCATCATATTTGCCGAGTGGGCTGATGCCGTTCCCGGAGAATGGGATTCAGCAAGCCTAGTAACAACCCCCGCAATATTTGGGTCATCGTAGGGACGCGGAAGCGGAAACATGTGTTTAAAGATGTTTGTGGTGCCATCAGACAGTGGGAAAGCTATGAGGCTACACAATGCTGCTTTTCGAGTATCTTTGCCAACAAGGACCATCGCAATGAGGATGATGCCGAGCAGAACTTTCATCCAAGTTTGATTAAGCCCTTCGCTAAAGAACCGCATTGCCGATTCTAAGCTTGAAGGCCAAGAATTGATCGACTTAAAAATGGCATGATCAAACTGCACTGACGTAGTGTACATTGAGTCAAAGATTTGTGCTGAGTTTTGCGAACCTACTAGCTAGAAAGACCTGGTTTTTCGTCCTGTTTTGGATGCGTAGACCGTGGATGAAACGCGTTCACCTTTTTCCAATGGATCGCATGAATGCCGAAAAGGCTCGAGACTATTACGAAAAGTACAAAAAGCAAAACCGCTTTGCTCGACGGATCGGTTTGCCACTTTTACGGGGAGTCTATTTTCTGTTCGTGGCATCAATTCTCATTCAGGTGACCTTGCTTATCGCTCTGAAAATGAATGAGCAAGGCTGGCTAAGCCCACCAAATCTTGAAAAGAACCGAGTTACGCCTGAATAGGAATGAAGTTGGACCAATCTCCCAAGTACATCACTTCTTCTTCGATTTCGACTCCAAATTTGTCGAAAACCAATCGCTTCGCGTGATGGGAGAGCGAACGAATTTCGGTTGCCGATGCTCCTGCGACATTCAAGAGAAAATTTGCATGTCTTTCTCCGATCATTGCACCACCAATTCGAAAACCCTTTAACCCACACGCCTCGATAAGGAAACCTGCAGGCACTACTTTGTTTTTCCTCATTCCGTCGGTTAAGCCCTCAATTGATTGAGATAGCTCCTCGCTGACCACATTCTTGAAGAAACTGCCAGCAGAAGCTGAGGGCGGTTGTTTTCCAATTCGTTGGCGCTGATACTCTCTCGCTTCGTCGTAGATAAGTTTTGGATCGCGCTTAAGTAGTTTCATCTTGACCCGATGGATTATCGCTTCTGCAGGTTCTGAAGTTCTTAGAATTGAATCTCGATAAGAAAACTGCATCCAGCTAGGTTCCACCATTTGAGTCGTTCCTTCGTGAGTAATCTCGAGTTCAACCAAGAATTCTGAGATGTCGCTCCGATAAGCGCCGGCGTTGCTCACTAATGCACCGCCAACACTTCCCGGAATACCCACCGCAAACTCAAGACCGCCATATCCTCTTTGAGCTGATTGCAAAAATAAATCTTGAAATGTGACTCCAGAATCACAAGTAATCACGCCATCAGCGCCAAACACTATGTCTGATGTGCAATTAATTGCAACCATTCCGGGTACGCCATTATCCGAAGGCAAGACGTTACTTCCGGCACCAATTGTCGTAAGACGGATTCCATTTTGCTGGCAACCTTGGGCGACGTCCATCAACTCATGGTTTGACTTGGCAATAGAAAAGTACTCTGCATTGCCACCGGCTTTGAGCGTTGTATAGGTACGAATTGGCGTTTGTCTAGAAACAGCTTCCCAGTTCATTTCGCCACCGGTGAAAGGCCAAACCCTTTCTTTTGAACCGAGATACTTGGTTCGATCAGGTAAGCAGGGAGCAATTCCTCTGGAGATACTTCACTGATAGATTCAAGTAATTCAAGAAACCTTTCCGCCAAAGGATAGGTTTGTGGGTCAATGCCAACTCCGAACCCAAGATAGGACCCACTGGGTAAATTTATTGTTCGGACCGGATCTGCCCCAATCGATCTCACAAAGTACTCGCCCTTCTTTGATGGTAGCACAACAGTTTCGGTTGGGCTAATGAGGTCAAAAGCTGTCGCTCCGCCGCACTTTGCTCCGACTGCAAAGGCAAGTGTCTTGGCAATCGTCACTCCAACTCGAGTTCCCGTAAAAGACCCTGGTCCAATATCGGCTAAAAACAAAAGTCCATCTCGCACATCATAACCGGACTCGGAAACTAGGGTGAGACAAACTTCGCTTGCCTTCAAATCAGAAGTCCGGCTTGCCGAAAAAAGCACATCACCTTTCTCCGAGAATATTGCTACAGATGCGATGGGCGAACTAGTACTAAAAGCAAAGATCACTATTTTTCAGTAAGATTGATCGCGGTGAGGAACTTCGTCAATAACGCTCTATCCTTCATGAACTGGACTGGACCTTCGTATTGGTAGAACGAGGAAAGAAACATTGGGGCAGCTTGAGTAGTCACGCAATTGCACGTCATCAACGGACCACCGCTCTTTTGGCTCGTACCGGTTCGCCAAATAAAATCTCGAACTTGTTTGTCACCATGGTTAGCCGAAGTTTGGTCAACTCTCTGAACAGCGCCAGAGAATAGCTTGCTCGACTCGGCCGCTTTTGTTTGAAAAATAAGACTTGGTGGGTTACCGTCAGCGGAAAATGTTGTCACCAAGATCGGATTAGGTAGTCCTGGAACTGAGCATGAGATTGTTGATCCATCAACCAATTGAACCTTTGTCCCAGCAGGGAAGTTAACAAAAACAGTCTTGCCACCTACGGTCATTTGTTGCTTTATAGATAGTTTTGGTGCAGGTTTAAGTGGGTCTCGGCTGATTAAAATGTTCCTTTCTTGCGCAACCACTTCTTTCTTGGGTTGAACAACTTTCACTTCCTTCATCGATTCAAGGGTTGAGAGCAAATACGGTTCAACCTTTTCAAACAACTCAGTGGGACTGGAAATTGAAATAACAAATTTTGACTTTGAAGTCCTAAATAGAACACCCCGCACAGTTGTTGATCCAGCTTTGGAATATCGAGTCAGAGCGAGCGGAGAGGTCATGATATCGACTTTCCATTGTCGTTCAACTGTATTTCCACCGGTGATTAAGATGCTCTTTGTTGCTTCCAAAAATTCATCAACATCCTTTGACTCGTCGTTTACATAGCCAATCTCCATTTTCCCGAATAGCTTGGAGTCAGCAATGGGGACTTTTAGAGAGGCGCTGAGAGAGCCCTCAATTGGGTTTTGAGCCCATGACTTTGGCACCGAAACGGAGAGTCCGGCAGGTTTGACGTTGACCGGTCGTAAATCGCCCGCTTTGGCGCCTTGAAATACTAAAGATGTGAGAAGAATGGATACAACTGTCATGACTCTATTGGATTATGGACGGCTTTGAAGGGCAATGGTTTTCATAAAGAGGCAAGATAATCCCCTAATTGGCGAAGAACTTTGCCTCGGTGACTAATATCGTGTTTATGAGATGGCGTAAGGTCGGCCATACAGCATCCTAATTCGGGGAGAAAAAAGATGGGGTCGTAGCCGAATCCGCCATTGCCACTTGGAACTTCGGCAATTTGACCTTCGCAAGTCGATTCAAATTGCATGGGAGGATGATTCGGACCGATAAGGGAAACACAACACCGAAACCTAGCTGCCCGATTATCACTTCTTTCAAGCAATGATAGGATTTTTGCCATTTTCTCTGGGAACGGTAACTCTTCTCCGCCGAAGCGCTTACTGTAAAGCCCAGGAGCTCCATCTAAAGCGTCAATTTCAAGCCCCGCGTCATCGGCAACACACCACTCTCCGCAAAAATCAAAAGCAGATTGAGCCTTTATTGTTGCATTGGCGGAGTAGGTGGTTCCTACTTCTTCAGGCTCCGGAGCACCAACTAGGTCGGCGAGAGTCAAGAGCTCTGTGCCAGGAAAACGGTCACCCAAAATGGTCAGCATCTCACCAGCCTTTTTTCGGTTATGAGTTGCTATTACAATTTGGGAAATCATTAAAGACCGAGAACTTCCATTTGGGCTATCGCCAGTTCGTCACAACCCTTCTTCGCGAGCTTTAGCATTCTCCCAAGAGTATCAGCTCCAAACGGATCGCTTTCTGCTGTGCCTTGGACTTCAACAAATTTTCCTGAACCTGTCATAACGACATTCATGTCGGTATCGGCGACGCTGTCTTCGTCGTAGTTGAGATCAAGCACTTCTTGACCCCGATAGACACCAACTGAAATCGCGGAAATTGAATCCTTGAGCACATCCTTCTTTAAAGATCGCTGTTTCTTCAGGTATTCCAAAGCATCGTACAAAGCAACATAGGCGGCTGTAATCGAAGCACAGCGCGTTCCCCCGTCGGCACGAAGGGCGTCGCAGTCTAAGGTTATTGTTCGTTCACCTAGGCTTTCGAGATCGACAATGGCTCGCATGGCTCGACCAATCAATCGTTGAATCTCCATGGAGCGCCCGTTCGGCTTCATTAATGACCGGTCATTGCGTTGGCGTCCCGAACGAGGCAACATTGAATATTCCGCCGTTACCCATCCACTTCCTTTACCCTTCATAAACGGAGGCACTCGTTCTTCGACTGTGGCCGTCACCATCATGTGGGTATCTCCAAGCTTCAAAAGGCATGATCCCTCCGCAAATTTTGCAAATCCGCGTTCGAATTCAAAGGGTCTTAGTTGGTCAACTTCTCGGCCGTCAGGTCTCATACTCGGTTTAGAGTACCAGTCGGCTTTACTTTCGTGACTGATTAGAGTTAACCTAACGCCATGTTCTCCACTGCAATTTCGCTTTTTTTGATTGGTCAAACACAGGCTCTACCCTTATCCAAAGCTGAGATATCTGGATTCAAGGAAACCTCTTCTTATTCGGACGTTATGAAGTTCCTTGGAGATCTGAAATCGAGCGGAGCGGCAATCGATATTCGATTTAGCGGCACAAGCTTTGAAGGAAAGAAAATTCCGATGGTAATTGCTGCAAGCCCGATGGTGAAGGATGCTCATGAAGCGGCTAAGTCTGGCAAGCTCATCGTATATATCCAGGCGAATATCCATGCCGGAGAAGTTGAAGGAAAAGAAGCCGCTCTCCATCTCTTGAGAAAATACACGCAGAAGTCATCCTCTGTCCTCAAGAAAGCAATCCTCATTGTTCAACCCATTTATAACATCGACGGAAACGAAAAATTTGGTCCACAGGCTAGAAACCGCCCTGGTCAGAATGGTCCAGAACTAGTTGGCCTGCGCCCCAATGGTCAGAATTTCGACCTTAATCGGGATTGCATGAAAGTGGAGTCACCGGAGATGACCGGAGTTCTCAAGTTTATATACACTTGGAATCCTCATGCTATGTTTGACTTGCATACAACGGACGGAACACGTCACGGGTATCCCTTGACTTATGCTGGTCCATGCCACCCAAATACGCATCCTCTATTGCAAAAATATTGCTTTGATGAGTTCTTTCCTCAGATACGAAAGACTGTCAAATCCAAATACGACACGGAGTTATTTGATTATGGAAACGGAGTTTACGAAAACGAAAAATGGAAGTTCGAGACGTTTGGAGCAGAGCCACGATACGTGACTAACTATGGTGGTCTAAGAAACACGATCACCATACTCAGCGAAGCAATGGTCTATGAGACTTTTGAAAACCGAATCAAGGACACGGAGCATTTTGTTGAAGAATGTCTTAATAAACTGATCATGGACTCTTCCCGAATTAAGGCAATGCGTAAGAAAGCCGATTCCGACGTTATAAAATGGGGAAATGATCCCGCGAAGGCGCCAGAGCTAGCCACTCGGTTCAAGATGCGTTCACGAGGCGATGAGAACTTTTTGCTGGAAAAGAACTTAGCGGCAGGAGGTCGTCGTTCCGGACCAGTCCGTGATCTCGAATCGATTAAGATGCCGATTTTTGATCGCTTTAATGGCGAGCGGTTTGTTCCGATGCCATATGGTTATGTTGTGCCAAAGTCATCAGTTAAGGCCATTGAATTGCTAAAGCTTCACGGAGTAATCATGTCAGAAATTGAAGGTTCCTCCATTGGAGTACCCGTGGAACAGATGGTGATCTCTAAGTTCGACCAAGCAAGAGGAGCTTTTCAGGGCCACAAGCTGATCACTTTAGAAGGCAATTGGGTTAAGGCGAACAAGCCGGTAGAAGGTTATTTTGTGCGTACCGGCCAACCCCTTGGGCTTCTCGTTTTTGATCTTCTCCAACCGGATTCAATGGATGGTTTAACTGCTTGGGGAGCGTTCGGTGAAGTCTTTCCTCTGGACTCTATCCACCCAGTTTTACGGGTTTCTTTGCCTGCAAAGATTAATCTGAAGAGAAATTGATTAGAATAGAGGGTAATGCGCTCATTCTTGTTTGGTTTATTTTGCGTCGTGGCGTGTCTGACTGCAGGATGCGGTGGCTCTGATGTCGCGGCAAATAATGGGACAGTAAATAATGTCTCGATTTCACCGAATCCAATTGATCTCAAGCCAACGGAAGCAATCCAGTTAACCGCTATCCTTGACGGAGGATCTGCACCGATCACTTGGAATGTTAATACTCTGAACGGAGGGACAGTTACCCAAGGTGGTGTTTATACTGCTCCGAGCGCGTCCGGAACTTATGAAGTTCAGGTTGAATTAACCTCTAACCCGCTGAAGTATGGAACCGCGAATGCAATTGTCGACTCGGGCTATCTCGTGTCGATCTACACGGCAGCATCTCAATCAGGACCATTTACGGTTCCACAAAACGGCAGTCTTCAAATGCTCGCAAAAGTTACCGGAGCTTCATCGAATGCTGTGACGTGGTCCACTTCGATTGGATCTATTTCAAACACCGGACTATTTTCGGCTCCAGCGTCAACTGGCACCGCAACAATTACCGCAACAAGTGTTATTGATCCTGGGAAGTCAGTATCAGTTTCCGTTGACGTTGTGCCGTAATTTTCGGTATCTCTGATCGAATAAACCTCATTCCTGAACTTTCGTGATCAGCGCTTGGATATTAGCTACAATATCGATTCCCAGTCGGACCCCAATCCTGACCTATCACGACATCATATCGGTTCGTGACAAGAATTCAGTCTGGTTTGATTGCACGATCAAAGAATTCAAAGAGCAAATTTCTTGGATGAAGAAGAAAGGAGCAGTTTTCGTTAGCTCAACTGACGTCTACAAGTCTTATATACTGCGCAAGCCTTTACCCAAGAATGCAATCTGCATTACGTTTGCCGACAACTATCAAGGGTTCTATCGATATGCTTGGCCCATTTTGAAGGAGGCGAAGATTCCCATAACTCAATTTGTTCATACCGGGTTCGTTGGGTCAACAACGGGAAGACCCAAAATGAATTGGAGTCAATTAATCGAGCTAGACAAAACGGGACTAGTGACAATTGCGTCCCAGACAGTCAGCCATCCCGAAGACCTTACAAAAATGACCGAACAGCAAGTCCTTTCCGAATTGACGGGTTCAAAGGCTCAATTGGAATCAAAGCTTGGTCACAAGGTTCTCGAATTGGCTTATCCCAACGGCAAGTTTGATTCAAGAGTTTCTGCCCTTGCCAAGAAGGCAGGATATATTGCGGCGTTTACTGAAGAAAGTCACCCCGCAGAAATGGCTAGAAACCAATATGAAATCCCGAGATACGTTCATACGAAGTATCGAGCAGCATGGGAATCCAAGGTTTCAAAACACTAATTTGCTCCAAACCCTGAGAATTGGAATTGCAAATGCTGATATTCCTTATGTCTGGGTCGATGATGCTATGAACAACGAACGAGGGAATTGTTACTGGATTGGTGAAGCCGATCGCCAAGTCATTGAAAACTTGGAGTCCCGAGGATTTGTTGTTGAGCAAATCGACATCGCAAAGCTATCGGATTTCAAAAGAGACTCGATCGGGTTCTACTTCGTAAATTGTAAGTCGGATGCAAATCCAAATATTGCAAAACTACTCTCGTCCGATAGCCGTAAAGGTCATACAATTGTCGTATGGACTGAGATTCAGCACGAAGAAGCATGGGTACTCTCCGGCGTAGATTTGGTAATTGGAAGTGAATTTGACCCTAAGTTCGTTCATTTGTTAGACTTCGCGATAAAGATTCATGAAGACCGAGTCCAGTGGCGTGAATCCGAAGAAAATTTTGCTCGATCAAGCGATGATCTTCACGCAAGTATTGAGAGCTTAGAAATCGCTTCGCGTCGATTTGAAGCACTTTTTAACGGGTTACCGGTGGGGTGCTTTACTTTTGACGGTAAAGGCATGATTCACGAATGGAATAGCCTAGCGACCGAAATTTTTGGCATTGAAGGCTACCAAGCTTTCTTAAACTATGTTTGGGACACGCTCGATCCTGACTGCACTGGAGCATGGTCCGACGAAATCATTCAGAACATCTTTGCATCTGAAACTGCCACAGAATTTGATTGGTCATTCACCAGAGATGATGGTCAAATCGTCCACTTAGCTTGCAAGATCGTGAGCCTCACCAACAAGAAAGGTGAAACTGTCGCTGCCATCGCCGGAAACTTAGATATTACGGCTCGTGTCTTAGCTCAAAAGCAACTCGAAGAGCAGATGAAGGAGAATCGAAACTACCTAAGGGTGATGGAAAAGCAACGGCTAAAGCTTCAGGAAGCCAACCGTCAACTTCGTCGCCTGGCGGTCACCGACGGTCTTACCTCGTTAACCAATCGACGAAGATTTAATGAACTCTTGGAAGAAGTTCTCGATCGGGCCATCCGCCAAAGCCAAACATTTTCGGTTTTGATGTTTGACATTGATCATTTCAAATTGCTTAACGATGTGTTTGGACACCAAGCTGGTGATGAAGTTCTTGAGAAATTCGCCAATGTGTTGCGAACATCGGCTCGAAGATATGAACGGCCCGCCAGATATGGTGGAGAAGAATTTGCAATCATTTTGGACAATTGCGACAAAGCGGCATCCTTGAATGCTGCAGAAAGATTCAGATCCGCAATAAACAGCTTTAAGTGGCCCTATCGGGATATTACAGCAAGCATAGGTTGTTCAACATTCACGGGTATCGAAAGTGTCCGAGAGCTCATTGAATACGCTGACGCATCGCTTTATATGTCTAAACACAACGGTCGAAATCAAGTGACACACTATGATGATCGACCGAGGGAAGACAAGCAGGCCGCATAAGGAATTCCTTGGCTCGGTGAACAATGTCGACGGCATTGTCTATTGTTAGAACTTCTATTTCTACCCATTCAACTAAGTCGGTTGAGCCATCAATCTCGTGAGTAAGGTTTCCGCTGATAACAGAAGCCGAAAACAGGAATTGGAAACTGTGCATATCCTTTTCTGGTAATTGCCAAATGCCAGAAGTGTAGCTAATCAGAGGTCCAGTTTGTACGTTCAGACCCGTTTCCTCGTACACCTCCCGAATAGCAGTCTCTTCAAGCTTTTCACCAAAGTCTTGACCGCCACCCGGAAGAGTCCACATTCCTTTGTGCACCATGCCTTCTCCCAACCGGCAAAGAAGAATTCTCGAATCTTCTGAAATCACAGCATAGCAACCTATTCTCGTAACTTGTGGCTTTGGCATCGCATGATAGAATACTGTCTAATATGTCGTTTTCAAAATTAGTTAGTCTTAACTCCAAGGTTGACCTCAGTGGCATTGACCCTTCGAAAACCAGTGGATTGACGAAACTGGAAGCCGAAGAGAAGTTGGTCAAGCTGGGAGAGAAGCTTAGAGACCTTCAAGAGCTTCATTTTGCCGCCGGAGAGAATCCATTGTTGCTTGTTTTGCAAGGCTGCGATACTTCAGGAAAGGACGGAACCATTCGGAATATCATGAAATTCATGAATCCGCAATCCACCAGGGTTGCCTCATTTAAGGTTCCGACGCCAATTGAAATGGCTCACGACTTTTTGTGGAGAATTCACCAACAAACGCCTGGCAAAGGCGAGACTGTCATCTTTAACCGATCTCATTACGAAGACGTCCTCGTTGTCCGCGTGCATGACTATGTTGCCAAAGATGTTTGGAAAAAGCGATATGAAACGATCAATGAGTTCGAAGAGTCGCTGACCGAATCGGGCACTATTGTCCTAAAATTCTTTTTGTACATCACGAAGGATGAGCAAGAAAAGCGGCTTCTCGAGCGGCAAAACGATCCCCGTAAGGCTTGGAAGCTAAGCGTGGGAGACTGGAAAGAACGAGAACTTTGGGATAGCTATATTGAGGCATATGAAGATGCATTGTCAAAATGCTCGACAAAAAGCGCTCCCTGGCATATCATTCCTGCCAATCAAAAATGGTTCCGAGACCTTGCGGTCGTCGAAACCATTCTAGAGGCGCTGAAGCCATATGAAGCTATATGGCAAGCTAAGCTAGATGCTATCGGAACCAAAGCAATGGCTGAGATTGCCGAATACAAGAAAGGGACTTAGCCTTTTTTTAGCTTATCGCGAAATTTCTCTCGGAATTTCAAAATTTTTGGCGAAACAACAAATGAGCAATATCCAGCGTTCATTCTGCTCTTCTGCTCGTCGGTTGCTTTTTCGTACTTTACGAAGTAGTTCTGATGATATTCTTCAGCCCGAATATAATTCTTGATCGGTTCGAGGGTGGTTACAATCTTATCGGAATAGAGTTTTTCCGCAGTGACTTCACTGATGATTTTCTCCGCAAGCGCTTTTTCTTCAGCATTTGCATAAAAGACCGCTGAACGATACTGAGTTCCCGAATCTCCACCTTGTCGGTTGAGTTGAGTTGGATCATGGGCAACAAAGAAGATCCTAAGCAAATCTGCTTCGCTTACGATTTTGGGGTCAAACGTGATTTTGATTGCTTCAGCGTGGCCCGTTGTCCCCGAACAAACTTCCTCGTAAGTCGTTTTTGTAGAGGCACCACCAACATAGGCGCTTTCGACATCGAGGACACCCTTTAGCTCTTCAAATTGGGCCTCTACGCACCAGAAGCAACCGCCAGCGACGATTAATGATTTTCCTTCCATCTTTTTCTTGTTTTGTGGGGTCATAGGCTCCGAGACAGACGCCGAAGGCACCGAACTCATTGCGCACGAAGCGAATATGGCGAGACTTCCGAGTAAACCTGCGATTCCCATTTGTTTGAACATCCTTAATTTCATACGAATAGAATGCACTGAGAGTGCTAATAGTTTCCACGAAATCTAATCCGTGACAAACTAGAAACCAGAAATGAGTGCAGAAGTTAAGCCTATCGTGTCATTTGAAGTCTTCGAGCAGTTGGATATTCGACTTGGCCGGATCATCGAAATTTCCATGGCTGTAGATGCACCCAAACCTTCCTATGTGATCAAAGCTGACTTTGGAAAGTACGGAATTCGAACCAGCGTTGGACGATTTACCAGCCACTCGGAAGAGGAACTAAGAGGGAAGATGATCTTCGGGGTCTTAAACTTTGAGCCGCGTGAAATAGGGGGAATACGGTCTGAGTTTCTAACTCTTGGAGTTCAAGTACCCAAGATGGACAGCGGTGAAGCAACGCTCATAACCCCTATGAATCCGGAAGTCAAGGTTGGGAGCAAACTCTTTTAGTTCGGACAGAACCAAATGGATTCGATCTCTGATAATATGTTTGGAATTCAATGACGAATAAATTTCTTTGCCTAGTTCTGTTGTCAATTCCAATACTCGCAGTGGCTGACGACAAGCCAGGTCACTCCTCACACGGGTCTGCGTTTGACTCGGGAATGCGAACGAAGCCTTGGCTCATTCCAGGGGTCGGTGATTCACCCTTTCCAATTACGTCCAAGAATAAGGAAGTTCAGCAATGGTTCAACCAAGGTAATGCCTTGCTTCATTCGTTTTGGTGGGAAGAAGCCGAACGGTCATTCCGTTGGTGTCTCAAGCTCGATCCAGATTGCGCAATGGCGTATTGGGGGCTGGCGCATTGCGGTTTCACTTGGTTCACGATGGACTCACCATCGTTCAATGACAAGGAATTTGGCCGTTACAAGACGTTCTTGCGCGAAGCAGTCAAGCGGAGCGGTAAAGCTTCGCCCCACGAACAGATGTACATCTCGGCGTTGCAGGCATCGGTTGCAAAGGGCGGCGCAACGACAATGATGAACAAGATGAAGGAGATCGCCAAGAAGTACCCGGACGACAACGAAGCAAAAGCCCTGCAGGCGATGTACGGAATTGGTAAAACACCAAAAGACGAGAACGAGAAATTGATCCAGGAAGTCTTGGCTAAGAATCCGATGCACCCCGGTGCTTTGCACGCGAGCATTCACAACTGGGATGATGGCGAATCGGTCAAGGCGATCAAAGCTTGCGAACTGTACGGCAAAGCGGCACCTGGCATCGGACATGCCTTGCACATGCCTGGACACATTTACAGCAAGATTGGGATGTGGAACGAGGCGGCGATCGCAATGGACTCCGCTACGCGCACTGAGTTAAAGTACATGAACGATCGGCTTGCTTTGCCGTTCGAGACATGGAACTATCCTCACAACCGAAACTATCTTTGCTACATCCAGGAGCAACTCGGTATGGCAAAGGCTTCTGAAAAGGGAGCCAGAGACATGATGGCGGCACCTCGAGATCCAGAACTGAACAGTCTGGAGGCGTTCGGAAGGATTGTGATGGAAGGCATATTTTCCCTTGTTCGTACATCGATCAAATTTGAGCAGTGGGATCAAATTCTTGCCCCGCACTTTGTTGAATGGGATGACAAAAATGAGTTCATGGTTGGGACTAGGGCATTGGCCGAGACATTTGCCTTAACGGGCAAAGGCAAGTTGGCGGAAGCTCGAGTTCGGCTCAAGGCTTTCAAGGAACTGGACGCAAAGATGGCAGCGATGGACCCGACCGCAAAACCAGGTGAACAAAGCATCGAAGTTGAGGTTGCCGAAGGGTTTCTATTGCTCGCCGAAGGAAATTCTGAACAGGCTCAGCGCCTCTTTATTCGAGCCCAAGTGCAAGAGGAAGCTAATCGAAAGGGGGGACGATATTCGAATGATCCTCCGTCTCAAGCTTGGCCGGTAGCGAGGATATTGGGTGACCACTATCGAGCAAAAGGATTCAATACGGCGGCTATTGGTCACTACGAACTAGCTTTGAAGAATGAACCAAACGATGGGTTTTCGCTTTCGGGACTTGCTCAGGCTTATCACGCAAATGGAGATCGTGAGAAAGCTACGTATTATGCTGGCCGTTTGATGTACGTTTGGGCAAGTGCGGACCCGGGTCTGCGCTGGATGGAGGAGGTTCGGAAGTTGGGATTAAATGCCCAGCCTATCGCCGAGACTCCGGCAGTTGAAAAGAAGTACAACCCGGCTACTTTGGAATCGTTCGGACCAGGCAATTGGGTGCCATTTACTGCCCCTAAGCTTGACGTTCTGAACATCAATGGCAAGCCGGTTCGCCTCGAGGACTATCGAGGCAAGAATGTTCTTTTAGTGTTCTTCCTTGGCGAGGCTTGCGTGCATTGCGTCGGGCAATTGAATTCCATCAACAACAAAATGAAAGAGTTTGAGGATCAAAACACGGTGGTTCTTGGGGTATGCAGCGCATCACCAAAGTCTCTCAAAGAGTCAGTGAAGTTGAATCCGGTCAAGATCAAGTTCCTCAGTGATACGAACCACGAAAATGCTCGACGGTTTTCATCGTATGACGACTTTGAGCAGATGGAACTGCATTCAACGATCTTGATTGATAAGCAAGGGAAAGTGCGATGGAAGCGGACGGGTGGCGATCCATTTATGAAGATCGACTTCTTGCTGAAAGAACTCAAGAGGATCAACCAAGGACTATAAATCTTCAAAGCTTCTTGGTTTGGCACGAACAATAAACCTGATTTGGATTTAAAATATAGGCCTATGAGAAATATCAGTCGGCTGGTCAGGACTGTTGCGCTCATTAGCCTTCTTAGTGCCCTCCTAGCCTGCGGCGGACTGGGCGAGCCCGGAACTGCGTTCGCGGTCGTGCCCACGACTGCAACGGCGGTTACGGGCGGAACCGTGAAAATTTCAATCATCGTCGCCAATGCGGATGTGATTTCTTACCACTATTCGGTCGTGGGTGGTAATTCAAATGGCACCGTGAGTCCGGTTTTCAATGATCCTGCTAGGGCGATTTACACGGCTCCGAACTCACCGGGAATGTACACCGTTAATGCAAGCTTCGTTCAATTTGGTGGTCAGGTTTACTCGGGGTTAGTTGCGATAACGGTTCAGTAGATATTCGCCCTAGCCCTTTGCCCTGGCAATCCTGGTACAACTAGAGTCCGTGCAACCGTTTGCCTCTACCATTGAAGCCGCTTGGGAAGACCGAGCGAATATTAATTTCGGAAACTACTCTGACGACCTTCGTCTCGCAATTGAAGTCGCCCTTGATGGTCTTGATAGTGGGGACCTTCGGGTCTGCGAAAAGATCGATGGTCAGTGGGTTACAAACCAATGGCTGAAGAAAGCAATTCTCCTGTTCTTTAAAGTCACCGGAAGCGACACGTCGGAAGCCGGCTGCATGAGATTTTTTGACAAGGTTCCGCTTAAGTTCGAAAACCATAAGTACAGCCATTTTGAGGCTGGCGGGTATCGAGTCGTACCACCTGCGACAGTTCGTCGAGGAGCTTTCTTAGGTTCAAACGTAGTCGTGATGCCAAGCTTTGTCAACATCGGTGCTTACGTCGGAGAAGGAACTATGGTTGATACATGGGTGACGGTTGGCTCGTGTGCTCAAATCGGCAAGAATGTTCATCTTAGCGGTGGAGTCGGTATTGGGGGTGTCCTAGAACCGCTTCAAGCAAATCCGGTTGTCATCGAAGACAATTGCTTTATCGGTGCCCGATCCGAAATCGTTGAAGGAGTAATCGTGGAAGAGAATTCAGTTATTTCGATGGGTGTATTCATCAGCCAAAGTACCAAGATTTATGACCGAGAAACTGGAGAAATCACTTACGGTCGCGTTCCGGCGGGATCGGTAGTTGTCCCCGGCAACTTACCAAGTAAGGATGGTTCCCATAGCCTGTACTGTGCGGTTATCGTGAAGAAAGTCGACGCTCAAACACGAGCAAAGACATCCCTCAATGAACTTCTGAGAGACTAATGTCAAGGGTCGTCGATCTTGCCTGCGAACTGATCCGGAGACCATCGGTCACGCCAATTGACGCTGGAATTCTGGCGTATTTGGCCGAGATGTTTACATCGTACGGCTTTGCTGTTGAGTGTCTCAACTTTGGCCCAGTCAAGAATCTATGGGTGACGCACGGTTCGGGGGCTCCGGTCGTAGCGTTTGATGGACATTGCGATGTCGTTCCCGCAGGACCACTTGAGGCATGGAATACTGACCCATTCGAGCCTACGATCAAGGAAGGCAATATCTATGGGCGAGGCTCGGCGGATATGAAAGGTCCGCTAGCCGCACTATGTATTGCACTCATCGAATTCATTGAAGCGAATCCCAACCATAAAGGCACCGTTGGACTCATGGTTACCAGCGACGAGGAGGGCAATGCAATTGATGGGACACGTCGTGCCCTTGAATCTTTGGTTGATCGGGGAGTAAAGATTAACTATGTAATCGTCGGTGAGCCGACGAGTGAAGTCACATTTGGCGACATGATTAAGGTCGGACGTCGGGGTTCGATCAGTGCGAAGATGACGGTTATGGGAAAGCAGGGTCATGTTGCTTATCCGCATCTCGCAGACAACCCCGTTCATCGACTCGCGCCGTTCTTAACCGAGCTACTGGCAATTCGATGGGATGGAGGCAATAACAATTTCCCTCCCTCAACACTGCAAGTATCGAATATCCAAGCGGGAACTGGAGCTACCAATGTCATTCCTGGGAGCCTCACTTTAGATTTCAATCTAAGGTTCAACACAGAGTTAACGTCTGAGTTCATCCAAACGAGGATCACAAAGATGGCAGAGGCGTACAAATTGAACTGCGAGTTTGTCTGGAATGCCTCTGCCCAGCCATTCGTCACCCGAGATCGGACGTTGATTAGTGCAGTTTCTCAAGCAATTGCTAAGGAGACCAACACTCGACCGTTGGAGGGCACCGGCGGGGGTACCTCCGATGCTCGGTTCTTCGCCGCTCACCATATTCCGGTGGTTGAATTCGGACCATTAAATACGACTATTCACGCCGCGAATGAATGTGTAGGGATCGACGAACTTGAAAAGTGTGTTCGGATTTATCGAACCGTCTTAGAAAAGCTAACTGTGTAGAACAATTTGGTTCAAACTCCGTTATTTGCTTCTATGAAAGGGAAGGGAAGAGTTGTCATTGGTAGCGTTATCGCCTTAACGTCATCGGCAAGCTTTGGGACGATGATATTGTCGATGACCCCTCGAACGCAGGTCGGTTTGGTTGCTCAATGTAACATTGCTGTTTGGGACCCTGAAACAAAGGTAGAGCATCTGATCCAGTCGTCAGCGTTCATGTCGCAAGCAAAGCGGTTTGAGTTTCTAGTTCCAACCCCGACGCTGCCACGAGTTCGAGAAGTTGGGGATGCCCCAATCAACCTCATGACTGGGTTAATTATTCCGGCCCGTTCAGTTCCGATTGCAAAGCCAGATCCGGAAGATGAACTGGATCCAAACTTTGGAGTGCTTATCCGACCAAAAGTTGAGGTCAAGCAAGTGACATTTGTCGGCAATCTAAAGGCAACGACTATTCGAGCAAGCGATATCTTGGCATTAACCGATTGGATGTCAAAAAACGGATATAAAGCCAGCCAATCTCAAAATGAATGGCTCGAAAAATATGTTCAAAAACGATGGTTCATCACCGCTTTTCAAGTCAATTCGGACAGCCAAGCCATCAAAACAAGTTCGGTGAGACTTTCCTTCAAGACGGAAGCACCATGCGTTCCGTACACCAGTCCGCGAGACAATTGGGTTCAGGGAATCAAGCAAGAAGTGTTCCTTGTGACGCCAAAAGCAATGCAAGGAACCACGACTGGCAAAGCGCTTTGGAACGGAAAGCTAACCGGACATAAATTCTTGTCTAGGGATGCAACCACCAACTTAGCGAAAAGCCTTGGTTTGACGAACAAAGACATTCCATCCCAATCATGGGTCAATCGTTACATCGACGAGAGTGCGACTGATTCGATTGCCGATGATCTATATTTCTTCCCAATACCAAAGGGAATCAAAAAGCACTAGAGTTTCGTCGTTAGTCGTATGAAGCGGATAACCGCAATTATGACCTTTGGCGTCGCATACGCATATGCTTCGGCATGTTGCGGGGTCGCTCCGATTGGTCAACCAGTTACGTTTGGTGATCAGAGCAACATCATTGTTTGGAATCCCGAGACAAAAACCGAGCATTTCATTCGGAACGCTTTCTTTGATTCCAAAACCAAGGACTTTGGGTTTATTGCGGCTACTCCATCGGTACCAGAGTTGAAAGAAGCTTCATCAAGATCGTTCGATTCCTTGGCGGCGCTCAGACCAATAACGGGATTGCAGGGTTGTGGAGCACCACCTGCTGATGCCAAGGGCATATATGCGTCTGCTGGTGCAATAGAAGTGATTCAACAAGTTGAGGTTGGAAAATATCATGCGACCACCGTTCGTTCGGATGACTCTAGCGCTATGGCTACCTACCTTAAATCAAATGGGTATGCCATCACGGATGGCTCGAAAGAATGGATTGGCTTTTACACCACCAAAAAATGGGTCTTCACTGCTTTCAAAGTTCGACAAGGAACCGAAGGCATGACCAAGACTGGGGTCATCAGAATGAGTTTCCAGACCGACGAACCATTTAATCCTTATTATGTCCCTGCGGAAAACTCAGGCACAAGCGGGACCCTGAAACTCTATTTCGTATCCGATGGCACGTATTCAGCGACAGTCGGCCACGGGGTAAATTGGATTCCAGCTGCTTGGAACAACCAAGTTGACAAACTCGCTGAAATGGCTCTTGCCGCTGACACCGGAATGCAGGAGTGGGAATTCCCTAAGAACTACAAGGTGACCTATTTCGAAAAGAAAGGTTGGCTCGACGGTTCGAAAGATGACCTTTACTTCAAGAAAGACTCTCCGCTGCCTTCTTATGTTATGGTTTTACTCGTTGCATTTGGCGGAGGACTTTGGTGGTTCACCAAGTCCCGACGGGCTAAGGCATTTTCCGCCTAATGGTGATTCAAACAAGAAATCTCAATTTGCCGATGGTTATTGCCCTCTCGTTGAGAGACGTTTGAACCGAGTTCTCGGTAGAATAGATGAGAGCGAAAACATGCCAAAAAGAGTCGAAACCGTAGTCTTGCACGACAGCAGCATGCCAGCCATCCCTGGTGCTGAAAAAGGTGGCAACTTTATTGTCACTTCGTTGGAAACACTGGTTGGACAGGCGAGAGCCAATTCACTCTGGCCGGTCACCTTCGGACTTGCTTGCTGCGCAATCGAGATGATGAGTGCTGCAGATCCCCGATTTGACATTGCTCGCTTCGGATCAGAAGCATTCCGCGCAACTCCGCGCCAAGCCGACGTGATGATCATCGCTGGCCGACTCAGCAAGAAAATGGCCCCGGTACTTCGACAAATTTACGATCAAATGCCAGAACCCAAGTGGGTGATCTCAATGGGTGCTTGCGCTTCTTCGGGTGGCGTTTATAACAACTACGCAATCGTTCAGGGCGCCGATCAAGTGGTCCCAGTTGACGTTTATGTTCCCGGTTGCCCGCCGTCCCCCGATGCGCTCATTTACGGCATTATGAAGCTTCAAGAGAAGATCAAGCGTGGTCGAGCCAAGACGATGAGTGAACTCAGATTGATCGAATTGAACCCAACGCCTCAAGAGGTAATGTCAGTCTAATGTCACTGCTTGATAAAGTCATCAAGCCGCTAGCCGACGGCATGGGAATTACCGGAAAGCGACTTGGACACGTCAAAGAGACGATCATGTATCCCGAAGAAAAGCGGGAGCAATTTGAAAGAACAAGATGGCGCCATGTCCTTACCCGCTACGACAGCGGCCTTGAGAAGTGTATTGGATGCTCATTGTGTGCTGGCGCATGTCCAGCCAAGTGCATTAACGTTGTAGCCGCCGAAAACACGGACGAAGAGCGATACAGCCCAGGCGAACGATATGCGGTTCGCTACGAGATCAACATGATTCGTTGCATTTTTTGCGGGTATTGCCAAGATGCATGCCCAACCGGAGCGATTGTGCTCCGAAAGGACTTCGAATTGGCAAACTACGATCGTGACGACTTCATTTTCACCAAAGAAATGTTGCTGGAACCAATTAAAGAGCAATAACACCTAGAGTTAAGCATTGCGGTCTTCCGAGAATTTATCTTGGAGGAAAGTATGTCCGAAGAAGTTAAAGATGACGCCCCTAAGAAAAAAGGTGGCAAATTGCCAATCATTCTTGCATTGGTAGTTTTGGTTGGTGGAGGCGGGTTCTTCATGATGAAGAAAGGCAAGGGACCCGAGA
>JANPAV010000055.1:0-2668 GCA_031430115.1 Armatimonadota bacterium | reverse complement strand
AGGACGTACGCGAGATCGAGGTTCTGATCCCACACGAAGCGCGCCACCTCAAGATTCGGGTCGCTCGAAAGATCGTTCGTCCGAACCAAGACAGCCTTCGTCTCCACCACCACAAGACTCAGGTCGTTCGCGAGATCGATCGTCAGATCCAACTCGAAGCGCACCGCCTCAAGATTCGGGTCGTTCACGAGATCGTTCATCCGAGCCTAGACAGCCTTCTTCACCACCACCACAGGACTCAGGTCGTTCCCGCGACCGGTCGTCAGATCCAACTCGAAGCGCACCACCACAAGACGGTGGCTTAGGTCGAGGACAAGGGTCAGGTAGTTCAGGTAGCACCGGAACTTCTCGAGATCGAGGATCACAGCCTCGGCAATCGCCTCCACCACAGGATTCAGGTCGAGGTCAAGGTTCAACTGGTTCCCAATCGGGCGGAACGCTTCCGCCACGAGGAGATCGCGGTTCTAATCCACGACAAACACCTCCACCTCAAGATGGCGGACTCGGTCGAGGACAAGGTTCGGGCAATTCCGGCGGAACTGGATCACAATCTGGCGGAACACTTCCATCAAGAGGCGATCGCGGTTCAAACCCAAGACAAACTTCGCCTCCACAAGACGGTAGCCTCGGTCGAGGACAGGGTTCAGGTTCTTCAGGAACATCTCGTGACCGAGACAAGGACACTGGTCGAGTGCCAATTGGTTCTCAAGGAGATTCGGGTCTCGGACGAGGACGAATTGGTGGACAGCCCGCACAAGGTCGAGTCGAAAATCAAGTCTCACGCAGTGGATCGGTCAATTATCGAGGTACCAACAACGTTGATGGTCGAGTTGGTTCAAGACCAGCCGTAGTAGCTCCACCCCAAACTTACGGAATCATCAAGTCGACTTCGATGGAGCAAAGAGCTCTGCGAGAAGACGCCTCACGTCACGCATCCGGACTCTTCAACAATGGTTGGAGAACAGGCTACTGTCACTACAATAACAATTGGAATGACAACTACTTCTGGTATCCAAACTATTGCTTCTCGCCATTCGGAAACGCCAACATCGTCATTTCTCCTTGGTACTCGTACACGTTCCTACCTGGCTACCTTAATTGCACAAGCGTTTATGTGACCAATTACCGCGGCTATTGGGGATGGAACACCGGATTTGTGTACACCAATAACAGCTATAACAATGGCTGGGACTTTAACAACAATTCGACGAACCGAGAGCTCAATTACTCAATCGATGACCTCCAAGATGGTTTTGAGAATCGAGACTTCAGAGCCTTGGATCGGCTAGTTCCAGATCGAGGTCAAATCGCAATCTACCGAGATGGCCGGTATGACTATTCGATCAACGCCGATGACTTTGCTGACCTGTTGAACGATCTTTCGAGCAACGCAAATACCAACCGGTATCGAATCCTTGAAACCCGAACCAACAGAAATTCAGCTCGAATCTCTGCATTGCATGAGTACACCGACCAATGGGGTAATCGACAAAGAGTCTATCACTCCATCTATCTTGAGAATGAGCGTGGAAACATGGTCATCCGAGAATTCGGAACTTCAAACTCTCGAGTTTGGTAAAACTCACATAATCAGAAATCCCCGGACATAGTGCCGGGGATTTTTTGTGGCTACAAAGTCAAATCTTGGTCGTGAGTTCCTAACCACGATCGAATCTCAAGAATCTCGTCATTACTTGAAATAAATTGCTTGTAATCTTCAGCGCTTGAGCGGTCAATCGGACCTCCACCGGAAAGCGACCCGCTTTTGAGACAAACACTCAGCAGAATCTCTTCGGCAAAGAACTTCTCAAGGAATTCAAAAGCTTCTTCAAACGTCGAACCACTTAGACCGATGAAGTCAATAAAGTAACCCCGATACCAAAACACTTGTAAATGTCCCCCTAATTCAACCGTCAAGGGAGTCTTGATCGTCGGATGAGCGGAAGGAATATGAAGGCGAGGATGCACAGTTTTGTACGGCTCAGCAGAAAAGTGACCAGGCTCAAGATACGCTTCAAACTCTGGATTTTCGGCTAACAAGCGCTCCAGTAACATCTTCCCTGTAGAATCAAAAATCTCTACCATCTGATTCGGTTTACCATATACTAATCTTCGCCGCGGACATTAACAATATTGCTATGAAATGGATTGGAATTCTGGTGATCATATTTGGCTTCGTGTCCTTCATTGGCTTGACCGCCTTTGAGTCCTCATTGCCGCTCGTTCAATTCGTCAAGAAAGACAATGTTTTAACTTCTCCGGTCCACACTCTCCTGCCTCCAAACACGCAATTCATTGCCGGAACGGGAATAGATGGAGCCAAGTTCGTTGACATCAACTCTCCGGCCGCCAAGTACCTGGAACTCCCTCGTTATCTGTGGCTAGCAAAGCTTGGATGCTTTGCAGTCTGTGCATTTGGTGCGGTTGGGCTAGGCTTTGAGGTTTCAAGGGAGAAGGCAAAGCGAATTTATGGCGAACCTGGGAAATAGATAACGGGCCGCAATACAAATCGGTAACATCATTTGGTGTCCACCAATTTTCGACTTACGAACGAACAGGTTCAGTTTTATAACGCAAATGGTTATGTTCTGCCCAGCGAGCCTGTGTTTTCCGAAGCAGACTTTGCGCGCATAAAAGCAATCTTTGAAGAGGACTTGGTTCAATATGG
>JANPAV010000054.1:0-5400 GCA_031430115.1 Armatimonadota bacterium | reverse complement strand
TTCAGGTATGGATTCTTTAGTGTACGAGGGCGATGTCGTGATTCCTTTTGAAGGCAAGATTGGTAAGACGATGAAGCCAAAGAACGGTGTATACGGCGTAGATTTCACAATAAGCTACCAATTTTGTGATGCATCGACTTGTATCCCGCCGTCCACTCTCAAAGCTAAGTTGAATATTAAGGTCGCTAAGTGACATCTTTTCCGATTAGGAGCTTTCAGATCGGAGACGGTTCTCTCACGATCATTGCTGGACCTTGCCTGGCAGAGTCACTTTCGCTTTGCGAGGAAGTTGCAGGGACGATGATCGAGGCTTGTAAAAGCCTTGGATTGAACTACATATTCAAGGCTTCTTTCGACAAGGCTAACCGGACCTCGGGAGGATCTATCCGCGGATTTGGAATGGATGAAGGATTGTCGATCATTTCTTCGATCGGAAGCAAGTTCGGACTTCCTACTACGACCGACATTCACTTGCCGGATCAAGCTGAACCTGTAGCAAAGATCGTCGATATCCTCCAAATTCCCGCTTTTCTTTGTCGACAATCCGACATTCTCGAAGCTGCCGCGTTAACTGGCAAACCGGTAAATGTCAAAAAAGGACAATTTTTGGCTCCACACGATACAAAAAATATTGTAGCAAAGCTTCAATCGTTTGATTCAAAGGGAATCATGCTCACTGAACGAGGGACTACATTTGGCTATAACACGCTAATTGTTGATATGCCAGGATTGGAAACGATGCGATCATTTGGAGTGCCAGTTTGCTTTGATGCAACTCACTCGGCACAGAGACCCGGTGGAGCCGGTACCGCTACTGGTGGAGTGAGGGAAAGCATTCCAGCAATGGTACGAGCTGCCACGGCAGTTGGAATTGACGCTTTGTTCTTGGAAGTGCATCCGAACCCTGACAAGGCACTGAGTGATTCAGCAACTCAGTGGCAATTAAGCCGAGTAATGGAGATTCTAGAGCCTGCCGTTGCTATTCATCAGGCTTTAAATGTCTAGAAATTCTGGAAGAACCAGCGCTTGGTATTCATGATCATAGAAGGATGCCAATCATGACCCCAATCGAGGGTTTCTAAGTGTTTCTTGCCAGGCAGAGCTTCGTACATGGAGTTAACATTTGGCACCCGGCACGATGGATCTTTGAGACCAACAGTTACATGGGTGGGCACTTTGCAATATTCGGCTTGATAGATTGTATCAAAGTAGCTAATTGTATTCATGACCCTTTGCTCACCAATGGGAATTTCTGTCATGAAGTCGGCCAATTCCTTGAGAGGATACCGATAGGCATAGTTCGTTACCGAGTCGCCCATTCCGCACATAAATGGCATTTCCGCGCAGACTGCCTTGACAAGCGGCATCCAGGCGCCGAGCCAAATCGACATTCCACCACCTTGGCTCATCCCAGCCACCCCAATTTGATCCTCATTGACCTGCACTTGCGCATGTAAGATGCGCAAAGCAATGACTGCATCTTGGAACATCGATCGAAAAATCCAACTGTGTCGATCTTCGGCACCATCGGCAAAATACCCTCGATCAGGCTTATATGCTTCTAAGTGAAAAGCATCTTCACCATGAAAATTGAATGACATGCTGACCATTCCGGTTCTGGTGCCATATTCGTCTGGAAGTTTTGATTCGCGACCATAAGGTGGAACCCACAGAAAGCCGGGAAGGTTTCGCGCTCCCTCCGGATACGCTAACCACCCATGTCGAGCCTTGCCTGATATGCCGGCAAAGGAAAATGTTTCTACTTCGTGGGTAGAGGCTTGATTCGGGAGTACCCGAAAATTTGAGACCTTGAGCGGATAGTCCATCGCTTCTGCGGTGGCATCCAACCAAAATTGTTCAAGGTCTTCAGGCTTTTCGTAAGGGAGATCGATCATGCACCGACAGCGCGCTGTTGGGATTCAACGTGGAGACCGGTGGTCATCAGCCATGCAATCGATCGCTGAATATCTTCAACTGGTCCAGAAAGTTCAATTTCCATGAATCCAAAGTCGGTATCTACGTTCGCACGCACAATATTAACTTTGACATTAAAGTCTCGTCCAAGTTGCCATAGCCAAGGTTCATTGGCTGAATTGCTGCCGCCCGAGACATGTACCATTACCGAAGTCATATGATACGAAGTCTACCCCTGATGGACGTATAATCCTTATTAGAGTAATCCGCAAATGAGTACGAGAGTTTTTGTGTTCGATACGACCCTTCGCGATGGCGAACAAAGCCCGGGCGTCCGCTTATCATTAGAAGAGAAATTGGAAATTGGTCATCAATTGGTTCGGCTTGGAGTCGATATTATTGAAGCTGGCTTTCCGATCTCATCTCCTGGCGATTTTGAAAGTGTCCATACTCTTGCCAAAGAGCTAAGGGGAGTCACAATTTGTGGCTTGACCAGAGCTCGACAGAAAGATATTGAAGTTGCGGCCGAAGCCCTAAAACCAGCCGAACGAAAACGAATTCATACGGGCCTTGGCGTCAGCGAAAACCATTTGGTCAATAAGCTTCGAATGTCCAAAGAAGAAGCCTTGGAAACAGGAGTCAAAGCAGTTAAGTGCGCCCGCCAGTTCACCGACGATATTGAGTACTTCATGGAGGATTCTGGTCGAGCCGAGCTTGACTATGTTTATAAGGTAGTTGAATCGGTCATTGATGCTGGAGCAACCGTTATTAATGTGCCAGATACGACAGGCTTTACTTATCCAACTGAGTATTACAACTTGATGAAAGGCATTATGGACAATGTGCCGAATATCGACAAGGCGATCTTGAGTTGTCACTGCCATAACGATCTCGGTATGGCAACAGCAAACACTCTTAGTGGAGTTCTTGGTGGCGCCAGACAGGTCGAAGTGACCGTAAATGGAATCGGTGAGCGAGCAGGAAACACTGCGCTTGAAGAAGTTGTTATGGCGATGTATATTCGCCGAGACAAGTTTGATATGGCGACCAAGATCGATACGACACAGTTATTGGCCACCTCCCAAATGGTGTCGAAACTTACCGGCATGCTTATTCAACGAAACAAGGCAATTGTCGGTGCTAATGCTTACGCCCATAGTAGCGGAATTCACCAAGATGGAGTTCTCAAAGACCGGTCAACTTACGAAATCATTGACCCAACTCTTGTTGGTGCGTTGAAGAGTGAAATAATCCTTACTGCCCGATCAGGAAGGCATGGCTTAAAACATCGACTTCAAGAATTAGGCTACGAGTTCACTCCAGAGCGGTTTGAAATCCTTTACAACAAATTTGTTGAACTTGCTGATACAGTCCAGGAAGTTGGAGACGACCACCTTCGAGAATTGGTTGCCAGTTAGTTGATTCGCAAAGTCTGAGCGACTTCCTTCTCGATGCTGGTAACGGTCTCGGGGGGTTCAACTGTGATGAACCTTAGGACGTAAAGATCACTTCCCTTTGGTACCAAATAGCTAATTTGGGTGTAGTTAGCTCCGTCACCGAGTTGCCATGTCGCTTGCATTCTGTGTGCTATTCCGATCGGCAGCTTTACTTCTGTTGCCTTTCGCTTGTTCAAAAAGCAGTCCTGTTCAGACGCATCAACATCAGGCCAGGTCCAATTGCTATTTTGACTCTTCTTCTTGACATAGAACCGAGTTAATTCTTCGCCAATTGTTGGCTTTCCGGTTGAAAGGGCTTGCAGGATGATGCCTTTCTTCCTCAATTTTTCCATGTTCTCGAGTTCACTTTCTTTGCCCATTTCGCTGAATGTTTTACTAAGATCTTCTGCCATCTTCTTCTCTTCAGCAGTCAAGGGTGGAGCCGATGGGTCAATGGGGACGCCACCTTCAAAAGGATTTGTGGTTCCGAACAGGCTATTGGCTCCTTTGCGCCATCCGGTGGGCACAGCAAAGGCTACTTCCTCACTTTCTGCTTTGGTCCAGCCCTGAGGCAAAACAAACTCAACTCTTTTCGTTTGTATTCCACCACCAGACGAACACCCTATCAAACAAGTGACTAGGCCAACAATAAGCAGTTCTCTTTTCATCCAAAAAAGATATTACTAAAGTTGTCTCAATCAATTTAAGGTTTTATTTAAAGAAATCAAATGTTTGAAGTTTATCTCTGACGCTGGCTAAGAACGCTCCAGCCGTCATTCCATCGATAATTCGATGATCGTATGTTAACACCAAATGCATAATTGACCGAATGGCAATCATGTCATTGACAATGACTGGAGTCTTCTTTATGGTGTACGTACCGAGGATTCCGCCTTGTGGGGCATTAATCATTGGGGTACCAAACAAGGCTCCGTAGGTTCCTGGATTTGTCAGTGTAAAGGTTCCGCCCTGAACATCTTCTGGTTTCAAGGAACTTGAACGAGCTTTCTTGGCAATTGCGTCAAGGTCCCTTGCAATTTCAACAAGTGATTTCTTGTGACAGTCACGAATGACTGGGACAATAAGTCCACCTTCACCCTTTGCACCAAGTGCTACGGCAATTCCCATGTGGACTGCGTTATTCTTGATGATGTTGCCATCGGACTGAAGGGCCGAATTGATTCCAGGAAATGCTTGAAGCGACTCAGTCAATGCTTTGATAAAGAAAGGTGTGTAAGTAAGCTTAACCCCGTAGGTTTCTAGGAAAGACTCCTTATTGTGGTCACGGAATGTGACCATATTCGTTACGTCAACTTCAGTAACAGTAGAGACGGTCGGTACTTGTGATGACCGAATCATATGATCGGCGATCATCTTTCTCATTCCGACGAGCGGGATGATTTCTTGGTCTGGACCGGCAACAGTTGGCGAGACAGGTTTTGCCTCTGGTGCAACTTTCGTTTGGGCCGCTGCAGGCTTAGAATCGCCGGAACTAAGGAAACCTTCGATATCTTTTTTGGTTACGCGACCACCATCGCCCGATCCATGGATGCCGGACAGTTGTGCTTCATTTATCCCATGCTCCTTCGCCATCGCTTTGACCACAGGCGTGTACCACTTCTTGTCGTCAACGTTCGATGACGTGCTTACCGGTTGAGTCGTCGAAGGTGGTGCCGGAACAGATTCAATTGGAGCTTCAGACTTTGGAGTGTCAGCTTTTGGATTTGAAGTCGATGCAACTCCAGAAGTCTCGATGTAACCCATGGCTTCAAAAACCTTTACTAGGCCACCTTCTGGTACGGCGATTTCCGTCAATACACCAGATGCTGGGGCTTGGAGTTCGGTGTTAACCTTATCCGTCATGATCTCAACGACCGGCTCGTCTTCCTTGACCGTATCGCCAACGTTCTTCAACCATTTGCTTATTGTTCCTTCATGAATGGACTCACCAAGCTCAGGCATCAAGATCTCTACGCGCATGGTTCTAGTTTACCGACCCCGCGATCAAGAAACTTCTCAGATCGTCTTCGTTCACGGCTGGTTCTCCAGG
>JANPAV010000053.1:0-5039 GCA_031430115.1 Armatimonadota bacterium | reverse complement strand
TAACAAGGGTCATATCTACCGCGGAAAGAGGGTTGTTAACTGGGATCCTAAGCTCAAAACCAGCGTTTCGGATATTGAAACCTTGAGGGAAACCCGAAAAGGTCACCTCTATCACATCCGATATGAGTTCACCGATGGCTCTGGATCGATCGTGATTGCAACAACCCGACCTGAAACAATGCTCGCGGATATTGCGGTTGCCGTTCACCCATCCGACAAACGATACGAAGGGAAGATTGGCAAGACTTTGCGTCTGCCATTGGTTGGACGTGAGATTCCTCTTGTTGCGGACCTCTATCCAGACCCAGAATTTGGTACCGGTGCGGTTAAGATTACGCCAGCACACGATCCTAACGACTATGAGGTTGGCGTTCGGCACCACCTTGCCATGCCGGTTGTGTTGGATCTTGAAGCAAAGATCTCCGCTGCTTGGAACCGTGAATTTGAACCTGAATTAGCCTCAACCATTGAGAAATACGAGGGAATGGATCGATACGAAGCTCGGAAGCAAATTGTTGCCGACCTAGAGGCGTGCGGCGCATTGGTCGAAATCGTCGATCACGAAATTCCGATTATTCTGTCCGACCGTAGCGGTGAGGTCATCGAGCCTTTGCTCAGCGAGCAGTGGTTTGCCCGTCAAGGTGAGCTTGCAAAACCAGTTATTGCCGCAGTCGAAAATGACGAAATCACCTTCCATCCGGCGCGTTATAAAGACATCTTCCTGGCTTGGATGGAGAGTATTCGGGATTGGAATATTTCCCGCCAACTCTGGTGGGGCCACCGAATACCCGCTTTCTATACAGAGGACGAGCAAGTCTTCGTCGCCATGACCTGGGAGGAAGCTCAAAAGATGGCGGGAGACAAAAAGATCGTCCGACAAGATACGGATGTTCTGGATACTTGGTTCAGCTCTGGTATGTGGCCGTTCGTTACCCTGGGTTGGCCAAATGAAACTGACGATATGGCTAACTTTTATCCTACAAATGTACTCATAACTGACAGAAATATCATTAACTTGTGGGTTGCACGGATGTTGATGATGGGTTATGACCTGGTTGGAGCAAAGCCATTTAGTGAAGTCATGATCTACGCGACTGTTATGCGCGAAGATGGTCGACGCATGAGTAAGTCGTTGGGTACCGGCATTGATCCGATGGACGTGATCAACACTCTTGGTGCTGACGCGCTACGTTGGACTCTTTTGAGCCAAACCGGAGAGAATCAAGAGCTTCGGTACAGCGAAAAGAAAACCGAGGACGCACGAAACTTCTGCAACAAGATCTGGAATGCTACGAGATTCGTTCTTATGAACGTTGAGGGGGTTCCGTCGAGGCCGTCTGAACTAGAGACGGTTGATAAGTGGCTCCTTAGCCGCCTTGTTGCGACCGAGAAGGAAGTGAAGCAGGCATATGAGCGCTTTGATCTTCAGGCGGCCTGTCAGGCACTTTATCGTTTCTTCTGGAGCGAGACATGCGACTGGTACATCGAGATTTCGAAGTCACGACTTCAAAGTGCCGACCAAAAAGAGACTCCGCAATGGGTTCTGCTCACCGTATTTGAGGCATTCATCAAGATGCTCCATCCGGTCATGCCGTTCATTACAGAGGAGCTGTATAAATATCTTCCGATCAACGGCAAGGCTCCTTTCCTCATGTCGGCGGATTGGCCAGTTCTTGGCGCAGATCTCAACCATCCTGAAGCCGAACAAGAGATCGAGTCGCTATTCGCGGCCACTCGTACGCTTCGCGCGTTACGAGCCGAGATTGACCTGAAGCCAACGCAGAAGGTTGAAGAGGTCTACTATGAAGGCGATTTGAAGGGCAATGCGGCTATCGTCTGTTCACAAGCGTGGGTTCAGAAGTTATCCCCGGGCAAGCCGGCCGGTCGTTTCGTCTCGGCGACTTCAGGTGGTCTGGACTTCCATATTGCCGTCGAAGGTCTGATCGATTTGGTCAAGGTTAGCGAAGGGATCACCCGTGACCTGGCGAAGTCTTCCGAGGATGCGGAGAAGCTAGCGGCAAGACTTGGCAACCCTCAGTTTGTTGAGCGAGCCAAGCCGGAAGTCATCGAGCGCGATCGAGCTCAGTTGGTCGAGTTGCAACAGCGAATTGAGAAGCTGAAAGCTCGACAGGCACTGTTGGGCACTTAGGAATCGTTACTCCTTTTTTAGTGGGTCGCCAACATCAGCTTTGCGACCCAGCAATATTAGTAGTAAGAAACAATAGTACAAAACAAAGACCCACGGCGGTAGAGTGTGCTTGCGAACCTGAATGCTCGGAAAAGCAGCAGTGTATTGGGTAGCGAACTTCATCCACCAGATGAGGGGTTTCGCAACATATACACAGATCTGTCCTACCCAAGGAGTCAAGCTTAAAAAGCCCAAAACCATGACGACCGAGGAAGCGAGCCCAATGAGAAGATTGCTTATAGGCCCAATAAGGATGATTCTTCCAAACCACCAAGCACAAAGCGGTTCTGCGGCAAAGGTTGCAACTAACGAAGCTTCTAAGCTCGTTCGAAACTCGTTTGTCTCCTCTCGTTGCTTCCGCTCAAACCAAAGAAGTAAACATCCGGAAACAATGTAGGAAAGTTGAAATCCCGCATTGAACGCATCAGAAGGCACAAAGAATAGCCAGATCAAAGCACTGAGGCATAGCGCCGACAAGCCATCAGGCGACCTACGGAACAAATATGCCGCCGCCCCAATCAGCCACATCAGCGAAGCCCGAAGCGTTGCCGGATGGAATCCAGTAAATCCGCAATAGGCGAGCAAGATCAAAAAGACAATCGGCAGCTGCCAATGCCGAGGAACACCCATCTGCACCAGGAGGAAGTGTAAAAGGAGTGCGATGACCCAAACATGCATTCCCGAGGCGCTCACGAGATGGTAGGTGCCATTAAACCGCAGGTCAGCTTTTGTTTCGCTGGACAGATCGGATGGGAAGTTGAAGGTCAGGGCTGAAACCCAAGAGCCATCGTCCTCTCCATACAATTCGTTGGTGCGATTGATTGCGTTTCTTTGGGATTGAACCAAGAAATCTAATAAAGGCACACTGGACAAAACTATCAACGAAGTCGGATGAAAGTTTCCATTTTTGCCAGGATTTACCTTTCCATCGACTTCAAGAACAGAAAATGGAGAGAGGGGAGGACCGTCACGGGTTTTCAATACTCCCGACCGTACCGGCTCTTCAACTGTCTCAAATTGATACAAACTGTCGCCTTTGAGGAACGTCGGAAAAGATCTCAAAACGATTTTTTCACTCAATGAACCGGGAGCGACAACTTCGGGAGGTGAACGCCACAGCACTAAAAATCCCGCTGCAAATACGCCGACACAAAGGGTGCCAATCCAACCCTTTTTGAATGCAAAGCAAAGGACTGCGATGATGCCGAACAGCCACGAAATAGATGGAAACCCAATGCCGAACAACAGTCCGCCAAGGAGCAAAACGAGCGGTCTAGCCTTTAGTTCCTGGAGCATCTCGCCATGCCTGAAGCCGTTTCTCGGCAATGTCCCGGATGCTCAATCCTTCCGTATCGGGTAATTCAGTTTCTGTTGGTTCGCCCACGACTTCCCGTTTTAAGGGTCGTACTCCAAATCTAGCGTTCATAAAGAGCCCGGGTTCATCGGCAATGGTATTAAGACGAGCAATGATCTCATCTTTTTGCATGCGGAGTTCTTGAGCCCATGCCGAGCCAGTTACGGCAACCCAAATCGTTCCATGGTCAAATCGTTCTGGCCAGCTCCGATTTGCCATGTCTTTACCGACTACTTGTTCCCATTTCCTCATGACCGAAATTGCCCGAGAAGCTTTGAGCACTTCTGGGGGAATCACCGTTGAGTTCAATAAATTCTGAATGGGATTCATGGTTGGCTCACCGTTCCTTGTTGTACAGCGTACACGACCGATCGGTCAAGGATTTCATCACCGGCTGCACTTGCTTCCGTACAGGTCAAGATTGCTTGTCCGGCTTCTGTAGCCACAACATGGCATAGTCGAGAACGACGCTCGGCATCCAAGTCACTCAACATATCATCAAGCAAAAGCAGGGGAGCCTCTCCTAGCTGTTCTTTTGCCATCTCGAGGGTTGCGAGCTTCAAAGCAATAACCGCAGTGCGCTGCTGCCCTTGAGAGCCATACAATCGGGCATCGCGGTCTTCGATCTTGATTTCAATATCGTCTCGATGCGGTCCGGTCTGAGTGGTTCCACGATGGATATCGGCTCGTCGAGTCTCCTGGTATCCCCGCAACAGCGAAGCCGCATCGCAAGATTCATCTTTGAGAACGTAGGTCAATCTCAATTGCTCCGGTTGGCTACTAAGCTGGGAATGATAGCCCGTTATCTTAGGTCCAAGCGAAGCCAAGTATTCCTGGCGGATCCGACGAAGTTCTGCGCCCTCTTTTGCCAGAGGTTCCTCCCAAGTATCAAATGAGAAATCATCGATTGCTCGTTCTTGGGCCATCTTTAACAAGGCATTTCGCTGCTCTAGGGCTCGCTTATAGATGCTAAGATGCCGCAAGTAAGCCGGAAATAGGGATGACAGCTCGATATCGAGAAACATCCTTCGATCGGAGGGATCCCCTCGAACAATCTCAAGATCAAAGATCGATATGACCACACAAGGTAACCGACCTAAAACATCTGATGCCCGTGGTAGTGATGCACCGTTCAAATAGAATTTCTTCCGAGAGCCTTGTTCAAGGGTGGCACCGATGGTTGTTCCGGTAACCAATTCGGCTTCAACCAAACAACCCAGTTCGCCTTCCTTAATTGCTTCGGCATCTCGAACGCCACGAAGCATCCTGGTCGTCGATAACCAATACAATGATTCAAGAATGCTTGTCTTGCCTTGAGCGTTTTGACCAGTCAGGATTGTAAACCCACTAGGAAGATCCAACTCTAAATGTCCAAAATTGCGGAAATTTGAGAGCCTCAGATGCTTTGCCGCAAAGCTCAATCCACACCCTCTCTTCTAAAGAGCTTGCTTACTTTAAAGAGTTTATTCTTATTATTAAGCATGGGGATAAGCGGCA
>JANPAV010000052.1:0-4227 GCA_031430115.1 Armatimonadota bacterium | reverse complement strand
GCTAAGGCAGCTACCTCAAGTGCGGGATAGACGTGACCGCCGGTTCCACCGCCGGTTATGATTACTCTCAGTTACAACCTCCTTGGTTGGTTCTTTGGCGACTGACAAACGGTCGCAGATGCCGAGGGCTATCCAGATTGCAATTAGGCTTGATCCTCCAGCCGAAATAAATGGAAACGGAATTCCTATACTAGGAAGGGTCGCATTTGCCATCATGAGGTTCGTGCAAGCCTGAATCGCGATCCACCACGCGGTTCCGCTCAAAACTAGCACTTTAAATCGGTCTTTCATTTGCCTGGCAGTCATGAGTAATTTGAAAGAAATCCCGCCTACGAGAAGCAAACAAATTGCAGGACCCCAAAATCCACATTCTTCGCCAACCGTTGCCATTACGTAGTCGCTTGTGGTGGCAGGCAACAAATACTTTGCCCTCCCACTGCCAAATCCAACGCCAACCAGCTTGCCACTAACCATCGCTAATTCACTGTTAATTGGTTGGTAAGTTTCGTTGTTGATGTATTCCCGCTCCCAACGTACTGGATGAACGAGGAACCGCTTGACGCGATAGGGTTCCTTCATGACAAAAGCTCCTAATCCAAGCGTAAGAAGAAGGCTTATAGTAATCACGGACTTTGCGGTTACCGGTGCAGTCAGAAAAAGCGCCACGGAAGTTGTCAATATTACGCAAGCCGTACCGAGATCCTTTTCCATTTCCACCATCACAATTGCAATGAGGATTATAAAAGCTGGCCACAACCTTTCCAACTTCGGTACAAGAACCTGATTAACCCAGCCTTTTTGCTTTTTTCGCTTTTCCCATGTTGCTTGCCAGGGCTTTTTAGTAGCCAAGGCATAGGCAAGATAAATGATGGCGGCAAACTTCATGAACTCAGCTGGTTGGAGCTTTATAGCGTCGACGCCAAGCCAACGCTTTGCGCCATTCTGAGAAATTCCTACAAGTTCGACAAGAACAAGGCTAAAGAGGGAGCCAACCATGATCCAAGGGGCCAGTGCCTTCAGCTTTTCGACACTAATTCTCCTTACAAACGCGTAGCCAATAATGCCAGCCACTAGCATGAAAATCTGAGTCACAAATGGCTTCGGAATGAGCTGCCCTGCTTTCATGCTTTGGGCATATCCAGCATCTAAGATGAATACAAGGCCAAGGATGCTTGCTGCAAAGGCTAACCAGAACAGGCTGGTATCTGTTTGTGTTCGATTCCGTTCGTTATTCATTCCGTCCAATCCGTGACGTATGTACGAAAGACGTCGCCACGGTGTCGGAAATCTCGGAATTGATCAGTGCTGGCACAGCCTGGTGCAAGCATCACGATTTCACCTTCCTTGGCTCCATTCGTTGCGGCGTCAAACGCCTCCTTCATGGTACACCAAACCTGGTAATTTCCACCTAATTCTTGATTAATTTGTTCGGCATCCTTACCAAAAAGTTGAACATCTACGTTCTTCTTTTCAAAGAAGTCTTTAAGCTCTGAAAAAGTAAGGTCTTTGTTAACCCCGCCAATCAGGGCATGGACCTTTGTTGGTATGGATTGAAGAGATGCCTTGACTGCCGCTGGATTGGTGCACATCGAGTTATTGATGAAGGTTATGCCTCGTTTTTTAGCGACAAACTCCATTCTGTGACTCAAACCTTCGAAATTCTTGAGAGCATCGAGAATTTTGTCTTCAGACCCATTTGGACATACTGATTGCGCTAAAGTAGCTGCAATTCCGATATTCATCATGTTATGGTCTCCAAGCACTTTGAATTCGTCCGCGGAAAGTTGTTTTCCAAAAATATGAAGGATCCGATCTTCGTAATAGAAGTCAGCAAAGCGGTATCGGAATTCTTGTGTTTTGGCTTTGGTTTTGACTGCCGTACCGTATGGGAAAACAGCTAGGTCATTTTCGTCCATAGCATGGAAGATTTTCAGCTTGGAGCCCACGTATTGACCAACAGAGTCGTACCGGTCAAGATGGTCGTTCGCAATGCTCGTGATTGCCGCAGCTTTGGGCTTAAATTCTGTGACCCATTCAAGTTGAAATGAACTTATTTCTGCGACCAAGACTTGGTCTTCGGTTGAGTTAAGTGCGGCAGTAGTTAAGGGTTGCTCGGGAAGTCCTGAGCCGAAGATGTTGCCGCACATGATCGCATCAACTCCCGCCGCTCGGATGGCGATAGTCGTCATTGCGACAGTGGTGCTTTTGCCGTTGGTGCCAGTGATAGCAATGATCGGAGCCTTCGAGATTCGGTAGGCGAATTCAATTTCACCGATGACCTCAGTTCCTTCTGCAGTTAAGGCTTGGAGGGCGGGGTGGCGATGGTCGATTGCTGGGTTGGCGACGACGTACTCTATGTTTTGGTCTTTGAGCGTAAGCGGGAAGGATTCGCCGAGTACGAGTTGGGCACCAAACTTCTCAGCTTGATCGATGAGTTCTGGCTTCGAGATCTTTTCACGAGGGTTCTCGTCAAAGACGATGGAGGGCTTTCCGAGCCTTTGGAGGGCTTCTGCGACCGCAAGTCCGCTGCGTCCGAGACCGAAGATTGCGACGCTCATGGATTGACCACCATTTGAGTTATAGCAGACCTTCGGAGGGTAGTTCTGTACCACTTTTCAGCGAAGCAGGCTTCGCAGTTGGAAAGCTCGCGCAAGCACGAACACTCCCAAATTGGCGAACACTCTTTGGGAGTGCGCGAACCTGTTCGCGCTTTGGCCTGCGAAGCCTGCTTCGCTGAAAGAATCTGAGTTATAAAGCCCATTTATTTCACGAAGGCGACGATGGTAATGGCTGCCATCGAGAAGATCAGTTGGAGGAGGGCAAAGACGAAAACCACTCGGGTCTCGGGCCATCCCGCCTTTTCGAAAGCGTGGTGGATCGGCGTGTATGGGAAGAGTTTTTTCTTGCGAAGTTTGACTGAAGCGATTTGGAGCGGAACCGGGACGAGCTCAGCCACCATCATTAATGACCAGACCCCGAGCGCAATATACAGGGCGACATTCGAGGTCGGGCTACCTCCTTTCTGCAGTACAGCTTGAGCATTAGAGAACGAAGAGTGAGAGTGACAAAGGAACCAAAATCCACCCAAGAAAGCACCGATCGGCAAGGAACCGACATCTCCCATAAACACCTTTGCCTTTGGAGCATTCCAAAAGAGGAAGGGGATAACAGCACCGAAGAAAACAAAAATCATTGGTGTTGCATAGCTGGCAACCTGGCCATTCATGCTTTCAATAATCCCAAACATCCCCAATAGAAGACCAAGTAACAACGTCCCCGATAGCCCATCGAGACCATCGCTGAAGTTGTAGGCATTGGCAAAAAACAAAATCACAAAAGTTGCAAACCCTAGGCTCAATGGAGCCGAAATACCGCCGAGTAAAAGAGGAACAACGGCAGCAACAACTTGCATCAAAATTTTTTGCTTCCAACCCAATCCGCGTTTGCCTGGCATCATTTTCGGAATGACGAAATCATCGACAAATCCTATGGCCGCGAAGAGGAGGATGAGTAACAAAATAGGTGGAAAGGATATTGTCAAAGGAGTTAGGTTTCCGATATCAGGTCCTGCTCCAAGTGGCCCAACAAAGAAAATAGCGCCCAAAACTCCCGCGAGGATCATTATCCCTCCCATTGTTGGAGTCCCTTGCTTAATCTGGTGCCCCTCTGGAGCAAATTGTGAGACCGTCTGCTTCGACTTCATCGCCGCGAGGAGCTTCATAATCGGAAACGACCCAATGGTACTGATCGCCAACGCAATCCAGAATCCCTTTAAATCCTCGCTCGAAATTGTAAAATTCAAAATACACGCTCCATTTCCAATGCCCTACTTCCCTTCACTAAAACCGTATCTCCTTCCTTGACAAAGCAAAGTTTCGACCTGAGCTCATCCAGCGACGAAAGACGCTCGAATCGACTTGAATCGCCTCCGCGCTTTGCATATTCCTGCTCGATGAACTGTGTTTCGTCTCCGAACACAAAGATTTGATCAACTCTTGCTTTCGAGAGCCTTCTCCCAATTGCCCGATGACCTTCTTCGCTTTCTTTGCCAAGCTCCTTCATGGTGCCAAGTACGACCACTCGCTTGCCTTCACAGGGCACTTCCTCAAGGGTTTGGATGGCGGCCAAAACAGCAGGTGGATTGGAATTGTAGTTGTCCAACACCAACGTTCCGCCCTGGAACTCTTTGATTTCCATTCGCATCGGAGGCAAAGTCGCGGTTTCGAT
>JANPAV010000051.1:0-22238 GCA_031430115.1 Armatimonadota bacterium | reverse complement strand
TACCAGGATCAACATTAGTCTTTGTCTTAATTTCATTTAGCCGAAAACTCCCCTTGGCAAGCGCACATTTGAACTTGCCTTCCGTGTTTTTGTATTCCGCTTCGAAGTTCGTTTTGGGCAAGCTCAATTACCAGTTGGGAGTATCCAACGCATCGTACAGAAAATCCAACACTACAACTTGTTGACTATTTCCCTAAACGACGAGAACGTTAGCTCAGGTGAAATGCTGGTGCCAAAGCCATACGACACGAAGGCAAAAGGGATTGAGCACTCTCGTGCTGCCGTTTCATCCCCTTCAGCGTCACCGATCATCAGTGGACTTTGAAGCTGATTTCGCTCAATAATGCTTTTAAGATTCCTTCCTTTCGGTAGCCCAGTATTCCCCCAGCATTCAATGTCATCGAAAACAGTTTCGAGACTATTTAGTCGAAGAAATGTTTCGATGTAGCCGGACTGACAATTGCTCACGATGAAGAGTTTATATCTATTCTTGAGATCGTTAAGGCCCTCAAGGACTCCATCATAGAGGACTCCGCCATCTTGGGCAATGACCCGATTGTCCTCGATCATGGTAGCGTTTGAGATACTTTCAATCTGATCACTGGACAAGTCGCTAAAAGTCAATCGAATGCATTCCTCATGGGGTCTTCCGGTAACCGCCCGAACATCGGCTGCGGTGACCTTCCGGAATTCGATGCCTTGCGAAACCAAAACATTATTCCACGCCGTGGCACATTGTTCGGAAGTATCCCAAAGCGTTCCGTCAAGATCAAAAATGAGGGCGTCGATTGTCACTGATGCGCAAGGTTACCTTCGTATATTCTCTGTCGATTGACGTTAACGTACTGAAGCAATGCGCTTTGCCCACGATCTAACAAATGGCCATAAGATAGGATCGAATGACGAAACTCGCTCAAAATTTGCCGCCTTGACGGACTCTGCAATCAAACCGAGATGTTGGGATTTTGGCAGAACCTTTACTTCTCGAGACTTCGAATTCGGCAATGCCATTAATCGCTTTGCGACTAAGAAAGTATCAGTAGAATCATCGAATTTCGAAAAGACGAAAAGTGATTTCCCTTTGTAGCTTCGCCAAATTGGCAAAGGATTGAAATCTGAGTCTAAGACATCATACCAATCTGGTTCAACGCTCGGTTTTGTGGTCGCGGGAAATAGCCAGCCACTTAATTCGGGTTGTTTACTAGCTAGCTCTGAAATTCTTGTCAAGTTTTTTTCGTTGGAGCTGTTTCGTCTGGCAGCGAAAAATGCTCGCTGTTGATCGAGAGCAAGTGAGATATTTGAATGGGAAATGTTAGCAGTTTCCATTCGAATGCGGGTGTTATAGAGGTTTTGTTCTTCTACCGAGCTAGCTGCTCCGGCTGCACCAAGCAAGAAAACAAAGGCAGGTTTTCCATTGTCGGCAATTGCGCGTGCCGCTATCCAGCCAGCTTGACTTGAACCCGCGTACCCAACAAATTCTTTTCTTATGTCAGATCGAGAGCGCAAATAAGCTTCTGCTGAACGAACATCATCAGCCAATTGAGGAAATCCGGCAGAACCAAGATCACCGCCTGATAGACCAGAACCACGTTTATCAAAAGTCAAGGCTACATATCCTGATCGAACAAATTGCATTGCGATCAGCTCAATGACAGAAGCATATCCGTGACGGTCTTGACTACCTGAGCCATGAATAATCACAACTGACGGAAATGGACCCTTAGATTTAGTTGGGCGCAAAACCTCTCCTGCCAGCATCAGCTTCCCTGAACGAAACTGAACTGATTCACGCTTGACATTTTCAGCCTTGTGAAGCTGGACGGTGTGCAAAGGTGAGGCTATTTTGAGCTCTCGCCCTTGCGATGAAAAGATGTACTCATCTTTTCCCAGATCACCCAAAACGTAGCCTTTTGGTGCCTTCCAAACCATCCCTCTTTCTCGAGAAAGCCCTCTCCACTGATTTGTAGTCTCATTCAGCGCCCACAATCGCCTTCCTGAACGAGTTACCAAAATGGAAGTCCCGTCCTTGCCGACAAATGTTCCCAACATTTGGTCATAGTACGATGCATCTAATGTCTCATCGTCGGGATTAATGAGTACCGGTCCAGCCGCATTTTCAAAGTCAGTAACGGTTGCGTTGGACGACGAATCTTGAACAAATTTTCCATCGATGATCTTGGTGTTGAATGAACCGTAGTAGTTGGCAACCTTCTTTTCACCTGAATGCCCCACACGAAGGCGATAGAAACCAGTGTCTTCGCCATTTTTTGTGGCGGTAATACGAAAATTGACATCAAGTTTTGTTTCTTTGTTTGGCTTGGCAAGAGACTTAAAGAAAGACTCAATTCCACGCCGAATTTCCACTTTTCCGGTTCGGGTTACACTTGGGAAACCAGCAAAATTTTCTTGGTAAATGGCGTTGTCGGCATAAGCATTTGCCGCTGCAGCCGGGTCTAACTTTAAGTAAGCCTCCCTCAAATGAACATAAGGAGATTCCACTTTCGCCTGATGAGTCAAAACGGACAACAAAAATGAACTGATGATCATATATATATGCACCATATTACGATCAAAACCAAACTGAGGGTGCCCGAAATAGTTTGATCCACCGAAACCGTCTAGAACAATTGTTTGAAAGTCAGGAAACCTGTTAAGATTTCACTGTATGGCAATTCCAAAATCGATACTTGATGCTAACGGCTCTTGGTTTGGAAGTTCCAAGCTAAACCAATCGTGGCTTCCTCCCGAAAAACGGATTGCTGAGTCAGCTTCCTTTTTACACGTTGACACCGACGAACATGGCACATTCGCAACCATAACTTACACATGGCATTATGAGAGCAAGAGGCATGAAGGCACCCTTCTGATCTGCATGACGAGTAAGTCAAAAGTTGTCCAGATTGGTTGGAGCGACTCGTGGCATCAAAATACGGCTGTCATGCATCTCGTTGGTCCCGAATCTCCTGATGGCTCGTTCAAGACGAAGGGAACATACGCTGCTGAAAAAGAGGTCTGGGGTTGGACAATCGAGTTCAAAACGACTAACGATCAGCTCACGATGATAATGGAGAATCTAACTCCGCAAGGCGAAGCTGAGTGGGCAGTCGAGGCAGTTTACAAGCGGTCATGATTCTTCATTTATAAATCTCTTGGAACTGACCGACATTGAATTGGCACTATTTATGATATTATTTGGAATTCCCTTGCCTTGTTGATAGGAAAGGGAATTCCAAGAAGGCTTTCGTACCGGAAGGCTCAAGTCTCTTTAACGCCAATACGTCTAAATGCCAAACAGATATTCTTAACATGGTATGATCGACAAAAGGAGTATTTCCGCATATGGAACCCCGATTCCCTGGCCAAGCAGAAGTTACAAAGCTAAATCTAAAACAAATCCAGACGTTAATCTCGGTCGCCTGTAGCGAAGTCTTTGATTCTCTAAGTCCAATTGACCCACGTTCTGCAAGAGAAGTTGCGAAGGATATAGGTCGAAGTCCCGCTAGTGTTGGAGAGCAGATCGTGAAACTGATGGATGCAGAATTGGTCATTTCTGCTGGGACTCGAAAGCGAAGATCTCGAACTGAAACTCTCTTTGCTCATGCCGGTAGACTAACTCGCTTCATGCTCGCAGAGCAAACTCCCGAGTCAATCGAGCAATACAAGCTTCGATTTAACAGTCAAATGAGGCAAGCTGAACGACAACATGATGCATTTTACGATGCCCTGGAAAATGACCCATCCTACACCGATTTCTTAATCCTAAAATTCCACACATTGTTTGTAGATCGAGAGCGGGCATTGAGGCTTAAACTTGCAGTCACTGAACTTCAATCCGTTATTCACGAGCTTTCGGAGTCAAATATTGAAGCAAGAAGCAAGGGAGATTTTGTCCGCGTCCAGATGACCATCCTCTCGATTCCAACCCAGCAGGAAAGCAAGCGTAGGTCTTGAGTCCTTTTTTTCGCTCAAATTATTTATAATCGGAATATTGTAAATTTCCGTGTATAATGATTTCTTTGGAGCAACAACATGACACACAAAATCAATAAACCCCTTCTCTCTTTCTTCGCGGTTGGAATTGTTTCCGCAGGTTTTGCCGAGCAAGAGTACGAAGTCGTAAACATTGGTAACCTTCCGGGACTTTCGTTCGGCCGAGCGGCAGCAATCAACAATCAAAATGTTGTGGTTGGATGGTCCTATTCCCAGGGTTTTCACACTGGATTCCGATGGTCTGAAGGTCAGTCGATGGAAAACATGAACGTTTGGGGCAAAGACGATTACACCCTTACTGATATTAACGATCAGGGAATGATGGTTGGCTCATTTACTGAAAACGGGCATACAAAAGGATTTCGGCATTGGTCGCCTGGACCAGGTGTTCATGCACTTTGGTACAACGAGCCAACAAACTGGTTCCAAGACAGCCAAACGTTTGGAATTAACAATCAGGGGCATATGGTTGGAAACATGGGATTGCAGCAGAATAACCGGCATGCTGCTGGTTGGACAATTCAATTCGGAGGATTCTTGATCCCAGGTTACGTCAATGGAGAATCCTCCCAAGCGTCGAGCATCAACGAAGCTAATACAACATCTGGCTACACCTATGTCAATGGAGTTCAAAGAGCAACCCTCTTTTACAACAATCAAACGGTTCAAGATCTTCATGCCTCAATCAATGGTGCAGTCCATAGCACGGCTAGCAAAATTAATGATCAAGGAAGTACGGTCGGCACTTTTAGGGGACAGGACAATAACATTTGGTCCTTCGTTTTCAATCCTGAGTTAGGAACGGAAACCTTTTCGAACGTTGCAGGCTACCAAGACATGAGTTTCACCAGCATCGCAAACAGTGGAGTTGTTGTCGGGTACGGCCATGCAAACAGGGCTTCCCTTGGGAATCAGGCTATGAGGTGGACACAAGGTACGGGCCTCATTGACCTTAACAGTCTGATTGACCAGAACTCCGGTTGGGAACTCGATGAGGCTTACGATGTGAATGAGAATGGCTACATTGTTGGGTCTGGAAAATTCAACGGAGCAACATCCAACTATATGCTCAAACCTGTTCCAGAGCCAGCTAGCATTCTGGGCCTTGCAATCGGTTGCTTTGCAATATTGAAACGACGATCGGTAAAACGAAAATCGTAGCTGTTCTGGCAAGTCTTGGTATCTTCCTTTTCCCAGATACCAAGACTTGCCAACTTGTCCTAATGAATATCGAGTTGCTTGAGTAGATTGAGGATTTCCTCACGCACTAACGACTGCTGAGCTTCACGCGAAATGGTAGCACTCCCGTCCTGCAATTGATGCCCATAGTTTCCAAACTGAGAGTGGTTTGCACCTTCGATCTTAATCCACTTCGTTGAAAGTGGAAGCAAATTTCGGTTGGCCTCAACTTTCTCGACCGGCGCTACTCCGTCGACCGAGCCAAAAACTTTCATTACCGGAATAGATAGCCCAGAAAGGTTGTCTTCCTTAGGGTGTGTAGTGCCAAGGAGCACTAAGGCGGAACTTGACTCGGGAAACTTTTGAACAAATTTACAACTAAGGGCAGCCCCCAGTGAGTGACCAGAAATGACCCATTTTCTGATTTCTGGTTGAGATTGGATTAGCTTCTGAGCGGTTTCGAGAGCTATTTCATTTTGACCCGGCATCATTGCAAATCTGCCTGGAAGCTTCACTATGATGATTGTGTAGCCCCGTTCGGAAATCGGCCGCAACATGGGAGCATAGGCGTCGGCTTCAACGCCAGATCCGCAAAAGAATAAGACGCCTGTTGAGTGTTTCTCTTTAGGATGAAATTCCAGACTAACGCCATCGGCTTTTACTGTTACAAAGTCACTGCTCGTGAGCATTGATGAGTCTACATTTTGGGTTCGAAATTGATTGAATAGGACGGTCATTGCTATGACACCCCAAACGACAAAGAAGGTCCTTACGATTCGGGTTCTTCGCCGCCTTCTATGGTTTTTTGGTCCAGGTTCTGAGGGTGACATGCAAGCTCTCTGCCATCTCAAGTACGACCCTCCGACAAAGTTGGTTGCGCGGCAGTATTGGGAACCAACCACCAGTGTCTCATGCGTAGTCTTGTCAAGATGAAAATGCTTGTATCACTCAGTGCATTCCTGTTGTTAGCTGGAGGACCCTTCGCGAAAGCCGAATCTTATATCGGCCCCGGGTCACCAGCCCCAAAACTTGAGATCAAAACATGGGTCAAGGGCGAACCGATTAAAGCATTTAAGCCAAATGAAGTTTACGTTGTGGAGTTCTGGGCGACTTAGTGTGGACCATGTCTTGAGTCCATCCCACACATCACCGAACTTGCCAAAAAGTTTGATAAGACCCGATTTATAGGAGTCAGTATTCTAGAGGATAACGAGGACAAGAAAGTCCAAGACTTTGTCGCAAAGATGGGGTCGAAAATGGAGTACTCGGTAGCCTACGGAGGAAACAAGACGGGAATGGCAAAGTCATGGATGGACGCAGCCAAGCAAACCGGAATTCCAACGGCATTTATCATCAAAAACAACACCATCATGTGGATCGGTCACCCGATGAGTGCCGCAAAACCTCTGACTGATATTCTCGCCGACAAGTTTGACGTTAAGACAGCGAGAGAAAAATTCGACAAGCGAATTGCTCGACAAGAAACGGCTCGAATCCGCGAAGTCGAGTTGGAGGCGATCGAAAAACTTTATGATTCCGGCAATCGAAGTGAAGCAAAGTCACGGTTAGCAAAACTAGAATCGCAACCAGAAGGAAAGGACGTTGGGTCCGAGTTGCGGTTCAAATGGCTAGCAATTGAGGACATTCCTACCTGGAAGACACAATGTCTGGCACAAATTGGTGCGTCAGAAGACAATCGTAGTAGCATTTCGTCTTTCGCAAACAACAATTGTTTGGTGGCTCCTGAGCAATGCAAATGGCTCATTGGTGAACTGACATCTGGCCAGTATCCGCCGAATTGGTATCCGCATCTGAACGGCGCAAGGATGTATCGGAAGCTGAAAGATTATGACAAAGCCCTTGATCATTGTGCAAAATCGAAACTGGTCATCCTAGATTATCAAGCCGCAAATCCTGATTTGCCAAAGGGTAATGCCCTTGCGGTCATCCAGGCTCTTGTCGATCAGATTGAAAAGGACAAGAAAGGCTAAGCCTTAGCTTTGATAGTTCCAAGCCTAAGCGGCTTGGAACTCTCGGATTTGATTCATGAACTCTTCTGCTTCGCTAACATCTTTACCAGCAAATTCGTCCTGAATTGACTTTGAGTATTTGGATCTCATCATGATCCAATTGATTACCGGCGCCATCAATAATCCAAAGATAATGTTTCCAACTATCCAAGCCGGATTCATCGCTAACATAAACTTAGGGCTAATCAACATCTGCCCAAGCAGGATTGGAAAAACAAACCAAAGGGCAAAGACGCTGACAAATATCCACTGAGTCGATCGGACTCGTAGCTTTCTTAATTTTGCCAAGATTAACTGAGTTTCGACCATTGGCTTTGCGTAATCAAGCTCAGATGAGAGAATCAGCTGGCGGGCGCTCACATTAATCGTAAAGATGCAAAGTGCGTAAACAATCATTGCCGGTATCGCGGTTATGGGAGATCGTTCCAGTTCATTCAAATTACCTGCGACATAGCCGCCTGTGACGATAAGGACTAAGCCTGCAGACACAATGTCCCACGCCGGTGACCGCTGTGTTTTCCCCTTGATCGTCTTCAGATTTGATTCATTGAGCTGACTTCTCAAGTCATTTTGTTGACTTACTGTTTTCTCGACTCTTGTCTCAAGAGCAGTAAAGGCGGATGAAAGTTCTTGTATTTCCATTGATGGTTCCTATTGTTCAGTTAAGTTCGTTGAGGCGACTTCAAGCTTGAGCTTGGCTTTAAGCCGACTGATTTTCGTTGCGACATTGCCAGGAGAGATTCCTAAGATTTCGCCAATTTCGATATGGCTTCGATGATCAATCGTAAGCAGCAGAAGTGCCCTACTTAGTTCGTCAAGACCCTCTATGAGATTGTAGAGATGTTGAGACTCGTCATCCTCAGGTTGAGGATTTGCCGGAATCTCATTCAAAGACTCGACTACCGCAAAGCGTTGCTTGTGTAGCTTGGCTTGCCGAGACCATGAAATGGCGGCATTGAGCGCGACTTGATACATCCATGTCGAAAATGTTCGCTTGGAATCGTATTTTGGAAAGGCTCGCCAAAGTTGAACCCTAATTTCTTGCGCCAAATCTTGTTGATCCTCTGGTTGCCAAGCAAAGCCACCAATGACCTTCAAAATGATCCGTCGGTGATCATTCAATAAGGACTCGAAGCGAGCTTGATCGCTTGACTTTGCTGCCTCGAATTTTCTCATGCTCCGTTATACGAACGCAATTTCAAAATCTTACACTTGGTTCAAATGATTGTCAGAATTTCTGAAAGGTCCTTGCGATGAATATCTGGCACTTGACATCCCTTGGCCGGATAGCCCACCGGCATTAGAACAAATGGCTTTTCGTTCAATGGTCGACCACAAACCTCTCGGAGGAATGTCATGGGGGATGGCGTGTGCGTCAGAGTTGCCAATCCGGCTCGGTGAAGAGCTTGAATCAAGAATCCAACCGCAATCCCGACCGATTCGGTCATGTAATAGTGCTTGATCCTTGTTCCATCCTCCCGAATATCATAGTCTCGTCGGAAAACAACGATCAGCCACGGCGCGTCCACAATATGAGATTTCTCGAAGTCAGTACCCAATGGCGCAAGCGCTTCAAGCCATTCCTTGGGAGCTCGCCGCTCGTAAAATTCCCGCTCCTCAACCTCAGCTCTCACCTTGATTTGCTCTTTTACTTGTTGGTCGCCAATCAAAACAAATTGCCATGGCTGTTGATGAGCTCCACTCGGAGCCGTTCCGGCAATCTTAATCGCCGTTTCTATGAGGTCTCTCGGAACCGGATCTGTCGAGAACATTCGTACCGATCGCCGAGCCGACGCAGTAACATAGTCTGCTTGCAAAGTGTTTCGCGAAGCTTCCGATTTAACTTGATCGGGTTGGTAGGGAATCAGTTTAAGCTTGCTCATAGTTCTATGAATCGTACTTGAAAAACTGTCACTCCCTATTTCTTGTCCTTTGGTCGTTTGGCTAGTGTTTTCCTGATTAGTGGCAATGCTTTGAAGAAAATGAACGCAGTGATGACGAAAAGCACAATAACCAGTCCGATGGTTACCAAGGGAAAGAACGGTGCCATTGCCGCGATTCCAATTCCAGAGACGTCGTTCCACGCTGAATGGGTCCAGTTTGAAACTGGCTCAGGGCTATGGTTGATCACGAGTCGATTGGTCGACTTTCCGGTGTGAGACGTCAGGGCAAGAGTTCCGCCAATCAGACCGGCAATGACCATCATGTGGGGAGGGTATTTCGCAAATGCCGTCGAAGCAAGTACGATGCCGGCTGGAATGCGGATGAACGTATGAACCGCATCCCAACCAGAGTCAAGGACTGGAACTTTGTCTGCGAGGAATTCACCTACAAAGAGAAAGAGGGCGACTCCGATTACCCAAGGATGTCCAAGCGATTCTAAGGAGCCGGGTAGCTGGGTGAGTCTGAAGTGTTGAAGAAGTCCGAGGGTAGCGACGCACGCGTAGAGGCGTATTCCGGAGGCCCAACTGGCTCCCATTGCGACTGCGAGGGTACTGAGTTCGTTCAATTGATCACTATTTGAAACCAGGGTCTGCGATTGATATCATACGAAGAAGAAGCAATTGTGACTAGTCAAAACACGGATTAGTTGCTCATCTGGTTGCAGGCTACCAAAAAAGTTTGTTTCAACGTAGATCAGAATGAAATAGATTGAAAGTATTCAAATCTCCGATATTGGCTGAATCACGCTTCTTGGTTTATGCCCTCGTGTTTACAATCCTATGTCATGGGGCAGCGATGCTGTCAATGCTTGCATTTCTTTTGCCAGGTTTACCGAGCGGGACCACTGACTTACCCCAACGGATTGCCTACATCAGCGACCACGCCTTCCTTTGGAAGTTGGGTTGGTTCCCATGGCAAATAACGGCTTTGTCGGACCTGATTTTGGCGGTTGCCCTCGTTCGAACAAAATGGGTGCCACGATTACCGGCAGTCGGAAGTTTGATCTTAACCATAGTCGCAGTTTCTATCGAGCAGCCGGCTGAGTATCGGTGGGTTACTTCGGGAATTGAGATAGCAAAGGATGCCCTGCGAACTGGGAATCATTCGGCATATATGGCTTTTGAACAAGAAGTGTTTAGTTTGACTATTCATTGGGCGGCACTTTTCTATACATTGGCAGCGATTTTTTGGTCAATTTCGCTTGCCAAACCCGGAGCGTGGAATCGGAATATGACGCGTTTGTCTTGGGTTTTATGGGGACTCCTCCTTATCATCAGTACGGGTCCACTCATAACATCTGCAATTGGACCAAATCTTGTTTCCGTAGGAAACGCCATTGCTTTTAACCTGATGATGGTATGGTTTTTGGGAGCTTTGTACCTGGTTAAACTGAAGTCGCCGACAATCATTCAAAATAACTCATAGATGGCTGAATCAGTAAAAACGGTTGAGCGTTGGGCGAAGAGGCTCCGTTACTTTCGATTTTCGTACGGGGTTGGTGGGCATGCAAACGACGGCGAGAGCCTTGGGTCGGCCTTCGCATACGAGACGGTCGCTCAGCTCAAGGAGACATTCGGAATTCTGGGGATACCGTTTCAAGAATTCAGCACAGAGCCTCCAACGAGAAAGATTGGACAGATTTATAGCTCCGAGGAGTCTGCCAAGATCCCATCGATTATCCCAGGAACGAAGTGGATTCAACAGCCATCTTGGACGACAATCGCGGGGCAAAAAGTCTTTGTCTCGTGTGGGGAGTCTCAGATTAATATTGATGTTGGCGAAACGTACGAAATAACGGAAGAGGACGTTGTGGCAGCCGAAATCGTTGAGAAAATGTTTGACTTGTTACCGCTCAACAAGATTGATCCTCCAAGCCAAGGTAAGCGCTTCGTTTGACCTGACCGGTCTCAGCGCTGAAGTGCGTGACCTACTCACCAAACACTCGAATTTCGTTTATTCGAGTCATCGTGGATGGATAGAGTGAACTGCCAAGAACTTCTATGCGAACGTACCTGGCTTCAACGGCTGGAATCTTGTGGATATATCCTACCTTGGTGCTAGGTTCCTTCTGATCTGAGGCATCGACTACGGTCTTGAAGTTCTTATTGTCGGTACTCACGGAAAGTCGGTATTTGGTCGGTGCCCCGGTCGCCCAAAATGCCACGACCTCGATTCGAGCCACGTCGGTCACCTGACGTAAATCTATCGTTGCAAATTGCGGATTGGGGTAAGCCAGCCAGTGTGACCCGAGAAGGTCGGCGATACCATCGGTCATGCGGTTTGCCGCAAAGTTAGGATCTTCGTCGCAACTAGTTGATACTGGACAATACAGAGCCAAGTTGTTGATCTTGGTTACCCGGTGAAAGGGAATGAAGTCCGTTTCTCCGTCAGGCTGAGTGCCCAAGAAAGGTTGGACGGTAAGAATCATATCCTTGGTAATTGGAATCGTTAGTTGAGATTTGATGTCGGCAAACTTGGGGATTTTGCCGTCGGTGCGCCACGCAATTTTTTGGTTTGGACTCGTGGTTCTCAGTTCAATTGTTGCCTTATCAGTTGGAATCTGAGTCTCGTCAATGTCCGATCCGCCCCATACGGTGTAGCGATACCGAAACGCTTGGTGGGAGACCTTTACTCCGGCTTGGCCAAGCCTCGATTTGAAGGATTGATAGTCTTTTTCCCATGCGGAATTCCAAAGTCGACAGCCAAAAGTGGCGATGCGGATGGGTAATACGCGATGCGCATTCCACTCGTGACCTTCCCACCAGCAAAGCATAGACCCTAGTAGCCGATTGCTGGTTGGCAAGTTGACCGAGGAAGGCGACCCGTTGCTCCAATCGACGATTCCGAACTTGTTGTAGCTCGATTTGTAGAGTCGTTCCAGCGGAACGAGCGTGTATGCCTCATAGGGAAAATGGTTGACGACATAATTCGGATCCCATCCCCCGTTGACGACGTTGAATCCATCGGCGATTAGCTTTTCGGCTGGATAGTAGGTGCCTTCCCAGGCGATGACGACGGTCTGCTTGGGAATTCGCTTTTTCGCGTATTCATCAGCGCCGAAGCCTTCCCAAACGACGGGAATCTTCTTGAGTCGAATCACTTCCTCCGCCATTTCGGAGACGAAGTCAACGAATACTTGGGTAGGACTGGCATGGGGACCAAGCTTTTCGATTGCGGACTTTACTTGAGGGTCTTTGTCTGCATTTGGGTACCAAGCCTCGTCCCCACCGATGTGAATATAGGGCGATTCGGGAAATAGTTCGGCGACCTCGGCGAGTAGCGATTTCATTTTGGCGCGAACTGTCGGGGAGCCAAAATTGATGCAGTTTGAAGACTCCGAGCCTTGCAATTTGAATTCCTCGGGATTTGATGCCACGAGAAGCGAGCTATGACCAGGCATTTCGATCTCGGGCACAATGGCAACTCCTCGAGCGTTTGAGAAAGCTTGCAGTTGCCTTAGTTCTTCTTCGGTGTATGCCGGGAGTTTGTGCTGATTTCGTTGGTCAATTCCAGGTAGCACCTTTGTTGGGAGCATCCAATTTTGGTCGTCGGTCAGATGTAGCTGCATCGTCCGTACCTTTCCGAGTTGGCACCAACGCACTAAAGTCTTGAGCGTCGAAATTGAGTGGTATCTGCGGGCGACATCGACGGTTACGCAGCGAAAAGAGACCTCTGGCCAGTCGCTGATCTTTGAATATGCGCAGGTTGAATCGATGAATTGACCGAGGGATTGTAGTGCCCACGCCAATCCGATTTTGGAGGAAACTGAGACGAGAATTTTTGTTCCGAATTCGATTTGATATTTTTCTTCAGCAAGGCTCGGGTCTTGCTTTACTTCGATGACTTTGCCCTTCGGGCTTTCGGTCACCTTCCAATCAGAAACGAAGGCGTTGATCACCGTTCGGAAATTCTTTTCGTTGTTGACGATGTGAAAAGTGGAGGAGATTTTGGTTTTTGGTCCTGTCATCGCGGTTCGCGGTTTGGGTACTAGTCCGGTTTGCGATTGAGCCAAGGAATGGGCGGATAGAGCCATCGTGATTACCAGAAGGGGCCAAAAAATATTAAGTCGAAGGCAACGCATAGGAAACGATTGAATCTTACCTTTGGGAGTGGTGAGTGGACCCTGGGCTCTCCGAACTAGGCTCCAAAATGCTATTTAAGCCGGGCGAGACGCTCCTAAAGAACCCCCATCCCCGTCCCTCCGGGAACTTCGTTCCTGTCCCGTCCAAAAGAGCAAAGGGATTGGGATGGGCCCGCCAGATCAACCCCCACCCTTGGCTGCTCCGCAGCTCCATGCCTCATCGACTCTCCCGTCTGGGAGAGTGACTTTGCACTTGCCTCCCCCAAAAGGTAAAGTGCAGAAATGCGTCGTTGCATTCTTTTTGTCGTAGCTGCCTTAGCCTCGTTGGCTTTTGGGTCGAATGTGCCGAGCCCGAAGGAGTTTCTTGGGCATGATGCTTGCGAGGACTATTATCTGGCGAACTATACCGAGCTGACCGGGTACTGGAAGGCGTTGGCGGCGAAATCGGACCGATTGACGGTTGAGAGCATTGGCAAGACGGAGGATGGGCGCGAGCAGTACATGTGCGTCATTACTGACCCGAGCAACCGGAAGAATCTGGAGAACATTCGCCGCGGAAATGAGCGACTTGCCCAGGCGAAAGGCTTTAAGAATGACGACGAAGCCAGGAAGTTTGTCAAAAACCAGAAGGCGGTGATTTGGATCGACGGGGGACTTCATGCGAATGAAGTGCTGGTTGGTCAACACCTGATTGAAATGGCGTATCGATTGACCAGCCAAGATGATGCCGAAACGAAGAGGATTCTCAAAGATTGTGTGATTCTGCTTGCGCATGCCAACCCCGACGGGCATGAATGGATATCAGATTGGTACATGAGGAAGACCGATCCAAAGACGCGCAGCGTTGCTGGACTCCCATTTCTCTACCAAAAGTACTGTGGACACGACAATAACCGGGATTTCTATGCGAATAACATGGCGGAGACCAAGAACATTAATCGCGTTTTGTACTCTCAGTGGTATCCCCAGGTGGTCTATAACCACCATCAGAGTGCCCCGGCAGGCACGATCATGTTTTGCCCGCCGTTCCGAAATCCGTTCAACTACAATATGGACCCGATGGTTGCGATCGGAACGGATTTGGTCGGAACCCACATGCACCAGCGAATGATTGCGGAAGGAAAGCCAGGAACGGCAATGCGAAATTCCACCCTCTATTCCACGTGGTGGAATGGGGGACTGAGGACAACAACCTATTTCCACAATATGGTTGGCATACTAACCGAAACCTACGGCAGTCCCAATCCTGGACCATTGCCCTTCGTTGAGAAGTTTCAAATTCCGACGACCGATGTTCCGCTTCCGGTAGAAGGTGGCAAGATGTGGCACTTGAGAGATTCGTTGGAGTATGAGATTTCGGCGAACTACGCGATTCTTGACTATGCGTCTCGATACCGCGAGCGGATGCTGTTTGACTTCTATCGTGCCGGTCGAAATTCGGTAGAGCGGGGATTGAAGGACTCGTGGTCTCGCTATCCTTCTCGAATTGCGAAGTTCGGGGCGGAAGCCCTGAAGAAGCCGGAACTGAGGGATGCCCGCTACTACGTTGTTCCGAGTAGTCAACCTGATTTTGCGACGGCGACCAAATTTATTGAGAAGTTGATGCAGTGTGGCGTGGAAGTACAACGACTGACCAAGCGCAATGGCGACTGGGAGAAGGGATCGTTTGTGGTTCGGTGTGATCAGGCTTATCGGCCTCATATTCTCGATATGTTTGAGCCGCAGGACCATCCTAACGACTTCCAGTATCCGGGTGGACCTCCGATTTCTCCGTACGATAACGCAGGTTATACATTGGCTTTTCAGATGGGAGTTCAGTTTGCACGGGTTCTGGACCCGATGAAATACGAATTTGAAAAGGTGGATTTAGCTAGCCTTGGAAAGCCAATTAAGCTTCCGGGCGAGACTCGGGGAATATTTTTGCCGGCCAGCCAGAACGACTCGTTTACGATTGCTAATAGAGCGTGGAAGAGCGGTTTAGAAGTTGGCACTTCGAATTGGGGATTCGAGATTCAGGGAAGCGAACTGAAGCTTGATGAAATTACTAAGGGAATTGCGAATTTGACCGTTGCGACCAATGGTCCGGCGGGTGGTTTCTCGCCAGCTCGGAAGCCGAGAATTGCCCTTTGGGACCAGTATGGTGGCTCGATGGAGTCGGGTTGGACTCGATACATGCTGGAGCAGTTTGGTTATGATTTTGAGGTTGTTTATCCGCCTGATCTTGACCAGATGGACCTTCGGAGCAAGTTTGATATCATTATTTTCCCGAAAGGATCGGGAGTTCGCGGGGGCGGACGTGGTAGAGACGGCGCTGGCGGCCAAGCTAATGAGAACCGCCAAGAGGATATGACGATTCCCTTTCGATATCGGACAAGAATGGGTTCGATGACGGCAGGGACGGTTGACCGGATTGAAAGCTTTGTTCGAGAGGGCGGGCATATTTTCTGCATTGGTTCGGCAGCAACAAGCTTTGCTCAGCAAATGAAACTGCCAGTAAAGTCCGCTTTAGTTGACGAAAAAGGAGCGGCTCTACCCAACACGAAATTCTATATCCCTGGGTCAGTTTTGAAACTCCAGTTAGAGACGACATCGCTAACCCGAGGCATGGGAAGCGAAGTTGATGTAATGTTTGACAATTCACCTTCATTCAAGATTTCTGGAGATGCGAAAACGGTTGGGATGTTTCGTTCCAAAGCTCCGCTTCGATCTGGATGGGCATGGGGACAGGAGGTCTTGGACGGAACTTCGGCGGTCGTTGATGTTTCGGTTGGGAAAGGAAAGGTTGTGTTAGTTGGACCGGAAATCCTGTTTCGCGCTCAGAATCATGGGGCTTATAAGCTCCTGATGAATGCGATTTTGAGGGCTTCTTCGCAGTAGTTACCTTGCTATACGGAAGCCTTGGTTGCTAAACGAGGCTTTTTCGTTGACTGAGCCAATGTCGACGGAATTGAAGAAGCAGCATGAGTTTTTGCTGCACCACCATGAGCCGCCTCGGGAATGCCTTTTTCCGGATTTTTTGTCGCTTGGTAGGCTCCCGGTGCAAAACTCGAAGACGTTGCCATACATATCGTAGAGTCCGAGTTGATTTGGCAAAAATGAGCCGACCGGGGCAGTGAGCATGAATCCATCGGATGCGTCGGGCAGGAGATGATTACGACCATGCCAAACGTTTGCGTATTGACCGATTTTGGTGATGTCATCGCCAAAGAAATATTCGGTCTTAGACCCGGCTCGGCAGGCGACTTCCCATTCGTTGAGGGTTGGGAGTCGTACGCCTAGCCATTTACAGTATTCAAGGCCGTCGCGAAAGCTAATTGAGGTCACGGGGTGGTTCATTTGGTCATCAATGCCGCCTCGGGCTTTTCCGTTGGGAAATCTCCAATTTGCGGTTTCATCGCGAATCCACCTGAATTCCTTTAGTCCAGGTTCGAAGACCATAGCGTTGTGATACTTTTCTGCGTCGGTGACGTATCCGGTTGCTTTCACGAATGCTGCGAACACCTCATTCGTGGTTTCATGGGTTGCAATTTGAAACGCCTTGAGGGTTACGTTACGAACGGGGCTATCGAGTCGGTCGAATTTTCCGACTCGATAAGACCCCGCCTTGATGGTTACGAAGCTATGGGTTTGACCCAGGGCGAAGGTTACGATTAAGGAACCAATCACTTAACTTTCGTTTTGTAGAATGCCATTGCCCGATTGATGATCAACTTCTGGTTCGCTTGGGTGGCGTCGAGGCTGCCTTTGTAATTTGAATTCTCGCCGTATAGTTTCTCATACGATTGTGATTTCACGAATTCCGGGAAATTTCCTTCTTTCATGAGAATCATGAGGACAGTGAGGATGTCGTGGTCTTTTTTCTTGATGTTGTAGACCTTGATTAGGTCGGGGATGAGTTCAACCATATTTTGGTCGGTGACCAATTCCTTGAAATTGACTCCGACTCGTTGCCGAAGTAGGATTGTTGAACTTATGAGAGAAATAACTTTGGCTCGGTTGTTTTTGAAGAAGTCTTGTTGTCGCTCGCTCCACATCACTTCTCCGCCAAAAACACTGGGAGTGAAGGCAAAGATCTTTTTTTCTTCGTTAACGACGCCCATCATGACGTCGCAGTTTTGGGTTGCGTCTTCGCCATGGATCATGTTGTAGGTGAACTTCTCATTGAACGTAAGGGCATCGTATTGGGCCTGGGGCATTCGATGATTTTCTTCCTTGTCAGCTTTGATTTTCTTGACAAGGGCTTTCACTTTGACAAGACCGTAGACTGGTTCGGAAATCGCCTCACGATATTCGCGATATTTTACGCTGGCAGGACTAAGCTTTGGAATCTGATCGTCTTGAGCGAACAGATTTGGGACCACACTAAAAACAAGCAAAAGAGAGATAAATTTCTTCATTGTGAGACTCCGTTCTAGCCTATTCGATATCTGGCAATCTGTCAAGGTGATTTGCCGATTTACCCATGAAGCTGTGTTATGCTCTAATTGATCATTAGCATGACGGAAATTGAAGGGGCAAATACCAGTAAGGGTCGGCGGAAATTTTCGCTGATTTTCCCTATCCTGAGTGCGGGTATTGCTGGGCTGGCGGTTTCGTTTCCTGGCACAGTGCAACTTCCTCAAGCAACACCGGATCAAACGGTTTTCTTTGAATCAAAGATTCGTCCAGTTTTAGCGGAGAACTGCTATTCCTGCCACGGAAGTACTTCGCAAAGTGGCGGGCTACGTCTCGATAATTCGGCAGGAATTTTGAAGGGTGGAAGCTCGGGAATTGCATTGATATCCAAAGATCTTGGCAAGAGTCTCTTGCTCGTCGCAGTTCATCAAACGGGTTCTTTGAAGATGCCACCGGGCAAAAGGTTAAAGGCGGATGAGATTTCGAACTTAGAAACTTGGATCGGAATGGGGGCACCTTGGCCGGCTGAGTCGATCGCACCAAAGGCTCAACTTTGGTCGCTCAAACCCGTAACTAAACCACCTATTCCTAAAGTCACCAATTCAAAGTGGATTCGTAATCCAATCGACAACTTCATTGTTTCTAAGCTTGAATCCCAAAAGTTAACGCCTGCGGGTGAGGCCGACCGGCGAACCCTTATTCGACGGGTAACTTACGATCTCATTGGTTTGCCGCCAAGTTCGAAAGAAGTTGAAGAGTTCCTCGCGGACAAATCGCCAGGCGCCTACGAAAAAGTTGTCAGTCGGCTTCTTGCTTCTCCTCAATATGGTGAACGCTGGGCTCGTCAATGGCTTGATGTGGCGAGGTATGCCGATACGAAGGGATATGTCTTTGAGGAGGATCGTAATTATCCCAATGCGTACACATATCGTGATTGGGTCATTGATGCATTGAATCGGGATCTGCCTTATGACCAGTTTGTTACACAACAACTTGCGGCTGATTGTTTGCCAGAAATTCAAAATGGTGACAACAAGAAGCCGTTAGCGGCTCTCGGTTTTCTCAATATCGGTCGCCGATTCCTCAATAGTCAACCGGATATTATTGATGATCGAATTGACGTTACGATGCGGGGATTTCAGGGATTCACGGTGGCTTGCGCCCGATGCCATGATCATAAATTTGATCCGATTCCAACCCAAGACTATTACTCCCTTTATGGCGTTTTTGCTTCTACGTCTGAAGTAAAGGCTCCCATTTCTGACAAATCTATTCGCGATCCATGGCAACTTTTTAACCAAAAGGAAACAGCAACGGTTGAAGCCCTGAAATCCCACGTTATGCTCCAAGTTAGCAAGCTCCGCACGATGTTAACTTCGCCGAGTCTCAGTAAAAAGCTGGGTGACGGGGTTAAACAGGCTCTTCAGGCGGTTCGTCCGGAAGTTGTACCGGATGGTGTGAATCTGTCAGTCCTTGCCGATGCATTTGACCCTGCCGATAAGGCAAAAATGGCTGCGCTTCAAGCTGAATTGGAGAATTTGAGAAAGGGTGCACCGACAACTCCGGAGTTCGCCATGGCGATGCAAGACAATCCTAACCCAAGAGACGGGGTTGTCTTTAAGCGTGGGAACCCGGGCAGTCCAGGTGAGGTTGCCCCGCGACGATTTTTGCTTGCCCTATCAAAACCGGGCGAAGATCGGTCTCTTTGGAAAAAAGGGAGTGGCAGGCTACAACTCGCTCAATCGATTACGTCGAAAGATAATCCGCTGACTGCAAGAGTGTTTGTCAATCGTGTTTGGCAAGGTCACTTTGGGGCAGGGATTGTCCGGACTCCATCTGACTTCGGGTATCAGGGTGATCGTCCGACGCATCCAGAGTTGTTGGATTATTTGGCTTCAACTTTTATGGATGGAGGATGGTCGGTTAAGAAACTCCATCAAGTGATCGTTACTTCAGCCACTTATCGCCAATCTAGTACCGTTTCGGCAGCCACATTTAACGCTGATCCGGAAAATCGATTTCTTAGCCACATGAATCGGAGACGACTTGATCTTGAGCAATTGAGGGACTCAGCTTTCCTGGCGGCTGGACGTTTAGATCAAAGCAAAGTTGGGGGTAAATCAGTCGATCTTTGGAGTGCGCCTTATACACCTAGGAGGGCGCTATACGGATTTGTTGAACGGCAGAACTTACCCGGTATTTTCCGGACCTTTGACTTTGCCTCCCCGGACAGCACAAGTGCGAGACGCTTTTTGACGACAGTCCCCCAACAGGCTCTGTTCTTTATGAATTCGCCTTTGAGCATCGAACAGGCGAAAATTGCCACCGCAAGACCGGAACTGGTTGGAGCTTCGGATGATACTCAAAGGATTAAACGCCTTTACCAACTGCTCTTTGCTCGCCAGCCAGATGCTTCGGAAATAGCGGCTGGGTTGCGATACTTGAAGCCTGGAAGCCAAGCTAAAGTAGCTGCCCCACAAAGTGAGTGGCGATATGGTTTTGGTGAATATGATGTCGCGACTAAAAAGACCACGGCGTTTACTCCGCTTTCTTATTTCGGAGAGAATAGCTACCGAGTGAGTAAGGATTTACCAGATCCTAAGCTCGGATACATCATCCTCAATCCTGATGGTGGACATCCGGGTCGTGATGCCGCTCATCAATTGGTTCGCAGATGGGTTGCCCCTGAAAATTTGATCGTTCAGGTGAAAGCTAGACTCAAGCACTCGAATGCAGGTGGTGACGGCGTGAAGGCTCGAATTGTATCGAGCAGAGAGGGTTTGCTGGGAGAGTGGGTCGTCCATAATTCCATGACTCAGACTGAAGTTGGGTCCATCAATGTTCAAAAAGGTGACACTCTTGACTTCATCATGGACCCGCAAACAAACGACGGCTTTGATGCCACCGAGTGGAGTCCAACGATTGAATCTACCGACGGGAAGCGAGTATGGAGCGCGAAATCTGGCTTTGGTCCGCCACCTGGGGAACCGCTTACTCGCTTGACGCTTTATGCACAAGCATTGATGATGACCAACGAGTTTTTATTCGTAGACTAGAGCAGGAGAAACCATGTCCGATTTTGATCATAGCAAACAAATAAGAGACCTCTTTCTTACTCGACGAGAGCTTCTCGGTCGGATGGGGAATGGATTTGCAGCGGTTGGTCTGATGAGTTTGCTTGGTGAATCAGCTCTCGGCGCCACACCTTTTCAGGCCGGAGGTCAAGTCGGACCCTATAACCCAATGGCGGCGAAGAAGCCTCCCCTTCGAGCCAAGGCTAAGCGGGTCATCTTTCTGTTCATGAACGGGGGTCCTTCGCAAGTAGATACCTTTGACCCGAAGCCTATGCTCACGAAGTATCACGGACAAGTTATTCCGTTAAATCTACCTACTGAGAGGAGGACTGGAGCCGCGCTTGGGTCTCCTTACTCGTTCAAGAAGTACGGGCAGTCGGGCATTGAGGTCAGTGAGATCTTTCCAAATGTCGCACGGCACGTGGATGATATGTGCGTCATTCGCTCAATGCATGCGGACGTGCCCAATCACGAGCCCTCGCTCATGCTTATGAATTGTGGTGATGCCCGCCAAGTGCGACCATCGATGGGTTCATGGGTGTTGTACGGACTTGGAACTGAGAACCAAAACCTACCAGGATTCATCTCAATGTGCCCCGGAGGGTTCCCAATTCAGGAAACTCAGAATTGGCAATCGGGCTTTTTGCCTGGCGTCTTGGCTGGGACTTATATTGATCCCAACCAGACGGATATTGACAAAATTGTCGAGAATATCAAGAACCATTACACTTTGCCTACCGACCAACGAGAGCAGCTCGATTTGGTTCAAAGACTTAATAAGGAGCACCTTGCGAAGCGGGATAATGACCCTGCTTTGGAATCCAGGATTCAGTCGTTTGAGCTTGCGTATCGGATGCAGACTGAGGCAACCGATGCTTTTGACGTGAACCGCGAATCACAGGCTACGAAGGAAATGTATGGGCCGGGAAACTTTGCTCGGCAGTGTTTGATTGCCCGCCGGTTAGCGGAACGCGGGGTTCGATTTATTCAGCTTTACCAAGGAGCCGGACAGCCTTGGGATAGTCATGATGACATTGCGGTAGCCCATCGAAACCTCGCCAAGGAAGCGGACCAAGGTATTGGTGCGTTGTTGACCGACCTAAAGCAGCGAGGAATGCTTGAGGAGACATTGGTTATCTGGGGCGGGGAGTTTGGTCGAACTCCGACGGTTGAGCTTCCAACACCGGGATCTAATGCGGGCAAGTCTAATGGACGAGATCACAACCATTACGGCTTTACGTATTGGATGGCAGGCGGCGGAGTTAAAGGCGGAACGATTTATGGATCGACCGATGAATTTGGATTCAAGGCAGAAAAGAACCCGGTCCACGTTCATGACCTCCATGCGACGATTTTGCATCTGCTTGGATTTGATCACACCAAGTTAACGTATCGACATGCTGGTCGGGATTTTCGGCTCACGGATGTTTACGGAAACGTGGTTCACGACATTATTGCTTGAGGTAGGTGTCGCCCCACGGCATCGGATATTAGCGGAGACTACCACGCTTTCCAAGGTTATCTTGGGCAATTCTCAGATCCTTC
>JANPAV010000050.1:0-1942 GCA_031430115.1 Armatimonadota bacterium | reverse complement strand
TGGTTTGACTAAGTCGGCAAAAATCGAACGATTTTTGCTCCTCGCTGTGCGATCAGCTGCAAACATCATTTGCTCAAGCTTTGCCCTATTGCCGCTCCGCTTCCCGATCACGGCGAGGGTAACTCCCATTGAAATTGCGCCATTAACCAAGGCTAAAACAACCGCCATCAGCCAGAAGCTAGGTGTTGCGATGCCTGTCTCCTTGGCAAGAAACTGAACCCCAGCATCCCAAGCCTTTTCAAGTGATTTGCCGAGCAAGACGTATTGAATAAAGAAGCCTTGCATTGCCGCCCAGACTCCCACGAGAAATGCCCCCACCGCGACACCAAGCCGACTCCATCGAAATGCCATGGCTCCGATCGTAAAGAGGAAACCCTGGATTGTTATGGCAATTGTCGGCGTGATCCGAGCGCCAGCGGGAGACATTGCCTTAATTCCAGCCGATATTAGGCTTACCCAAACGATTAAAGCCTTGCGGCCCATTTTTTCGGAAGCCAGCGCTAGGACTGCGGACTGCAAAGTACCCATTACTGTTCCAGTGAAAGGAAACTTGGTGGCATGGAGCCACGACCCTACCGACCATTCGATTGCCCCAGATCCGGCGCCATAAACACCGATATGCTCCCACTCTCTTAACTCGATCAGGGTTGCAATCAGCTTTTCGTCGCAACCTGGACCAACTCTGATTACCAGATCAAATTTCCTGCCCAGGTGAAATTCAACCTCGCTTTGGACGCCTTCTCGAAGGGTAACTATGACCATTCTTGGCTTGGATAACTGGACGTTTGGCCAAATTTCGATCAGCCCCTTACCTTCGGCTTCCCACTTACCAAATTCGTCGAGCACAATCACGTCTTGACTTGTCAGGTGTTGAGACCAATCGGATAATTTTTGAATCGTTGCCGCTTCAATCTCATACTCCGCACTTTGCTGACGAGAGGCAAACAAGGTTTCTTCGCCTGTCTTGACCCAATGCAAAGTGTACGAAAGAGCGCCTTTATCGGAAACCGGGCGACCGCCAGCTACCGAAACAAAGCCATCAACCGAATATCCGAGCCCAGTTGCCCTGTCCGCAAAATGGGCCAAAGTCTTCGACTTCTCGCTGCCAACTGAGCCCGTAATTGCGACCAAAAGCATCGGATTTACCTAGCTTCGAGCCTCTTTGTCAGCGAGTCCTTCCAGAGGGTGCTGAGTTGGGGAAGATCTCGAAGCTCGGACAAGACTTCTCGATTTTTCTTTTCCCTCATATAGATTTCGAATGCTCGATCAATGGTCCACGCTGGGTTGGGTCGACTCATCAACTTCAATTTTTGTCCCCTCTCGACATACCCTTGCCTGAGAACCCGGGCATACCAACCGCCATTTCGCTTTTCTACAACTTCCAAATTGAGCCCTGGCAAGTCTAACCGTCGAGCCAGTTTGAAGCATGGAAGTCTTGGCTGACTGACTTCGATTTCTATATCCTGCGCGATCCAGATGTCACCAATGCAAACCGTTTTTTCGTCGGCAACCGACACCGTAAAGTTTTCGCCAAAGCTCCCGTAGTTCAAGGGTCGCGCGAACCGATTCTCCCATGTTGGGTAATGCTCGGAAGAATAAAGGAGGACCGCTCGATCTGGACCTCCGTGGTGAACAAAGTCGGCTTGTCCGTCGCCTTCGAGGTTGGATTCGCTGAGATAGACGGGACCATCAATTCCAGATTTAAAGATGCCTGATTCCCAGGATCGGTCTTGCCCGTCTTCACTAGCGAGAGCACTGTCGTAAGTCTTTGGCATTCCTACCTGAATTGACAGAATCTCGATTTCAGACACGCTTCAATGCTACCCGTGCAGGTGGTAAGTTCCGTTGGTTCGGTAAACTAGAGTTTCACGCGCCCGTAGCTCAGTGGATAGAGCAATTGCCTTCTAAGCAATTGGTCGCTGGTTCGAGTCCAGTCGGGCGT
>JANPAV010000049.1:0-2441 GCA_031430115.1 Armatimonadota bacterium | reverse complement strand
AAAGTGACCCCTCATCGACAAGGTTGGAAGCAATTCTTAGTATTTATGGTTCTGTTTTCGAGCCTCATGCTTCCCCTGCAAGCAGCTATAGCGTTTCTATCTCAGGGGTGCTTGGCTGTGTTCGGGGCCCAGTTATTAGGGTTTCCATTGATGGGGATTGAGCAATCAACAGGCACGGCTGCGATGAGAACTGGAGCAATACTTATTCTTCTCGGAATCCCTTGCGCCTTGGTAGCCATCGTGGGCATCCGCTACTCTTTACGAGAGATTTGCAGGAAGTGATCGAGGCGGAGATCGCCCTAGAGCATGTCCTGACGAGTGAAACACATGCCGAAAAAAAAGTCTCGACCTTGGTCGAGACTGCGAAATCATGAATTTTCCCGCCTCTTCCGGGCGCTAATACTAATCATCGGATCAGCAATGAATATCATTACGGTAATCCTCGATGTTTTAGTTTCGATCTCGTTGAAAACATAGCATTGCCTTAACATTTCGGTTCGCTACGCCCGGATTTTGGGAACCTAGCAGGCATCTAGAAGAACTCTCCGAATGCCAGCTGGGTTAGGAATTGTTATAAAATGTCGCAATGGGAATAACACGTCGTAACATTCTTTCTCTTCTTGGAGCTTCCTCGCTCGCAGGATTGCCCTCGTTCGCCACTAGCGCGGGTGCAAAAAGAGTGTTGCGTATTGCCTACTTCACCGACATACATCTCACTCCAATTGACGAGGTCAATAAGCGAGCAGCCAAAGCATTTGCCATGGCAAAGGGTTGCGATCTATTTTTGTTTGGCGGTGATAACTTGATGGCAATTGACCACAAGTCTGAGGAATACATTCAGGCTCAATATAACAATTGGACTCAGTTCACCGACAAGAATCTGAAGAAGCCTTACCGAGCAATTCTTGGCAACCACGACGTTGAGCAGTGGGACATTGGTGACTTAAGTTATTCATCGGGCAAAGCTCGACCAGTTAAGTTTTTCGGGATGAAGAATCGATTTTGGGAAGAGAGAATGGCAGGATGGCGCATCATCGGCCTTGATACTGTTCACCGAAACGGAGACGGGTTCATGGGATTTATTGACCCCGAACAATTGACTTGGCTCAAAGATATTTTGTCCGATAATGTTACTCCAACCCTTGTTTGTGGTCACATGCCAATGCTGAGCGTTACCGCCCTTGCTGACTCGGGACTCACGCCGAAGGATAACACTTTGCCTATTTCGTTTGCCTCGGAAGTAAGCAATGCCCGCGAAGTCGTTAAGCTCTTTCGAGAATCAAGAAATGTTAAAGTTTGCTTAAGTGGACATACACATATGATTGACCGATGTGACTTTGACGGAACCTCGTATGTTTGTGCTGGAGCGGTTTGTGGAGGATGGTGGAACGGCGCCAATCAGGGCTTTCCTCCGGCATACACCCAAGTCGATTTGATGTCAGATGGTAAGTTCGAATTGAAAACGGTGTTCTGGGAGCAATAGCCAATAACCGGTATATTGTTGGGATGGACGACCAGAAGCGCCGATACTTATTTGAGCAGCTAAAGACGCTACTCCAGGGCTACGGGGACGTTCTCGAGCTTGATAGCTCACCCGGAAAATATTCCCTTTCGACCACCAAGCAGATCATTGTTGATGACGAAATCCATGAGGGTTATCAGTTTGTCGAAATTCGCGAGTTGAAAAACCTCGTCGGGTTTTATTACATGCCGATTCATGTTTGCCCGGAACTCAGAGACGAGGTCCCAACTTCAATGCAGGGCATTTTGAAGGGTAATACTTGCTTTAACATCAAAGCCTTTACTCCTGAAATTGAAAGGGGACTCAAGGACCTGATGAAGCTTGGAATGGACAAATATAAGGAAAACGATTGGATCTAGTCATGGACTAGATCCAATCAATGCAAAAAAATGGCTCGGATATAATCCGAGCCATTTGTTTGTCAGTAGCTTTTTGAACTAAGTGCTACTTTGTTTTGAACTCGTGGTGCCCTGAGCCCACTGTAGATTTTTGGTCACCAAGGATAACCGCTGCGACCGTGTTCGGTGGAACATCCACATTTACCGAATGACCAGAACCTGACTTCTTCCATGACACCTTGATTGGACCGTGGACTGATTCATAACTAGACTTTGCCCAGTCCAACTTTGGATCGAGGAGTGGCTTAATTTCGATCTCGTTGAATCCGGCTGAAGCATTATTGATTCCCCCGATCTCTCGGTACATCCAGCCGACAACTGCACCAAATGCATAGTGTGCGAACGAGTTCATACCAGGATCCTGGAATCCCTTTTCTGGAGTCCAACCGTCCCATCGTTCCCAAATTGAGGTCGCGCCGTTCTTGATCGAGAATCCCCAACTGGGGAAGTCGGTGTTGTGAAGCAATCGGAGGGCAATATCGTTTCGACCGATTTTGCTAAGGGCGTTCATGATGTCCCTG
>JANPAV010000048.1:0-2375 GCA_031430115.1 Armatimonadota bacterium | reverse complement strand
ACCAGGAATCGGAGCTTCCCTTGCCGGGTAAATATCAGTTATGTATACAAAGTCAGCGTCATCCAATGCCTTGGGGAATTCCCTTAAATGCTCAAGAGTTCGGGAATATAGGTGCGGCTGAAAAACGACAATTACTCTACGGTCCGGATACTTCTGCCTGAGAGCTTGAATAGACGCGGAAATCTCTGATGGATGATGGGCGTAGTCGTCAACAACTGCAATTGGACCGTCAAGCAGCACCTGCAGCCTACGTTCGGCTCCATTGAATCTGGCAATCCCCATTTCAACCATTCCAAGATCAACGACAAAATCCTCATTGTTGAGCAACGAAGCAGCCGCCAGGGCACCAGTTGCATTCATCCGATTGTGATCTCCTGGAAGGTTTAGACTCAGAGCTCTACCGGCGTCCGTGTTTTTCGCGTCGATTCCCATTTCGAACTTGTTCGAAATCTGTTGTAGCCAAGTGTCACTAAGCCCGTAAGGCATACACCTTACGTCGGTCAGCTCAGCAACTTCAGCAGCTCCCCTGTCATCGGCGCAATAAACCAAGCCACCGGACGGAGGAATCTTGCTAACAAATCGAACCATGCTATCCCGCAAATTTTCGTAAGTACCGTGGTAATCAAGATGATCAGGTTCTAAGTTGGTGAGAAGGACAACGAACGGATTAATGTCAACGTAAGCTTCATAGGCCTCACAAGCTTCTACGACGGCATATTCGCCTTTGCCCTCCCTTATTGGTCCATTCCAATCAATGACTGCAGCACCAACCACAACCAAAGGATCTAAACCCGCTGCGATAAGGCCCGCACCAAGCATTCCAGTAGTCGTAGTCTTGCCATGGGTCCCTGTTACCGCTATGACTTTATAGGGCTTTAATAACCATCCCAGTGCTTGAGATCTTCGAAAGACTTGAATTCCTATTTTTCGAGCTTCGGCAACTTCGGGAGAGCTTTCAATGTCTACGGCATCAGTCACGATCAATGCGACCTTTTCAGGTCGCTGAGCAAATGCAAAGACGGGTATTCCAGAGTGACCTATTGAGACGTCATGGCCCTCTTCAGAAAGTCTTGTGGTTTCTTGAGACGAGACAGCATCCGTGCCGGCAACGGCAAATCCTCGGTGAGACAACATTCTTGCAAGCGCGCTCATGCCCGCACCGCCAATTCCTACGAGGAAAAAGGCACGACAAGGGTCTAATGCCTCCGATGGTGCAAACGATGATTCGATTTCGCTTCGCCTCCGCATAATATGTTTAGATTGCCGCGTTCTTGACTGCAGACCAAATTCGGAATGTCGCGTCGGGCATATCCCATTCTGACAGAGCCAGAGCAGCAGTTTCTCGCTTGTCTTTGTCTTTCAACCAAACATTGATTTGACTTGCGAGTTCTTCCACGCTGCAAGTTTCTTGATTGACTAAAGTTGAGGCACCAATTGATTCAAATTCTTGAGCATTTCTGAACTGGTGATTGTCTGCCGAAGTTGGAAGTGGAACCAATATTGATGGCATTCTTGCCATCGCAAATTCGCTAACAGTACTTCCACTTCGGGCGATCGCCAGTGTTCCAGTTTGGTAAGCCTTGGACATCACATCTGACTCAAAATACGGTCGCATGTCGTATCGATCCTCAATTCCCGATATAAGATGGGTCGAGTTGCCATATTGAGATTTGCCAGTGGAATGGAGAACCCTAATATTTGGCAATTGGCGAGCAGCTTGGGGAACCATTTCATTCAGAAACTTCGCACCGCCAGATCCGCCAAGAACAACGATAAGGTTTTCTTCCGGTCTTCGATTTGAGATTGCAGTTCTGAGTTCAGCACGGACTGGATGCCCCGTTCGAATCACTGATCTTCCTAATATTTGCTCAGTCGCTCGGAAAGTCGACGTTACGACCTTTGCATAATTCGCAAACATTCGAAGGGATCTTCCTGGAATTGTGTCACACGCGTGGATCGCAAGCGGGACGCCAAGAGACTTGGCTGCTTTCATCACCGGCGCGGAACTATATCCACCGGTAGAAAATACGATGTCGGGTTTCATTGCCGCCATCATCTTCTTTGCGGCTACCGAGGCGCGAAGTAGCTTAGCAAGGGCGATAGCTCCAGCCAGTGATTTGTAGCTATACACCGGAACGGAGTCGAATCCTTGAAATCGATAGCCACGATCTTCGCAAACTTGACCTTCCATTCCTCGATGGGAACCGAAATAGACAAGATCTGCTTCTTCCTGAGCTAAGGCAGCTACCTCAAGTGCGGGATAGACGTGACCGCCGGTTCCACCGCCGGTTATGATTACTCTCAGTTACAACCTCCTTGGTTGGTTCTTTGGCGACTGACAAACGGTCGCAGATGCCGAGGGCTATCCAGATTGC
>JANPAV010000047.1:0-3906 GCA_031430115.1 Armatimonadota bacterium | reverse complement strand
AAGAGATTCAGGTCGAATTCCTCTTTCCAACAAGGTCTTTCTTACCGCTGCATTGTTTGTCTCATGTTCCTCTGAGATTTTAGATTCGGTTTTCATTTGATGCGCCCTGGCGTTGTGGATAGTTATCTCAGTAGCAAAATCTTTTGCTTTAAGAATGATGGTTGGGGCAAAATCGGCAAGCGGACGGGTATCGGGGACGTTCCATGTCGCTTTCATTTGCCGTGTGTCTTTACCGAAAAGAGCGCGATCACCTTTGCTTCGGATGAGTGCAAAATTTTCGTTCCCACCAGTTTGTTCAAAAATCACATCTGATAGCTCCTTTTCGGTCTCTGATAGCTTTTTCCGAGCCATCACTCTCTCAGCATCAAGGAGCCGTTGTTCAATTAGTTCAGCCTTTCGGGTTTGAATCGCAAAATATGTTTGTGCGAAGGCAATTTCCTGCTTCTTTGGATCTCCGTTTTGCGCAACAAGATAGCAGGCAAACCGAGTTAGCATCACATCTTCTACCTCGCGCTGAACTCCCGAACCAATGTCTACCATTTTCCCGACATCGGCAAAATGGTCTTCAATTAGGTGGCCGCCAACTTCACAAGCCGTTTTGGCTTTGCTTAGCACGTTAAGAAAGTTATCCCACTTGGTATAGCCAAGCAGGTGCTGTAAGTCACGGGCAAGCCAGTATTCGACACCATTCTCAGTCTTTTGAGCATGGCCCTCGAATGTCTCAGTGAGGTGGGCGACAATTTCAGTTTTCATGGTCTTGGCATTTGATTGGTACGGTTAGAGATCAGTTGGCGAAGAATGTATATAGGAAATGGCATTGTCTTATACACGTTGTCACTGACATGAATAAGAAAATGCCGATTTGTATCCATGTTGATGAAGAAATTCACTGATGGAGCCCCCGAATCGCGTTTTCGATCAAATTATTGAAGCCGTTTTCGACTATGGCTTTGAATTCCGACTCCATTACCCATACATCGGTGAACTCAGCGAAAGCCCAGCGCCCATATTGTTCGAGGTGATTGACACCCGGAATCCAGTAGGTTTCCATGGTCGAGGACTTTTCTTTGGCGTCTTCACCACGATAGCCCTTTACTTCCACCACGAGATGCAGAAGATCGTCGGGCCCATGGCCATCATCAACTAGGACAATATAGTCGGGAATGTATTGGCGATTGACGGAGCCGTAACGATACGGGACGGTAAAGCCTAGGTTGTGGTTCTTGACATAGGCCCGAACACGAGGATGGGACTCGGCGATTCGGCAGAATTCGGCTTCCCAGTCACTGTCGAGAATCACCCAATTGAGGTGGCAGCGTTGGGAATTGGTTTCCCATCGATTTAGCTTCGAAGTATTGAAGTTGACGTACATTGTCGACCCGACCGGATTGTATGGATCGAGGACGGCCTTGATTGGACATTGACCCACGAGAGCACGTGTGATGCCGGCAGTAATTTTCTCACAGGCCATGTCGGCAAGCTCTTGATACATCAGTTGGGCGGGATAGGTGCCGCCCTTGCATTCCAGGTAGTTTTCGAGCCACTCTTTGGTAATTCGCTTCAGTTGGCCGAACAAGTGCAGCTTTGGCTCTTCTCCGGTGTCTCGCCACTTGGTGTAAAGCAGTCGCTTTGTCAAATGCATGATCAAGCTAGACGTTCGGACATCTTCCAGATGTCCGAGGCTGAGGTCAACTCCTTCGCCAATAAATCCTTCGTTGCGGGTAACGGAAGGCCCGACAAGGAGCGGAGTTAACGTCAGAACTGAATCGCTATTGAAGGAAGCGGTCAGACGCTCTTCAGGCAATTCTACGCGATAGCCCTGGACTCTTGGGAAGGTGATTTCGAGGGCATCCCTTTCGGGGCGCATGGCTTTGACTTGGATGGTCTCCCGAGGAGCTTGTGGCGGGGCAATGACGGGTTTGGCGGTGAAATCGAATGGGATGCCGAGGATATCGGCGTATTCAACATTGAACAGACCACTTTCGTTAAGGTCATAAGATTGTCGGCGTAAGGCACGGCCAATAACTTGTTCACATAACAGTTGGGTTCCGAACGCTCGCACGCCAAGGATGTGGGTTACGGTGTTGGCATCCCATCCTTCGGTGAGCATCGAAACGGAAACTACGCAGCGAACAGATTCTCCGAGTCGACCCGACTTGCCTACGGTATTCATGACTTCGCGGAGGAGGTCGGCATCGCCTAGGCTCTCGGCTGTCCGGGCATCGCCAGTTCTCTCAACGATTTCGCGTTTGAATCGATCGATTTCATCGGATGCCATTTCGCGGAAATTGTCGTCGAGGGCTTCGCCGGATTCAAGCTGCTGGCTATCGACTAAGATGGTTCTCGGTCGAGGATACGGATTTCCGAAATCGTCGTAGTTCTGGAAAAGTGCGAGACGACCATTTTCTAGCTTCGATGATTCATCATCATTTTCCCGAAAGAAGCCAGAGATGTAATCGTAAACGAGCTTGGATGTAGCGGTGTTGTTGCAAACAACAATGAAGCAGGGTGGAACTCGAATGCCGCTTTCTTGCCACATTTCGAAGGTCAGTTTGTAGTGGCCATAGAGGGCTTCAAGGGCGGTTTGAAGTTCGACGGGAATACTCAGGGGATCGAGAGCCAAGCCAGAGCCTCGCCCTTTCTTGGGCATCTTCTTGCCAATGTGCTTCCACAATTCGCGGAACTTTGGCATTTCGGCGCCGGGAATGTTGTCGGCGACGGGGACTCTAGGAAGTTTAACGATGCCACACTCAATTGCATCCATAAGCGCGAAGTCGCTCATCGTCCATGGAAAGAGCGTGCCTTCTGCGTAGCCGGAGCCACGCAAGAAGAATGGCGTGGCGGAGAGATCGACAATGCGGTTGATACCAAGCTGCCTGGTTACGGACTCAAGTCCGCTGATCCAAAGTCTAGCGGCTTCTTTGTTTTTCTTGGCTTCTTCTTTGGCTTCCTTTTTGTCGTCACCGCTGAGGTCGTCAAACTCGTCATCACCAGCAGCGATTGGCTTCTCTCTATAGCAGTGATGGGCTTCGTCGTTGATGACCATGATTTCCTTCATGCCCATCAGCTCGGACATGACGCGTTGTATCATCTGCCCTTCGGTTTCTAAGGTTTGGAGATCGGTATCGCGACCTTGGTTTCGGCCTCGCATGAGAGCCCGGTTTCCTGCAGACATTTCGACTCGCTCGCGAAGTTTGAACGTGTGATAGTTGGTGATAACGATCTTTGCACGACGGACTTCTTCGGTGAACTCGATTGGAACTAGTTCTCGGGTGAAGTAATAGTTCTCGGGGTCGTTGGGTTGGAGCACTCGGAGACGATCTCGGATGGTAATTCCCGGGGCTACGATGAGAAAACCACGGGTGTATTTGTTACTTCGAGGATGGCGTACTGCATTAATGGTTTGCCATGCGATGAGCATCGCCATGACTGTGGTTTTTCCGGCACCGGTTGCGAGTTTGAGTGCAAGACGATTGAGTCCTGGGTTTGCATCGGCGTTAGCTCGGTCTAGTAAGTCGAGAAAGTCTTGTCCCCTTTTGCCTATATCCGGTGCGACTTCAGTGAGCCAGATTGCGGTCTCGACCGCTTCAAGCTGGCAGAAGAATGGACGGACGGTACTGAAGTTGAATTCCCGCCAGTGCTGGAGCAGCTTTGCGGTTTCGGGAGTTACACCCCACTTGGATGGGTCTTTGATTTGTCGCCATTCATCGACAAATCTTCTTAATAGGTTAATGGTCTCGGTGACGTCGTATTGTTGAGCGTCGGTCGAGATTCCGTGCCCTTCGTCGAAGACAATTGCTTTTTGCTTCCCTTTGCTCTGTTTGGGCTTTGGGATTGGGGTGATGAACTCGGCGCGACGCCTTGACTCGAGGATTGCTTGGGTCGGTTGACCGAACTCATCAAGTT
>JANPAV010000046.1:0-5069 GCA_031430115.1 Armatimonadota bacterium | reverse complement strand
TCGCTTGATTAAAAAGGGTGCGTTTTTGTTCGTGACATCATAGATGTCAACCCCTCTGCCTTCACTAAAGCCGAACCATATTTCCCGACCAGCATAAGGACCTGAATTGTACGAAACAACCTGACTCTCATGATGATATTCTGCAGTCATGGAATTTGCGCCTACGCGAACCGGATTGGAAGGATCAGCAAGGCTAAAGCACATTGACCAACCGGTCCCTTCTCGGGAACCGCATGTGTAGAGATAGCCAGTTTCTGCGTTAAGGGTAAGCGTGTGGGTCCGTCCCGGTGAAGCAATGGTTCTGACCAGGGTAGCAATTCCCAAATCAATCTGGCTGATGTCAATAACTTGGAGTCCAGTTCCTGATGTCTCGGTACCTGCATACACATAGGTTCCGTAAACCTTGATTGCACCCCATGTGCTCGAGCTATGAGGGATCGTAGCTCTAATGACGGGCGCTGCAGGATTAGTGACTTCAACAAATGCAAGCTTGTTGTTGAGGCCCATGATCGCATATTCACGTCCCGACGGAGCGATGTATCCCCAGCAGTCGTTGCCGCTGCCGGAACCAAATGTGGCTAGGCTGATATTTTGGTAGAGACTCACACCAAAATTAGCCTGACCAAGTGCATTGGCTGCAAGTACGAAGCTGAATCCAAACATGGATCCCGTGAAAGCAAGTTTACGAACCATAGTGATACCCAGCATGTTACGAGATTTTTGTCCAAGAATCAACTAGTAATTCAATGCAATTTTGCTTCTCTGAGCACAAGATGTCAGAGCGAGTTCAGGATTTTGAGGTGGCGATGCTAAACTATTGGTTCATGCAAGAAGTCGATGCTCTCCAAAGTCAGGCTCTCGTCGAGGTGCAATCGGCATCAACGACGAGTGATCTCAAAGAACTGAAGATCAAGTTCTTGGGCAACAGTGGCCTTATTTCGAGCAAGCTCCGCGAAGTTGGAGCGTACCAGGGAGACAAGAAAGCCTTCGGTCAAGCGGTCAATGCAGCAAAGAAAGCAGTAGAAGATGCACTCGATGCAAGAGAAGCTGAACTTAAGGGTGGAGAAATGGCGGCTCAGTTCGAGGCAGAGCGAATCGATGTCACAATGCCAGCCCGGGCGACCAGAGTCGGATTTGAGCATGTCCTCCAGCAAACAACTAATAAGATCAAGCGAGTTCTCAGTGGTCTTGGTTTTGAATACCAAGAGAGCCGTGAGATTGAAACTGTAGGCTATAACTTCGGGGCTCTTAATTATCCGCCCGACCATCCTGCAATGGACGATCAAGATACATTTTACATTGACGAAGACTTTCTGCTGAGAACTCAATGCACCGATCTTCAGGGCCATATTTTTGAAGAAGTTCGCGACGGTAAGCGAACATTGCCATTGCGAGTCTTTACTGTCGGTCGAACGTATCGTAACGAAGCAGTAGACCGCACCCACAGCCACACGTTCCATCAAGTTGACTGCTTTATGGTTGACGAGAAAGTCTCGATGGCAAACCTCAAAGGCACCCTCGGGCTCTTCGCCCGCCAGATGTTTGGGAAAGACGTGACTGTTCGGTTCAGGCCAGACTTTTTTCCATTTGTAGAACCCGGCGTCGACTACGCAATCTCAACTCCAAAGCTGTTCGATGGTCGCTGGGTAGAGCTCGGTGGCGCAGGACTAATCCACCCGAATATCTTGGAAGCCTACGGAATCGATACTGAGAAGTATTCAGGCTTTGCGTTTGGTTTAGGTGTCGAGCGTATTCCAATGATGTCTTATGGGGTTGACGACTTGAGGCACTTCATGGAGAACGATTTGCGGTTCTTAGAGCAGTTCAAAGCCGAACCAGTCGAGCTTACTTAGCCGCGTCTTCGAGGAACTTTGCGAAATCGTCAACATTATCCTTAAACTCTGTTGAGTTCACTACCGTTGTTCCGTCAGGCTTGACGACAACATAGGTAGGAAGTGTTGCCGTGCCAACGAGTTTTTGCTGCAGAGCAGCATTTCTCCCGTCACTTTCCCTGTACTTGGCTTGTAAGGTTCTGTCCGTATATAAGGAGACCTTGTTAAACTTCTCGAACTGGGCTTGGACCTTTGCGCTTGGGAAGACTGTGCGCTCCATGACACGGCAATTCGTGCAGTAGATGCCGGTGAAATCGATAAAGATTGGTTTACCGTTTTCCTTTGCTTTGGCTTTCGCGGCTTCGAAATCGGGCAAGAAGTCTTTTTCCCAACCTGACGCCACTCCAGAGGTCTTGCTTCCAGGATAGGGTGACGGTGGCAGGAAGCCTTCGAGTGAACCGAGTGCTCTTCCGTTCATCGCCGCGGCGATCAAAACCGCAAGAAGCATGGTTCCTATGCCAAACGCTATTCGAAGGGGACCGATTTTGCCATCGTGAACTTTTGGCAAGCGAATCCAGCCGAACATGTAAATCGCAGCAATAACCAACAACATGAACCAGAGCGCAAGATTGACTTCTCTGGTAATCCAGCCCAGTTCGAAACCAAGTTCAAACGTGCTCAGGAACTTCACGGCGGCAATAAGCTCGATAAAGCCCATATACGCCTTGACCGTGACCATCCATGCTCCTGACTTGGGCAATTTAGAAAGGGCTTGGGGGAAAAGGGCGAGAAGGAAAAACGGAATACAGAATGCAGTTGAAAAGCCGAGCATACCAACTGCCGGGTAGAACCAGTCTCCGTTGGCGGCGCTTACGAGTACCGCTCCGACGAAAGGAAGGGTGCAGGTAAACGAGGTAAGACTGAAGGTCAAACCCATGAAAATTGGAGCAATGAACTTAGATTTTCCGGTTGAATCAAATTTGTTGACAAACTTGGACGGCAGTCCGATCTCGAAGACTCCGAAGAGAGACAACGCCAAAACGATGAAGACAAGCGCCAGAACGAGGTTCATCCAGGGGTTATTTGCCAGCCGACTTAGACCAGTTGCTCCGGCTAAGGCTGAGACCACCAGACCGAGGACGGTAAAGGTGCCAATGATTCCCGCGCAGTAGAGTAGAGCCGCTTGGAGGCTTGATTCGCCCTCTTTCTTCTTCGAGAAGAAACTGACGGTGATTGGAATCATCGGGAAGACGCAGGGGGTTAATAGGGCAAGGAATCCGGCTCCGATGGCAAGCCAAAGGTAAGCGAGAATGCCTTTAGCTTTGGCTTTGTCGATTCGGCTTTTTTCTCCGTTGTCGGCTTTTGCACTGCCCCCAGGTGCTATCACAGGTTTTTGGCTACCTTCACTTATTGGAGCAACCTGTACCGCTGGCTTCGTCGATTCAGGCACGACTTTCGCGGCCTTCAGGTCAAGATCGACTGGCTGAGGCGGAATACAAACGCCATCCTTACACACTTGATACGTTACGGCTAGCTTGCCATTGATGCCTTTCTTTCCAAACTTGACGGGAATCCAAAAAGTGGCTTTGTCCTTAAACAGATTGATGTCTTTGTTAAAACCCTTATCAAACTCTTTGTATAACGGTTGCTCAACGATCATGTCGGTGAGGGTTATGTCTTCAGTGGAAAAAGTAGTTGGATACGGACCTTCTTTGACCGGTTCAATCGAGTAAAGGTGCCATCCAGGCTGGATCGCTGCCTGGACGACAATATTCGCCTTTCCATCGGGTGCGATGCTCCCCTCAATATGGGAAACTGACCAACTAACCTCGCCGGTTGCCCAACCAAGGGTGGACATCATCATTAGCAAGACAAGTGTCAGGATTTTTCGCATCGCTTTAATATAAGGTGGTCAGGGGCAAAAGGGTTCCAAGATATTTGCCTAAAGTGTTCCGCGGACTGCTTGTTCAAGCTCAATAGACTCAAACAATGCCTTGAAATTGCCTTTGCCGAAGCTTGTTGCGCCCTTTCGATTGATTATCTCGTAAAACAACGTTGGCCTATCGGTGATCGGCTTAGTAAAGATCTGAAGAAGATATCCTTCATCGTCTCGGTCAACTAAGATTCCAAGTTCAGACAGTACTTCTACGTCTTCATCAATCTCGCCAACTCGGCCAGGAAGCATATCGTAATAGGTCTTTGGAACGCGCAGGAACTCCATACCTTTAGCTTTCAGCTTCTGGACTGTATCAACAATGTCATCAGTTCGAAGTGCCACATGCTGTACGCCAGCTCCACCAAAGAACTCGAGATATTCATCTATTTGGCTCTTCTTTTTGCCAGGTGCAGGTTCGTTGATCGGAAACTTCACTCGACCATTTCCTGAAGCCATGACTTTCGACATCAAGGAGGTGAATTCAGTGGAAATGTCGTTATCATCAAAACTAATAATGTTCTTAAAGCCGAGGATGTCTTCGTACCATTTCACCCACACGTTCATTTGCCCAAGTTCAACGTTGCCGACGCAGTGGTCGATCTCCTGAATGCCAATGCCTTCACCTGCTTCAAACCGTTCTCTGAAACCTGGGAGGAAGTGCCCCTTAAAGTTGTCTCGGTTGAGGAAGGTATGGATTGTATCGCCGTAAATGTGAATTGACGCAAGCCGAACTTCGCCGTTGTCGTCTTTCAACGTAAAAGGCTCGCGTGCCGGCTTTGCTCCTCGGCGAACGGCTTCGTTAAATGACCAATCGACATCATCCACTTCAAAAGCGATGTCTTGAACGAAGTCGCCGTGAATCGCAAGAGTCTCAGCAATTGCATGACCAGGGCGAACGGGGGCAGTGAATAGGAGCTTTACGTCATTTTGCTCTAGGAGCCAATCTACTTCGTGCTTTAAGCCGGTCTCAAGGCCATGGAAGGCGGTTATATTGAAGCCAAAGACGCTTCGGTAGAAGTATGCCGATTGGCGTGCGTTACCAACGTAATGGCGGATATGGTCGACTTTTCGAATGGGGAAGTTATCTTGCAACATCGCAGTTTCCTTTTGGAAACAGTGTACTTGGAGAGAGCCCGTTCGTTCTCGGTCAGGTCCTAAACTTTGTGGACATCCTTAAAGGTTGCAAACCAGGCCGCAGTCTCGGCCAAGACAGGATTTCCGCTTTGTAGCTTGGCGGCTAGAGCCTCGGCGATTGCCAAAATGGTTGATTCCTTATAGCCCCACAAATTTCTAACGACCGG
>JANPAV010000045.1:0-1694 GCA_031430115.1 Armatimonadota bacterium | reverse complement strand
GGTCCAAAATTCACAATTGGATTCCCGGCTCGAGACCAGCCATATCCCCACCGATTGCCATCAATCTCTGCCTGAATTTGGTCAAACAGTGATCGCTCATCGAGACCCAATTTCAATCGATTAGGTACTGACGCGTAGATGTTGTCGGTCACGCCTACTGCGGCTTGTATTCGGCGAATCTCCTCAGGAGTCTTGATTCCGCGCAATCGGCTGACAATCTCATGCGCCGACTCTAAACTGTTGGCAAACCGTGTCCCTTCGAGGTGTGAGGTTAAAAGCCGAAATAGACCGTGAGTTAGTCCATCTGCCTTATCATCATCTTCGCTAAAATTGACCGCAATCCGTGGCCTTTGATCTTTGGGAATCCAGTCCTCCAGGACCTCTAAGAGGGGAGCGCGAATACCTTGGACGTAGGGAACGACTTCGTCCCAATCGCAAGAATGCTCCAAAGGTTCAGCATCATAATTACCGACTACGGCAATCTTTCGACCATCCCATCCGACCATCAGAGCTGAAATCCAAACAAGCCCGGTTTCGCAGATAAACGGCAAAGCTGGATCCGATCCCTCACCGGTTTCCCGAACAAAAGTCAACCAAACATGCGCCCCGGAGTCCTGAACCAACCCCACCGCTTGCGCCAGTTTTTCCCGCGTCAGCTCGCTCAAAAGAAACCTCGCGATCTCGTTGAACGACTTGTTTTGCGGTATGAAACTTTCATGGAAGCCGGATTATACTCACGAACTTCCTTGCTAATTAAGATTGGACCTGTTAAAAAATGGTGGTGGTGAGTATAGGATTCGAACCTATGTAAGCTCTCGCTGACAGATTTACAGTCTGTTCCCATTGGCCACTCGGGCAACTCACCACGCGGGAAAGAAAATTATACCATTTGTACTCGTCCTTTCGTCACTTTGCCAGATGGACGACGTATATCTGTTGGTATGAGTACGATTACAATTGCCTACCACAGCGGGTATGGCCACACGAAGAAGGTCGCCGAAGCGATCGCGACTGGAGTTGGCTCGGTTGCCGGTGTAACTGTTCACATTCTTGACGTCACTAAAGTTGACGAAGCGATAGGCGACTTCGAGACAGGTTGGGATGCTTTACTGGCGTCAGACGGCATTCTCTTTGGATCACCGACTTATATGGCGGGTCCATCTGCTCCATTTAAGACCTTTGCGGACGCAAGTTCAAAACCATGGTTCGCCCGAGCTTGGAAAGACAAAGTTGCTGGAGGGTTTTCAAACTCGATTTCCAATGCCGGGGACAAAGCCAATACTCTCGGATACATGTTTTCTTTGGCGGCTCAACACGAAATGGTGTGGATAAATTTGGGCATCCGGAACGATGGTACGCTCAATCGAAGTGGATTCTATCAGGGCCTTGGGACTCAATCCGACAATGCTTCTCCAGAGGAAACTCCTGGGGCAGCCGACCTTGAAACTGGACGACTATTTGGCGTCCGATTTGCAGAGTCCGTTAATCGTTGGGTCAAGGGAGCGTAATTTCCCCTTGGTTGCTTCGCAACTCCCCCCTGCCCCCTCTGGGAACTGAAGTGCGTGGAATTAGTTGGACACCTTCTTTATCCGTAGGAGAAAATAGAGATGGTGTCTCGCAGAAGTTATAGTCGTGAGTTTAAGTTAGGCATTTGCCAGGAGATTGTTTCTGGTGTGTTGTCTAAGTCGCAGGTA
>JANPAV010000044.1:0-7139 GCA_031430115.1 Armatimonadota bacterium | reverse complement strand
GCAAGGCCGCCAAGGGTCATGGTATTGATGTTAATGCCGAATCGATTCAGAAGGAGGAGAGTTAGAATAAACGAGACCGGAATTGAGACCAGCGAAATAATGGTTGCCCGAACGTTCATTAGGAACGCAAGGATGACGACCAATACGATAAAACCAGCTTCAACAAGCGCCTTGACGACATTTGAGATGGATGTGCTAATAAACGTCTCCTGTCGAAATAAATTCCGATTGACCTGAATATCCGCCGGCAAAGTTGCCTCAATTTCGTTGAGGGCTCTTTCAACTTCCTTTGTCAAAACAATTGTATTGGAGTCTGGCTGTTTCTGGACCGATAGGATTACGGCTGGCTCTCCATCGACACTGGCATCCCCTCTTGGGAGCCCTTTGGCAAACTCAACATCAGCCACTTGTCCGATTGTAATTGGCACTCCAGATTCGGCCCTAATGACCGTCTTTTTGATGTCTTCGAGGTTACGGACGCGACCTTGGATGCGGATAACCGCTTCTCTTTGTGGTTCTTGGAAAAAGCCGCCACCAGCATTAAGATTGCTCTTTCTTGCCGCCTCGACAAGCTCATCGAGAGTGACATTAAATTGCTTAAGCCTGGCGGGATCCGTTAGAACTTGATACTGCTTTGAACCTCCACCAATCGGAACAACTTGCGAGACTCCCGGGATAGCAAGAAGGCGAGGTCGGACAACAAAGTCAGCTAGGGATCGAACCTCAATTGGCGCAGTCTTTCCCGACTTGCTTGAAACCGAAATGAGCATGATTTCGCCCATTATTGAGCTAATCGGGGTCAATGATGCGACAGAGCCTAGCGGTAATTGAGCTTGGGCAAGTTGAAGCTTCTCATTGACGATCTGCCGAGCTCGGTAGATGTCCATACTCCAATCGAACTCAACAAATACGATGCTAAATCCCGCACTCGAAGCCGATCTAACACGTTGGACTCCCGTAGCGCCGTTCATCACTGTTTCAATCGGAAGACTCACTAAGGCTTCCGTCTCTTCCGGAGCCATTCCGTGGGCCTCAGTCATAATCGTCACAACCGGACGGTTAAGATCTGGAAGAACGTCAACATCCATCTTTGGAATGGCGATCAGACCATAGAGAGCCACCATAGCGGTTATTACTACGACGAGGACTCGTTGCCGAAGGCTTAGGATAATCAGTCGGTTTAGCACGTTGCTTCACCTCCATTGTTTGAGTTACGGGTTCGGATCATTTTCCGCCGCCTAAAGCCAACAGTTGATAAGAACCTTCAGTCACCACTTTCTTTCCGGATGCTATACCTTTAACAATCGTTCGATCGCCCAAGCTTCCTTGGACTTGCACAATGGTTCGACGATAGGTTCCAGACACTTCCTCGACGAAGACTACGTCCAGACCTGCCGACTTTTGAATTGCCGCAGTTGGAACAAGGATTTGCACACCCTTCGTAGTCCCTAAAGCCACCCTTACAAACATGTTTTGCTTGAGTTTTTCGCCTGGGTTATCGACAACGACCCGAACTTTTGTGGTTCTCGTCTTCTCGTCAACCTCGTTATGGATGAATGCAACTTCACCTTCATAAGAAAGTTTTGGAAGGGCATCGGCGACCACCTTGACGGGTTGACCAATTTGGACTTTTGGTATGTCCTTTTCATACACGTCCGACAAAACCCAGACTATGTCCGCATTCAATAACTCATACAATTCTTGACCCGTTGCAATGGTTTGACCAACGCTTACAAATCGCTTTTCGACTTCACATGATATTGGCGAGATCACTGAGATGCGGTTCCCTCCAGTCGGGGTTCCACCAAGGAGCCTTATCTTATCGAGAGCAACTCGTACTCCGCTTTGAATTCTTGCAAAATCCGCTTTCGATTGCAGCATTTGATTGCGACTAGAACTTAAGGTAATTCTTGCAAGATCAACTTCCGACTGAGCTGACTCGATTTCCTTGGCATTCCGAAGTCCCTTTCGTGAAATTGACTCTTCTCGAACTAGGGCCTGCTTGTCTATCATTAACTGGCTCTCAGAATCGAGAAGTTTCGCTCTTGCAGAATTAGCTTCCGCGCGAGCAGTTTCAAGTTCACGTCGTGCGACGACATCGGCAGCAACTCCTAGCTCCAACTTTTTAACCAGAGAATTAATCCGGTCAAGATCACTTTTCGCAGACTTAGCCAGGGATTCACTAGCAGAGACTTTTGACCTTGCAGATTCAAGGAATGGTGATGCAAAGGCGCCGGTTGCGGCAAGCTGCTTCTGAAGAACCAAGTTTCGGTTTGATATTTGAAGTCGAGTCTCAGCCGCCCGTATCCCAGATTCGGAAATCTTTATTGACGCTTGGCCCTGCTGAATTTCTGCAATTGCTTTCCGATAGGCAGACTGGGCCTCCGCCAGATCCGCACTTTCTATCACCGCAAGTATTTGACCTTTCTCAATATGAGTTCCGGGTAGTGCGCCAAGGCTGACAATTCTTCCCGAAGTTCTGGCGTTTACATTCACCATTCCGTTCGGATCAGCACTGATTATGCCGGTTGATTGAAGTCCGCCAGCGGTTTCCGAAGATTCAACCGGCGCGGTCTTGAGACCAATCAATTTGGCATCTCGTGCGTTTATTGCAAAAAGATCAGGATCTGGAGTCATCTCCTCGTTCTCGATTGAGAGTTTGTATTTGACTCCATCGATGGTCTGCTCTGCCGACTCTCCTTGGTTTGGTGCCGGAAAGGCCTTGAACGAGGGTCCATTACTCTTCTCGGCATCAGGAGCGACAATATGGCGACCGTCAGCACCGTGAGCATGTCCCTTTTCGTCCTCCTGACCCCGAGCCACTTGGACCATCGAAGTTGCGCCAATTAGACTAATGATCAAGAGTCCAGCTCCCATAACTCGTGCTTTTTTCTGCCCCATTCGATAGGCCCCATACAGAAGCGCGATGCCAGCCAACGGTCCGCCAAAAATCAAGATCCAATTGGGTCCGTGCAAATGCTCCTCTTCAGAACCTGCTTTTGATCCTGCCTCCGAAACAAAAACAGGAAATTTAACCCGAACTTTCTTGCCATCCGGAAGCGTTACGTCCTGATCAATCACATATTCCCCCGCTTCTTTGTAGGTCATGTGCGAGCCGTAGACTTCATTCTCTGGCTCATAAGCGTTTATTTCAGCATGGATCGACTTTGAAGGATCTCCTTTTCGGAAAATGTTTGAGGAGACTTTTGCACCAAGAATTGTCTTGCCATTTGCTCCCTCTATTCTCATGTCGTGGTGACTAAGGATAAATTTCTGGTCTCCTCCACCAGATTCCTGAGGGGCAACAATGTGCCGTCCATCAGCACCATGCACATGACCTGGTTCCTCTTTTTCTTGACCAAATGCAAATCCGGCAACTATCAAAGTAAGAGCAATGAGAAGTCGCTTCATTAGTTTTTCACCTCAAGTCCAGGAAGGAACGCAGTTGCTTTTAGATATCGAATCTCAGCGAGCCGACGCTTGTGCGATGCTTCAGCGTTTTCACGTCGTAGCTTTTGGCGAGTCTGTTGGGATTCGAGTACCTCTAGGATTGAAACCAATCCGATTTCGTATCCGCTTCGCATCGCTTGAAGCATTTGTTCAGTTTTAGGCAATATTCCCGTTTCATACATTCCACTCACCATCCTTGCCGTACTCAGCGCTTTCCAGGCTAAGTTTCGCTCTAGTTCCGCAGTTCGATTGGCCTCCTTGAGGAGTTCTTCAAAGTGGCTGACGTTGGATTCAGCCGCCTTAACCATAAATCGATTTTCTCCTCGGTCACCAAGGGGTGCCCGAAGCATTAGCTGAAGTCCAATACTTTTGTTTCGTGTTTCCGGTCTGTCCAAACTCCAGAAATCGGAAGAAATCCCTGCGCTAAAGGTTGGGTTTCCAAGGGTCTTGCTGGCTTGAACTTGAGACTTTGCGGCTTCCAGTTCCGCTTTCGCGATTCGTTGCGTTGGAACAGGCTGACTTTCTCGCGAATCAAGTAGCTTGGTCTCAATCCACTCGGTTATTGTCAACACGGGTTCGGATGTAAGCCCGAGCATTGAACAAATCTCTGCGCTTGTCGATGAAAGTTGAGCTTTATTCTCGGCAACAAGCTGTTCAGCACGAAGCACCTCTACTTCAGCCCTGGTCCCATGTACTTTAGGAGCTTCGTCAATCTCTATACGCTTTCGAACAGCTTTTAGAATTGCAGTTGACGACTGCAGATATTCTTCTGCGCTTGCCAATGAGTCACGTGCCAGAAGAAACTCCGACGCCTTGCTGAGTGCAGCTGCTCCTACATCAAACTTGATTGCACGAACACGGCTCTCAAAGACAACGGTTTCTGCTTTTGCCGCATCAGCTTCTGATCTTCTCTTCCCAAACAAGTCGAACTCCTGGGACAAAAGGGACGTTCCGTTGGTAAAACCAACCCCTGGACCAAGTTCCAAAATTGGGTTGAATCCTGATTTTAGAGACCTTTCCTTTCCTTTGACTCGCTCTAAGGAAAAGGACTCGGCTCTAATAATTGAACTTTTGCTCACGCTCAGACGAACGATCTCGTTTGCGCTTAACGCAAGTTGAGCAAAGACACTGGATGCAGAAGTGACGAAAAAAATAGTGGATAGTGCTTTCAGATTCTTCATTGGACGCCTCCCGATGGCGTAGTTTTGACGCAGGACAGTCCAAAAGAATTAATTGCTCGAACTGCCAATTAGGTCAGCTGAGGAGCAGGCGGAGCGCGGGAGGAACGAGTTCCCGGAGGTCCAGTGCTGGGATGAAACCGTATTGCTTCAATCCGCTTGAAGACGTACGCCGTTAACGTTGCACCAATATCTAGCTTTTTAACTGGCAGCAACATCGGAGGATTCAATGTCTGATACTTAGAGCGAGTCACAAAAGATGACCCTTTGTCTGGGTGGCCACTAACCTCATGCACTTCATGGTCGCTGATGACTACGGTCAATTCATGATTTGCTTTAGCAGCCTGAGTAGTGTGATCCTGATCAAGGTGATTGATCTGTTCGTGACCATGCTCACCCATCGCTAACGAATGGTGGTGATGCGGCCAAACGTCATGCACCTGAAGGAACACAATGTTGATCAGCGCAAGCAAACTGGCGACACGACGAATCACTGCTATCTATTATGGGGCGCAGAACGACATCCGATAGAGTCTCAAGAAGAATTTTCTTGCCGGTACTCTCATTTGATTGACTTTTGAGGCGCACTTATTGAAAATATCTACGGTCTCTCTGATTTTGCGCTCGCGCAACTCTCCTAAATCTAACTATGGAGTTTTTGCGTATCCAACGCCCTCAGCACTCTCGAGAGCCTGAAACGCATCAAAGTGGAGAAATTCCAAGGGAGACCATTATGAACTGAACGTTGAAGCTGCAAGAGAGACCAAATAGAGGTGCCTCTGTAAGTACCAGGAGGAATTCTCCCCCTATCGAGAGATATTTGTGAATCGCCCTCTGATCCACAGGAGCTAACGTGCAATTAAGGCACTTAATTCTTAAAGTGCCTTAATCACTTCAAGGGCAGCATCGCAGACCTTCATTTCAGCAGCATCTAACCCAACTAAGGGAAGACGCTGGGACAAGCAAGCTTAAATATGTAACGCTAACTGCGTACGATGAGTTTCTCAGAAGCCGACTGCGATTTATGTTAAGCAAGACCACGTCGATTGAAGATGCGCAGCGGCTTGTGCGATTCTTGCTTCTATGTCAGAGGCCAGAGGCCAGGGGCCAGGGGCCAGAGGCCAGAGACCAGGGCGAGAATCTCGCACATGGTGGAGTTCGGCAAGCTGATGAAGAATTTGTCGGAACAATTCGGTTGTGTTTTCAATTCGTCAAGCGAATCATCCTAAGTCCGTTGCCGACTACCAGCAGACTTGCACCCATATCAGCGAATACGGCCATCCACAGCGTCGCGTGTCCAGTAAGAGCAAGGGCAAAGAAAACGACCTTGATCCCGATTGCCAGCGCGATGTTCTGCGTCAGGATAGCGGCGGTCGTTTTGCTAAGTCTGATATAGGCGGGCAACTTCCGGAGGTCGTCTTTCATCAAAGCAACGTCTGCGGTTTCGAGCGCGGTGTCGGTTCCTGCTGCTCCCATAGCGAAGCCCACCGTCGCCCGTGCGAGTGCGGGTGCGTCATTCACCCCGTCACCAACCATGCCAACGCTTCCGTGACTTTCAAGGAGTTGCTCTATGACTTTCAATTTGTCTTCTGGCAGTAGCTCTGCCTGAACGTCGTCAATCCCGGCTTGCGAACCTATAGCCTTAGCGGTAGAAGCATTGTCCCCCGTGAGCATCGCCACCTTTACGCCAAGTTTATGCAACTCTTGAATGGCATCAACACTTTCAGATCGCAGAGTATCCGCAACTCCAAAGATGGCGAGTGCCTCTTTCGCGTTGGCGAGGACAACCGTGGTTTTTCCCTCAGCTTGCAATCGATCAAGCTCGGAGTGAACATGGTCGCAACATGCTCCTCGCTCCTCGATGAGTCGGTGGTTGCCGACCATGTAGGAAACGCCTTCGATGGTTCCCGCGACTCCTCGGCCCGTAATGGACTCGAACCCGATGACTTCCAGTAGCTCTCCTTTCCATTGATCTTCAATAGCTTTTGCGATCGGATGCCCGCTTAGGTGATCCAGGCTAGCAGCTAGTTGAAGCGCTTTCTCCCTGTCATAATCGTGCATCGCGATCACGTCGGTGACCACGGGCTTCCCATGTGTGAGGGTTCCGGTCTTATCAAGCGCGATCATTCTGAGGTTCCGGCCGGATTCTAAATGAACTCCACCTTTGATCAGGATCCCTTGCTTAGCAGCTGCGGTAAGACCACTCACTACGGTTACCGGGGTCGAAATAACCAGAGCGCAAGGACATGCGATCACTAGCATCACCAGGGCCTTATAAAGCCACGGCCAGAATGGTTGCCCAAATGCAAGAGGAACCGTGGCCACGAGGATGGCAAAAATGACTACGCCCGGTGTGTAGTATTTAGCAAAGTTGTCGACAAATCTTTGGGTCGGCGCGCGTGTCCCTTGGGCTTCCTGAACTGTCTTGATAATTCTATCGAGCGTCGTGTTTCCACGCTTTCCAGTCACCGTAAATTCTAAGACGCCTTGTTCGTTGATTGTCCCGGCAAA
>JANPAV010000043.1:0-29345 GCA_031430115.1 Armatimonadota bacterium | reverse complement strand
ACTTTTCAAAAAATGATCGCGCATCTCGTCCTTCTCAGTTTTGCGTCCATGAACTTTCCCATCGATCTCGATTGCCAACTTCAGTTCTGAGCAGTAAAAATCCAAAATGTAACCACCAAAAAGCCATTGACGCTTAAACATAAATCCAATTTGGTCCTGCTTCAAGTAGTTCCACAGCTTCACTTCTGGATAGGTGCTGTTATTTCTCAAATACCTTGCTTGCTTCCTACTACCTGCCATATCTCATCTCAAATCTTGCGATCGACCTCGAACCCCATAACAAACCTCCGCGAAGCGGAATGCTTCTCTGAGGTCCCCTGCGAAGCAGATGCCACAAAGGCATCTGCGCGCGAGGGCGAGAGAAGCCGACGAGCCATCTCCTCTCAAACATCCAGACCTTTCCTTGCTGGTCCACCGACGCTCCGCGAAGCGGATTGCCTCTCTGGACAGAGGGGCCGTTGAGGTACGAAACGGGTGAGTCGATTGAGCGAAGCGAATAAACTCCCCTTCTACGAAGGCAAGCAAACCTACCCATCAAACGCCTTCCCACCCCGAAAAGTATCCGGCCAAGCGTTGTCATCCTTGCCTTCCACAAAAAGCTCGACTTTTTGGAAGGCAATCTTCTCGTCCGCCGTATCCTTCGCCTTCTCTAGCCCAGCCAAGAAGACCTTGTGCTTCCCAAATTTCTTGTTAACCGTATCAATCGCTGAATTAAACGAAGACCGCTCAACTGTCGGATCAAAGAGACTCGGAGTAACTTGCTCAGGCTTCAGCAAGCCTGTAAAAACCACCCCAACTTGCAGAGGGCGCTCGAAATTTCTCCCTTCCCACATCTCCAAAAAGAGATTGGTCATGGTGACACTATCTTGGGTAGGAGCCAATGCGGTCTGCGAGTCCCACGATTTCGACATCCCTTTGACATAAAGACTCATGTGAGTCGCCCACAATCCGTTTGCTCGGAGCCGCGCCGATGCCTTATGAAGCAAACGAAGCAAGACATCGCGAGAGCCCTTTTCAGTTCGATGTTCAGGAGCCAAGACATGAGAGTGGCTGAGGGATTTGTCCACCTGATTATCATCATTTCCAGGCTCACCCCTAAGCCGATGATAGAACCTCTCGCCAATCACTCCTCCGAAGGCGAGTCTGAGCTTCTGCTCCGACGCCAGCACAAGATCCTTGCCCGTAAATATTCCCGCCGCATTAAGGCGAATCTTGGTTCGGGTATTGATTCCGCAAAATTCAGTCAGTTTCAAGTCAAATAACTTTTCCGGAAGGTCGAAGTGTTGAAGAATAACCAGCCCATCCGGCTTCATCATATCGGTGGCTAACTTGGCAAGGAAGTGATTCGGTGCGACCCCAACCGAAGACGTAATACATTCACCAACCTGGTCCAAAATCGCATTCTTCATCCGATTCGCCAGCACCGTCGCAACTTCGGGCACCCCTTCAGTCGCCAACAGGCAGAACCGCATCTCATCAATACTGCAAACCTTGTCGATCGGCAAAACACTATCACAGGCAACTTTAACCTTCTCATGAAACGCTACATAAGCGGGATGGTTTCCGGTCATCAGAATGATTTCCGGACAGCGCCGCTTAGCTTCGCCAACATTCGTCCCGCACTTGATTCCGAACTTCTTCGCCTCGTACGAAGCCGCAATGCAACTGGTCGAGTCTGCCATGGTCGGCACCACCGCAACCGGTTTCCCACGCAATTTCGGGTCAAGCTGCTGCTCAACCGACGCGAAGTAGCTGTTGAGGTCCAAGAACATGGATCTCAACGGCAGTTTGCGTGGCGGTAGATATGTGTCTACCATACTGATATTATACGCAAATACGCTATTTTCTTTCAGTCCAAAGACTCACAGAAATTGACAAACTGCTAAGATTTCCTTATGCGAGTCCTCGCCGTCGTCCTTCTTCTCACCGCCGCTTGCCTTTCTGGTGCCCAGAAAGTAAGCCCGGATCGAACCAGTGCCCTCGAATGGAGAAACATTGGCCCCTTCAGAGGCGGGCGAACGGTCGGAATCGACTGCGTCATCAGCCAGCCCAACATCTGGTACATCGGCGTCAACAATGGCGGAGTCTGGAAGTCCACCGATTACGGACACGTCTGGAAGCCAGTCTTTGACGATCAACCAACCGGCTCAGTAGGATGCCTCGGCATCGCTCAATCACGACCAGATACGGTCTACGTCGGTTCCGGAGAAGGACTTCACCGACCGGACCTCAGCGTTGGCGACGGAATCTACAAAACCACCGACGGCGGCAAGACTTGGACGAATACCGGACTAAAAGACGGTTACCAAGTGAGTGGAATCTCGGTTGACCCCAAAGACCCAGATCGCGTTTTCGTTGCCGTCATGGGGCACCCCAACGGACCGAACAAAACTCGCGGCATATATCGAACCCTTAACGGAGGCAAGACCTGGGAATCAGTTCTTTACAAAGACGAACACACCGGTGCCGCCGCAGTTGCCATTGATCCCGTCAATCCAAAAGTAATCTACGCCGACCTATGGGCATCAAGCGAAGCACCCTGGGAAAACGGTGGTTGGCAGGGCAAGACCAGTGGTCTCTTCAAATCAGTCGATGGTGGCACAACCTGGAAGCAACTAACCAAAGGTCTACCTACGACCGACCAAGGGCTCGGACGAATCGGCTTTACCATTTGCAAAGCAAATCCTAAGCGGTTGTACGCAACCGTCGACGCCCCAACCGTTGGCGGAATTTTCCGAAGTGACGATGCCGGCGAAAGTTGGGTTCGAACCAACACCGAAGGCCGAGTCTGGGGGCGAGGTAGTGATTTCGCCGAAGTTCGAGTTGACCCAACAAATGCCGATATTGTTTACGCAGGAAATACTTCTACCTACCGATCAATAGATAAGGGAGTCACGTTTGAGTGCTTCAAGGGTGCCCCCGGAGGAGATGATTATCACACTATTTTCATTCATCCAACCCAGCCGCAGATCATTGGTCTAGCGGCTGACCAAGGAGCCACGATCAGCGTCAATAACGGGGAGACCTGGAGTAGCTTTTACAACCAACCAACTGCCCAGTTCTATCATGTTTCGACGGACAATCGATTCCCGTATTGGGTCTACGGTGGACAACAAGAGAGTGGCTCCGCCGGAGTCGCAAGCCGGGGACGAAATGGAGGAATCACATTCCGAGATTGGCACACCGTAGGTGCAGAAGAGTATGCCTACGTTGCCCCCGATCCGCTGAACCCTGACCGAGTTTTTGGAAACAAGGGAACGCGATTTAGTCATAAAACCGGCAAGGTAGAGAACATTCGTCCTAAATTCGAGGGGATGAGGTTTATTCGCACGATGCCGATGTTGTTCTCGCCAGCAAACCCACATGTCCTCTATCAGGCCGCGAATTTCTTGATGAAAACTACCGATGGAGGCGACAATTGGACCAAGATTAGCCCCGACCTCTCGCGAGAAACATGGGATGTTCCTGAAGCCTATTCAGTCGGAAAAGAAGAAGGAGCAAAAATGAAGCGTCGAGGCGTAATTTACGCGGTCGGACCTTCACCCATGACCGAGAAAATCATATGGTGCGGAACCGATGACGGCCTCGTTTGGGTCACCAAGGATGAAGGTGCAAACTGGACCAACGTAACTCCGCCTGACATGACGAGTTGGAGCAAAGTTTCCCAGATTGATGCCGGTCACTTTGCCCCTGGTGTCGCTTATGTCTCAGTAAATCGACTTCGCTGTGATGACATGAAGCCGTACATCTATAAAACCGATGACTTTGGCAAGACTTGGACCCTAATCGTAAACGGGCTAGACAATTCGCCGGTGAATGCCGTTCGAGAAGATCCAAAGAAGCCCGGACTCCTCTTCGCCGCAACTGAGACAAAGGTTTGCTTCTCCGCCGATGACGGCGCAAATTGGAACTCCATTCGAACCAATATGCCGGCAACATCCATCCGAGACCTTGTGATTCACGAAGACGACTTGGTCATCGGCACCCACGGTCGAGGATTTTGGATCATGGACTCGTTCAACATGCTTCGTAACCTGGACGACGTTCTTGCCAAGCCACCAGTTGCCTACCAAGTTGAATGGAACGTCTATACCGACACCCCTCTTCCTCCCGAAGAGCCTATGGGCAAGAATCCGCCGGACGGAGTCGCCTTGGATTACTACCTAGCCAACGGAGCCCAGTCTGTCTCAATCGAAATTGTGAATGAGAAAGGCGAAGTTGTCCGCAAAGTAACGAGCGACGACAAACTGACTCCGGTCGATCCGCTCAAGATAACGGTTGATCCTCGATGGGCCGCGCCGCCAAAGCCGTTGAGGGGCACAAAAGGCTCGCACCGATACATATGGGACCTGAGAACCGAAGGGAATCCGGTTGGATTAGGAATGACCGCGATTTGGCTCTCAACCCCCACCAAACGAGGGGTCTTCGTTCCACCGGGAATGTATACGGTCAAGCTAACGGTGGACGGAAAGGTTCACGAGCAACCGATCGAAATCCGCCCTGACCCGGAGAATAAAGCCGTGACCCCTCAGTCCTAAGAAGGGCGTCGGGGGTTCGATTTTCTCCGGGACCAGATATATTGATTGCAAGCGCTAAACTATTCGGCTTTCGACAAGTTTGTGTTGGCTGGACCATTAAGCACATTTCCAAAAACGTCAAACCGTGAACCGTGGCAAGGACAATCCCACGATTTTTCCGCATGATTCCAAGCAAGAATTGCTCCAAGGTGTGGGCACACAGCTGAAAAAGAATGAACTTTGCCATCTTCGTCTCGGTAGACCGCGAGTTTCGTGAGGCCATGTCGAACGATTCCACCGCCTCCAGTAGGAATAGATTCTACGTCTCCAACGTCCCCTGCAGTAAGCCAATCGCCGTATTGAACGACCATATTAACGGTCTCTTCAGCGAATGTCTTCGCTGCGCGAAGAGTTTTTCGAGACGGATCGTAAAGCGTCGCCCAGGAGTTTTCCTTGCCTAGAATCATATCGGTCAACAACATTCCCGTAATAGTGCCATATGTCATGCCATTTCCACAAAATCCGGTCGCAATGAAGACATTTTCTTTGTCTAATGGATTCCGCCCGATAAATGCCAACCCATCGACGGATTCCATCGTTTGACCTGACCAGTGGTACTGAAATTCGGTGACTTCTGGAAACCGCTCGCGAGTCCAAGTTTCCAACTTTTCGTACCGCTCCTCAGTATCGTCCGCTTGTCCAGTTTTAAAATCCTCTCCACCTACTATCAGCAAGTCGCAAGGTTCGGATGATGTCGGATCAGAAAGTGTCTGCAAGCGAACATAGTGATATGGGTCAAGCGTGTCCCAATACAGGCCAAAAGGTGTAGAACCGGCCGGAACCTTTGCTCCAACCACATAGTTTCGATAGGCAGCTTGCTTTGTGTGCATTGTGAGTAAATCGTTTATGGGAGTATTCGTTGCTACGACAATTGAATCCGTCTCAACAAAATGCCCGCCTTCGACCTCGACGTGGGCTCTGTCGCCACCCACAACTTTGGTTACATGGGAATTGGAATAAATTCGTCCTCCGTCTCTTGTTATTGCGTTCGCTAAAGCCGCCATGTATTTGACAGGGTGAAATTGAGCTTGGTTAGGGAATCGTAGACTACGCCCAGTATCGAACCCACTGAGCGGAGCTTTTGAAACAATTTCGAGGTCCGACAATCCTACACGGAGTCCTACTTCAAGCTCCTTGTCCAACAGGTCGGTATCATCGTCGACCGGCGTAAATAAGTAGCCATCTACTCGGATGAAGTCACAATCGATTTGCTCTTCAAGGACAATTCGTTCGATTTCACTTATTGCAGCAGAGTGACTCTCGGCAATCATCCTCGCGCCCTTGTCGCCATGAAGCCATTCAAGTTTAAAGTAGCGATCGTCTAACACGCAGGTCAAATGGGCGGTCGTTCTTTCCGACTCACCGGAGACAATGGGACCATCATCCAAGACTAAAACCGATTTTCCGGCTCGACCCAAAAGATACGCGGTGCTCAAACCTGCGATGCCCGCCCCAATGATTACAACATCGGAACTTTCATTGCTCGCCAATGCCTCATATTTGGGCCGGTCTGAAGTCAACATCCAAACCGAAGTGCTTTTTCCTGAATGTTTATTTTCATTAATTGATTCCATATTGCCAACTACTCCCGTTGGGCAAGTTCCGTCCCTGCCGAAGTAGTTTCATCGGAACTTTGCCTATTGGTTCGCGTCGCGATGCAGTTGCATAAACGAAGCCTACGGACCTTCTAATCCTATGCAACAAATTTCGGCTGCAATTAATCCTTATAGTTCAGATGGGAATTCGATCCGAGCCAAATTAGTTGAACGCGGTCGTAATGATTGGATTCATCTAGCCCAAATATGTGGATTCGACGAAACCGGATGTACTTGGGGAGACTTTGGAGATGCGTGCTTTTGGATCAGAAAAGTCAATCTACTAAATCGGGATTTCAATCGAGTTCAATTGATCTGCAAAAGCTGTTAACAAACGTTTGGTCGCTAGTCGCTCCTACTTAATTGCCAAAAAATGAGAAATTCAACCGCGAAGTTTAGTAAAGTTCACGCATAGAACGACGAGGGAAAGATAGTCCTTACGAACTAAAAACCCCGCCCGGCACATCTGCATATCAAATGAATTTTGATACCAAAGACGGGGCGGAAGTCATCTTCTGCGTTGTAGGAAATACGACGTTGATCTACAAGGCTCAGTGCATCGACGATACGGTTGCCATGCTCAAAAGCCACGGAGATTGGATGGACCTCGGCGGAGCAGATGAACAAAAGGAAGCAAAAGAAGGCACCCTCGAAGCGTGGGGACGATCGGCGGATAACCCAGTTGGTGGCTGGTATGGGCGCAAAAAAGGCTTGCGAGGCCGGTTTGGCGTGTACCTTCCGCCACTGCTAGAAGCAATGGGGCTCGTTGAAATTACTCACGACGCCAAAAATAATCATATTCGCGCCAAATAGCCTGGTGAAATTAAAAGTGGGCAAGGGATTTACTGAAAATCACCCTGACCGTTGATCTGAATTCGCAATAGAACTTCTATCAGCTCCCCTAATGCAAATGAGCCTAAACCTCTAGCCATCGATTCAAAACTTTGAAACATTTCCTGCTTCAAAGTGACTCGAACGTCACTTTTCCTTGGTGGTTGAATACCGGTCGTATCGGTTAGAAAGGGCGAAAAAGGTTGGAGCCCATAGGCCTACAAAAATTCCAAAGCGCTCACCATGTGCCGGATCTGGCGATTTTGATGTGTACCAAATGATGATTGAAGCAATGATCGAAGCGAAACCCGCAACAAAGCAGAAAGCACTAAGGGATTTTAATTGAGTTGAGTTCATGTTTTTCTAGACTGACAATCGCCGGTCTTTACAAAAAAGTACTACGAATTGAATTGAGTAAATGCGGCATACGAGCAAATCTGAACCTAGTTAAGGGGCTTTTGGAGATTGATTTGGTCCAATGATTGCTTTCGAACCAAGCATACGGGTCACAGTGTGACTCGCATAATAAATGCTTCCGCTGCCCCGAAAATACGTTCTCGTCTAGCTGAATCCATCTGAGCCCCCATTTTTACCATCATTGACATACGGTGATTTCTCGCCAGACTTTCGCGATTTCTTTCGATAAATCGCCAGTAGAGTCCGTCCCAGATTTCGCACCAATCTCCTTTTTCCCAGTCAGACATCTTTAAAATGTATGCCGATCCGCATATGTATGGCTTCGTAGCGAAGAGGCCGCCGTCGGCAAATTGAGACATACCAAAAACGTTTGGCTTCATGACCCATTCTGCCGAATCTAAGAACATCTCCATAAACCACGTGAAGACATCTTCGGGGTGAATCTCGCTCATCAGCATGGGGGCACCTAGTACCATCAGGCGCTCAATATGGTGGCAATAAGCATGCTTCTTCGCTCGACGAATAGCTTCATCTACTGGCGGCAATCCAGTCGTGCCTTCGTACCAGGCCGAATTCATCCTACGCTGATGATTGAAGAAATTCGGAACAGTTTCGTACTGATTACTCATTCCAAACATGAATTCTCTCCAACCGATAATCTGCCGAATAAATCCCTCTTTTGAATTTATTGGAACGTCCATTCGAAGGGTTGCCTCAATAATTTGGCTGGGAGTCACCAATCCGCAATTAAGATACGGCGTTAATAAGCTATGAAAAAGGGTGCGCTCTCGTTGAGGAATTGCATCCTCGTAGTCTCCAAACAATCCAAGGCGCTCGTTGAGAAATTGATCGAGCCAGAGTTCGGCGTCTTCATGTGTCACCGCATACTGGAAGTCGTTTGCGTCGCCAGGATGACTCGCAAATTCTGTTGATACAAGCGACATGACTTCAATCGTGATTGGATCAGGCTCGACATACCAAACCGATGGCGGAACCACGTTCTTTGGTAGTTTCTTCTGATTCTCTCCATCAAAACTCCACTTCCCACCTTCAGGCTCTCCATCACTGTTCACCAGTATATTCATTCGCTTGCGCTGTCGAATGTAGAAGTCGCTCATCTGCCGTCGACCGGTACTGGTTGTGTAGCTCAGCCAATCGCTCGTCGGGGTTATAAACATTGGGCTTTCGGGCAGTACTGTGTGAGGAATCTCAAATTGGCTAAGGTCAAACGATGCGGAATCGTTTGGCGGGTAGAACCAGACCTTAACTATCCCGTTCTCCTGGCAGAATTTAGTCAAAGCCTCCAGATAATTCAGAGAATCTGACCCAAAAGGTTGGTAGATGACACGCCGTTCCGAAGTTACGGCAAAGTGCCGCATAGCGCTGAAGAACAAGACGAGTTTTTGTTGGTGGTGACGATATCGAGTTGCCAGTCCAACGTCTTCGCGCATGAAGATCGGGCAGTCCGTTGGCATGCCGGGCGAACCTTTGAACAATTGATCTCCCAGAATTACGGCTAGTTCACCCACAGTAATACTACGTCGGTTGATGAAACCTATTCTCAGTCACATTCGACGAAGTTCAATGCTCAAAAACTGCCAACTCCCAACTAAATCACTGCCAGTCGGCACAGATTTCTATCCACTGTTGCCCTTCGGCTCCACGATAGATCGCATCCATAACAATGTCTCGTTGGACCGCCTCTCGTGGCGTCACAAGGTCAACCGTTTTTCCTTCGAGATAGTCGAGAAATCCGGGAAAACCAGAAGGTGCTTGTGGTTCCAACTCGGTGACCTTGACCAACTTGCCATCTTCACCCGCAAGTTGAAGATCACCATTGAGAAGCGCATGCCCCTTCGTGCCAGAAACTTGCAATCGAATCGGGTTAGCCACATCGTCCCATGAAGCAGTTAAGGTTCCGATTGCGCCACTGGTGAACTTCATGAGTCCCTCACCAAGTTCGTCGCATCCTTCATATCGTGCGGTACCGTTGGAAAGAGCACCTGTCGCCGCCTTGACTCCGCCAAACAGCCACATTAAAAGGTCCAAACCGTGAGTTCCGAGGTCTCCAAACCCTCCAACACCTGCGAGATTTCGGTCCGCCATCCATCGCCAGTCAGTGTCAAACCAACCACCAAGAGCACCGTTATGACAAACGCTCGCACGAACTCGAGTGACAGTTCCAAAGTGACCGTCATCGACCTTCTTTTTTAAGGTCTGCATTTCTCGACTGCCCCGTTGGAAGTATCCAGTTTGGAAGACAACGTTGTTGTTCTCAAGGATTTCGAGAATTGATGTCGAAAACTCCGTACTAATTCCCAGCGGTTTCTCAACAAAGATCGGCTTGCCTGCATGAGCAATTTGCTTCAAAAGCTCTAAGTGAAAACTAGTTTCGCTAGTGATGATGAAGGCATCAATAGATGAGTCGGCTGCCATCTCTTCAATGGTCCGTACCGTGCCTCCCAACTTTTCTGCATTCTTCGCCGCTTTTGCTTCATCTCGGTCATAGACGCCGGCACACTTATGACCACGTTTAATTACCTCACCGGAGAATCCAGGAGTGTGAATGTGGGCGACGCCAACCCAGGCGAGATGAAGAGGAACGGACATGCTGAACAGTTTACTATTTGCTACAAACTATCAGCTCTTAAGGCTCGCAAACGAAAGAATATGTGTTCCAAACTTAATAATGTTTAACGATTTGTTGCGAAATATAACTTTTTTGATATGTTTCTGAAATTCTTTTCGTAGATGGTTCCTGAGGCCATAGCCACACATGATAGTAAACATAGCTCTCTACAGTACATTCGCCGTTTCCAGCATTCTGACTCCAAATTTGACCACCGACGTCAAGTCTTCAGTTCAGGAAGTCAGTGCCATTGACCGACTCAAAATGGGGAACCAACGATTTGTTGATGACAAGTCAGAGCATGGTGGTCAAGACAGCAGTCGCCGAATGGAAGTCGCCAAAGGTCAAAAGCCGTTCGCAATTGTCCTTACTTGCGCCGATTCAAGACTCTCCCCTGAAATCATTTATGACCAGGGACTTGGAGACTTGTTCGTTCTTCGGGTAGCCGGAAACATCGCTGAGCCAGGCACATTGGCAAGCATCGAGTATGCAGTTGAGCACTTAGGCGCCCGCCAACTTGTTGTACTTGGACACTCCAAATGTGGAGCAGTAAAGGCAGCATTTGACACTTACAATACAAAGCCAGTTGCGCACAAGGGACACGCTCACACCGAAGCAAGCTTCCTTCCCGGGCTCATTTCACAAATTACTCCAAGCGTGAAGCAAACAAGTAAGTGGAAAGGATCTGGTCTCGACAATTCAATTTCCCAGAACGTGATTAACACCGCCAAAAAGGTGGCTTCTTTGAATCCGCTTAAGAAAATGGTGAATTCTGGAAAGCTCGCCGTCATGGGGTCGGTTTACGACCTCGAATCGGGCGTAGTTAAGAATATCTACATTCACAAACCGGCTTCCAAGTAGTCTCCCTTCGACGATCCAACTAAGTCCTTTCTCGCGCACTGACAAAAGTGCGATGAGGAAGGACTTCATATTTTTGAACTCAAGCTACATTCGAGCATCGCGTAAAGACCATTCTTAGCCCAGTGTTCAGGCCTCTGTCTTACTGAGCCTCAACTAATGCTCGGCTTGCCGGGGAGTCTCTCCGAAACCCTGGATCGCAGCGAACAAAAGAGACGCGTGCCCAATCTCCGAAGAATGAATTTCCGTTCAGGAACATTGTCAAAGCTCTTGATAAATATAGTAGACTAATGTATACTATATCTACATGATGTTAACTGATGAGATTAAAGGAAAACTACCTCACTTCAAACCCGCAATCCTGTCTCCACCCAAAGCCCAATTTAGGAAGGTTTTTGAAATTCGCCGCCTATTGTTCGCCTCCCGAATCAATGAAGTGCAATGCTCCAAATCCCCTCCAAGCTTCTTCGCTTAAGGCTGAAAGCTAACAGCTGATAGCCTCTTCAAAACCGTGCTACTTTTTTGAACAAAATCTCTAACTAGGTTCAATTCTTTACAAAATCGCAAATTTATGACCGCTAAACCCAGCCCGTCAACAAGCATCCAAGACTCTCGATTTTCCAGGCACAGCTCTGAATGAGCGGCTATATCCTTAGCCCAGTCAGAATGGCTTTTGGAGCCCCAGCGACAAACAGCCATGAAGGGCTGGGTAAGAAACGGAAACTGTCCCGTTCCACGGTCACTCCAGCACAACCACGAACATCAATTGCCTTGTGAGCGGCCCCTCCTGAAAATCCGCCGAAGTCCTCCAGTCCGCCGAAGTGCCTTGACAAAGGAGGATTGACAATGGCGACACTCCGACCCCAGACTCCCAACTCCAGACCCCCAACTTTCAACTCCAAACGCTGAATACTAAAAAGTCAGGTACAATAATCTCGTCGGTTCTGCGGATTTTCGTTGACCGTTGACTTGAGCCCCACAAACTAAACCTTGGGAGGCTGAATTGAGCGGCTAACGTTTCTTCGGAATGCGATCTATCACGGAGCCTAAAACTACGATGCCCCTGAGTCCAGATAAGAAACAAGAAGTCATTAAGGATAACGCTGTCAAAGACGGCGATACCGGTTCTGCAGAAGTGCAGATCGCCATTATGCAGGCGAGAATCCTGCAAATTACCGACCACCTTCGAACACACAAGAAGGACAACCACGGCCGAAGAGGTCTCTTGGTTCTGGTTGGCAAACGCCGACGCCTTGAGGCGTATCTTCGCAACCGAGATGTTGTCAAGTACCGCGCACTTATTAAGAAACTTGGAATTCGTGAAGTTAAGCCCCGTTAAGAACGGAAGCTAAATGATACAAACAATTGAATTTGAGGTAGGCGGTAAAGAGTTCTACCTCGAGACTGGACGCGTTGCTAAACAAGCAGGCGGAGCAGTCCTCCTCGGCATGGGTGAAACCATCGTTCTCGGCGTCGCTACGATGTCAGAGAATCCCCGACCAGGCATAGATTTTCTACCCTTAACCTGCGACTACGAAGAGCGAAAATACGCAGTAGGCAAGATCCCCGGCGGCTTTATGAAGCGCGGTGGACGTCCTAGCGAAAAAGCGACTCTCGTTTGTCGATTAATGGATCGACCTCTACGACCACTTTTCCCTAAAGGTCTTCGCAATGACATTCAAGTCATTGCGATGACTTTTGCAGTCGAGCAAGATTGTCCTCCAGACGTCCTTGCTGTCTGCGCCGCTGGTGCAGCTCTTGCTGTCAGCGATGTCCCAATCAAAGCCGCAGTTGCTTGCGTACGAGTGAGCCGAATTGATGGCGAATTTGTCCTCTTCCCAACTGGCGATCAGATCAAAGCAAGTGACCTCGACCTAGTCGTCGCCGGTCACAAAGGTGCGATCTCAATGGTTGAAGCTGGTGCAAGCGAAGTTTCGGAAGCCGATATGGCCGCCGCGATGAAGTTCGCCCACAACGCTATTCGACAAATCGCCGAGAAGTTTGAAGAGTTCGGCAAGATGGTCAACAAGCCAAAGCGAGTTGTCAACCTTCACGCAATTGACGAAGATCTTAAGAAGAACATCACCAAAAAGTACGGTAAGGACATCGAAAAGGCACTCCTTGGTAGCAAGGACAAAGCCGTTCGAGAAAGCGCACTCAACGATCTCATCAAAGACATCGTCGAGAAGCTCAAACCAGAGTACGAAGGTAATGCTGCGATTCTTGGTCAACTCAGCGAAGCCGCCGACACCGTCGTAAAGGGCGTCGTTCGAGACTTGATCATCACCAAAGAGAAGCGACCAGACGGTCGAAAGCTTGACGAACTTCGAAACATCGAAGCCGTCGCCGGAATTCTTCCAAGAGTTCACGGTTCAGGACTGTTCACTCGTGGTCAGACTCAGGTCATGACCGTTGTCACACTTGGTTTGCCAGGCGATGCACAAACGATGGACGGAATCGAAGACGAAGAACCGAAGCGCTATATGCACTTCTACAACTTCCCAGCTTATTCTGTTGGCGAATGTCGACCAATGCGAGGACCAGGCCGACGAGAAATCGGACACGGTGCATTGGCTGAGCGAGCACTTCGAGCGGTATTGCCACTCGATGATCCAAACTTCCCATACACTTTGCTCTTGATCTCCGAAGTTCTCGAGTCCAACGGTTCAACCTCCATGGCTTCGGTCTGTGGTTCAACTTTGGCTCTCATGGACGCCGGAATTAAGATTAAGGCACCAGTTGCTGGAATCGCGATGGGTCTCATGTCCGACGGTAAGGAATTCAAAGTCCTCACCGACATCATCGGAATGGAAGACTTCTGTGGAGACATGGACTTCAAGGTCGCTGGAACCCGAGCAGGCATCACGGCTCTTCAACTCGACACGAAACTCGACGGAATTCCAGACGATGTTCTTGCCCGAGCATTGAATCAAGCCCTTGGCGCACGACTCGCAATCCTCGATGTCATGGAAGCAGAAATCAACACTCCTCGAGAGACGGTTGCTGATACTGCTCCACAAGTCACGACGATCCAAATCAATCCTGAAAAGATTGGTGCACTCATCGGACCAGGAGGAGCGATGATCAAGAAGATCACCGCCGAATCCGGTGCATCCCTTGACGTTCAGCAAGACGGGCGAGTTTTGGTCGGATCAAGCAGCGCAGAGCAATCCGCAAAGGCGATCGCAATGATCAAGGATGCGGTTGGCGATGTCGAAATGGGCACCGAATTCACTGGCGTCGTAACCCGAATCATGGGTCGCGGCATCTTGGTCGAGCTCAGCAACGGCAAGCAAGGCTTTGTTCCTAAGGAGCAAATCACTCTGAAGGAAATCGGGCGAATCGAAGAAGTTGTTAACATGGGCGATACGCTCAATGTCAAGACCTTTGAACTCGACGAAATGGGTCGATTGAACCTAACTGCAATCGGAATCAAGCAAGATCTCGAAACCCTTGAGGGTAACGAAGACGGAACCCCTCCTCCATCACAAGGTGGCGGCGGTGGTGGTGGTGACCGAGGACGCGGCGGAGATCGCGGCCGAGGCGGACCTCGACGAGATGGCGGCGGCGGTGGATTCCGTGGCGGCGGAGATCGAGGCGGACCTCGACGAGACGGTGGCGGCGATCGAGATCGTGGTCCACGTCGAGACGCAGCCCCGAGTGGTCCTCCAAGAGACGGCGGCGTTTCCGGAAGCAGCTCAGGCGCTCCTGAGACCAAGTTCCGAAAGCGACAATAGTCGGAGGGTAGGCGTCCCGCCCGCATAAAGAAAGCCTCACTCAAATGAGTGGGGCTTTTTTTTAGCATCAAAGCAATCCTTCTCCTGGGCTCTCTAGATGAAATCGGTGCGTTCATTTTTATTGAAGCCCTCCGGAGGCCCAACGGGTCGAAAGTATCTCAGCCCAGGTCGGAGTTTTTTGTTGCTGCAAGGCAACGAAAAATGGAGGCCTGGGTAAGGAATGGGCAATAGTCCTTTCCATGGTCGCTCGTACCAAACGTCTATACACACCACATGTTGCGAGCGACCCCTTATTATCCGCCGAAGCTCCTTCGCAACTTTCGACTATGTCTCTCGAAGTAGCGAAGGAGGAGCCGAAAGGCGATCTTTACGAACCACTCTCATTTCTCTACATAGCCGCCAGGGACTGTAAATCCCCCGCGCTCCCACGACGTAGAATCATTCATGGACTACCGGATCGAGAAGGACAGCTTGGGCGACGTACAGGTTCCCGCCAACGCCTATTGGGGATCGCAAGCCGAGCGCAGCCGCCAACTCTTTCCCATTAGCGGCCTCACCCAGCATCCAAAGATGATCGAGGCGTACGTCCTCCTCAAAAAGGCGTGCGCAAAAGCCAACATCGAATACGACCTTCTCGACAAAGAAATTGGCGAAGCCATCATCCAAGCTGCAGATGAAGTTCTGAATGGTCAATTCCGCGACCAATTCCCTGTCGATGTCTTCCACATGGGCGCCGGTACCAGCCTCCACATGAACGTAAACGAGGTATTGGCCAATCGGGCAGAGGAAATCCTAGGCGGACGACTTGGCGAATATAAAAAGGTCAATCCCAACGACCACCCGAACTTTGGCCAAAGCACCAACGACACCTTCCCTACGGCCATGCGGATGATGAGCCGGTCCTTGCTTATCGATTTATTAGCCGCCCTCGAGGATCTTGCCGAGACGCTAGAAGCAAAAGGTCGCGAGTTCGATCATTTGCTCAAATCGGCGAGGACGCACTTGCAAGACGCTGTCCCAATCCGCCTCGGGCAAGAGTTTGCGGCTTACGCAGCTTCGGTTCGGAAATCCAAACAGTGGCTCGAGTCGGCCGCATGGGAATTAGAAGACCTTGGCATTGGTGGAAGTGCGGCGGGAACCGGTCTCAATACCCATCCCGACTTCCGTTTCCGAGTGGTCAATCTTTTGCACGAATGGACCGGCATACCATACCGACCCGCCGACGATCTGCGCGAGGCAATGCAGAGCAATTTCGCGATAGCATCTCTCGCCGCAGCAATGCGATTACTCTGTCTCGAATTAACCCGTATCGCCAACGACCTCCGACTACTTTGCTCTGGGCCGCTTACCGGTTTTGCCGAAATCACTTTACCGCCGGTCCAGCCCGGTTCGTCGATCATGCCGGGCAAGATCAATCCGAGCATGGCCGAGAATCTGAACATTGTGCTCTACCAAGTTCTCGGTCAATGCGCCAGCATCGAAGGATGCGTTCAAGCGGGTCAACTTGAACTCAACGTGATGATGCCGGGCATGGCATTCTCGGCGCAATTCTCGCTCCAGATTTTGACCAACACCATCCGCACATTCACGGCAAACTGCGTCTCCGGCATCACCGCCGACGCGGAGAAGTGCGCTCACTATGCCGAAACATCGCCATCATTAGCGACCGCACTAAACACTTACCTCGGCTATCAGAAATCCGCGGCAGTCGTGAAACAGGCTCTCTCCGAGAAGAAGACCATTCCTCAAGTCGTTCGCGAACTGGGGCTCATGGATGAGGTCACTCTCAAGAAGGTTCTCGATCCAAAATTGCTGACCGAGCCCGGAATCCCCGGTTCGATCTAGCGCTAGACACCGTTTCAAAAATATTTTAAAAATATTTTCTCGCCCACTTTTGAATCTAAATCAGGGCAAATCACCACCCCGATCGCCCGCATTTTTTCGCTGCCTCCCTTGACAGCCCGCAAACGGATCAGTAACAATACTCTCCCTAAGATGAACCCTGATCATAAACAAGGGTGCTGATGTCGGTTAATCGTGACAGATAACTGACCTCTGCACGAAAACTTAACTCGACACAGCGAAGCAGATCTATGAATCTGTTTCCCAGATTCAATTTACGCGGGCCGAATAATTTGGCTTATCTTTTAGGTAGATCAACCGCCAGGTTAGTTACTTGTCCGCGTTTTCAAACCAAATTTTTGTGCGGGCCGATAGGCTCTGGGTTATCGACTGTAAACCGAAACCATCCCAGGCTGATCAACTTGCCCGTACTCTGACTACAATTTGTGCGGGCCGAAGCTCGTGGGTTATCGCCTGTTACGCGGAGGGTCGCCGGTTCGAGTCCGGCCTTACTTATCGAAAGATTCGTAAGTAGCTCAGTTGGATAGAGCATCTAACACCCACAGCATAACTTGCCCGCACTTCATACAATTTGACCTTCGGGCCGATGAGACTTGGTTATCCCTCCAACCACATCGGTTACTGTTTGGGGGCTTCGGCGGAAAGGCCGGCCGATCTCGTTCGCGGGATTGAGGTGTTTGGAGCACGGCCTGGTAATCGGACCAATCTCGCACTTGTCCGAAGGTCACTACGATTTCTCGTGGGCCGATGGTTTTGGTTTATCAGGTACGGCGCAAGCCTATCCGGTTCGAACCCGGAGACAGTTGAGGAAACTCATCTGCTCAATACCAAAACCGACCCTTGTCCGCGAGATTAAGACAAACAAAAGAAACAGGAGAAAGAAAAGAAAATGAAATACAGCAAGTTGTTCAATATGAAGATCACGCCTCAGAGCGTAGCCATACCGTTGTCAGGGCAAAACCCTAACCACGCTGGTGGCTATACATGGATCGTAGATCGATGGACCATGCTTGATCGATTCTTGATCCTAGGTTGCGAAAGCGGAACCTTCTATGTCCGAGAGCAAAAGCTCTTGATGCAGAACGCCCAGAACGTAGTCGAAGCGATCAAAGAAGACGGAGAGCGTGTGGTCAATCGAATTATCGAAGTGAGTACGAAAGGACTCGCTCCGAAAAACGACCCCGCAATCTTTGCCCTTGCTTTGGCTGCTTCACTTGGAGATGAAAAGACTCGAATCGCGGCTTTTGCTGCATTGCCAAGAGTATGTCGAACCGGTACCCACTTGTTCGCATTTGCTGAGGCTTGTGACGGAATGCGTGGTTGGGGTCGTGGACTTCGAAAGGCAGTTGCTAAGTGGTACAACGCACAAACTCCAGAAGCTTTGGCTTATGGATTCGTGAAGTACCAGGCTCGTGGTGGGTGGTCAAACCGAGACTTGTTGAGGCTCTCTCACCCAGTTGCAGTTTCAGAGCAACATAACATTTTGTACAAGTGGGTCGTTGATGGCGAAATCACCGGAGATGCTCCCTTGGTGCAGGCTGTCCAAGCTTTGAAGGAAGTGCATGACCTTGATGCGGCGGTGAAGATGATTGAAGAATTCAGAATTCCTCGTGAGGCGATTCCAACCGAAATGTTGAATGAGTCGCTAATTTGGGGAGCGTTGCTAACGGATATGCCTTTGACTGCGATGATCCGAAACTTGGGAAACATGACTAAGGTTGGATTGTTGAAGCATGGTTGGTTTACGGGAAGCTCGGGTGCAGTGCAAACTGTTGTCTCGGCTCTTTCGAACACTGAACGACTTCGAAAGTCGAGGGTTCACCCAGTTGCGGTCCTTGCCGCTTTGAACACCTACCAAGGTGGAAAGAGCATCAAGGGTAGCGGTGAGTGGAAGCCAGTAAAGGCTATTACTGACGCATTGGACGAAGCATTTTATGCATCGTTCGGAAACGTTAAAGCGACCGGAAAGCGAATTGTTGTTGGACTCGACGTGTCGGGTTCGATGGCAGGAACTCGGGTCCCTGGCGTGGCTGGACTTGACTGTCGAAGCGCTTGCGGAGCGATGTCATTAATCACTGAATCAGTGGAGAATGATGTTACTCACTTGGCTTTCGATACCAAAGTGTACAAGTTGGATGTTTCTCGTAAGTTGCGACTCGACGCAGTTGTCAAATTGTTGGAGCGAACTGGTGGGGGTGGTACAGACTGTGCCGCACCTATCCGATACGCGATCGACAAGAAGATAAAGGCTGACGCGTTTGTCATCTACACTGACTCGGAGACTTGGTCTGGATCTCAACACCCAGCGCAAGCTATCACTGAGTACCGTCGAAAGATGGGAATTGAGGCGAAATTGGTTGTTGTTGCTATGGCATCAACAAAGACTACGATTGGAGACCCTGGTGACGCAGGGACTTTAAACGTAGTGGGATTCGATACGTCGGTTCCTCAAGTCATCGCCGAGTTCTTGTCTCGATAACCTCATTAGGACCTAGAATTTAAAATTTAGGTCCTAAGAAAACATGTGAGGCACAAACCGGGCGAGGTTGTCAGTGATGATGCCATCGGTTTCACGGATTCCGATACCTCGGGCGGTTTCGCCAATGATCCAGCTTCCAATCACTGGATGATTGCCGTCAAAGTTAGGGATCTCCACATAGTCCTGGTAGACATACCCAGACTCGCCATAGGGACCTTCTCGCTTCTCCCATGTCGTACCAAAAATCTCTACATTTGACCCTTCACGACCTAACAGCGCCTTCATCGCATATCGCGTCATTCCGTGCGGTCCATCTAGATGTGATTCCAGCAAATAGGGCGAATTTGGGAACATTTCCCAAAGTACGGCAAGCAGTGCTTTGTTTGAAAGGAGCATTTTCCATATCGGCTCTACCCACTGACATTCTTTCATGGTCGCCAGGGCATTTCGCCCAAACTGCTCATTAACCATCCATTCCCACGGATAAAGCTTGAAGACTGTCCACATCCGATTCCCCTGGATGTCGACAAACCATCGGCGTTGTTCATCCCAGCCGATGTCCTGCATCAGAATTGATTGTGTTGCCAGTCCAGCCTCGTGAGCTGTGTCGCGTAGTATGGCAACAGTGAGCTCATCCTCCCAAAGGTCGCCATGCCCAAAGTGGATTTGGCTCCCCAATATTTTTCGATTGGCTTTCAACCAGTTCCAATGCTCAACCAGTCCCTCCCAAATTGAATTGAACTGGTCTTTCTCGGGATAGAGTTCCTCTAACCACTTCCACTGGATGACCGCTGCCTCGAGCAAAGCTGTTGGAGTGTCGGCGTTGTATTCCAACATTTTTGGAGGACTATTGCCGTCGTAAACAAAATCGAATCGTCCATAGAGGGTTGGTGGTTCTGCTTCCCATGACCACTCGATGGCATCAATCGTCGCCTGGTTCAGTCCAAATTGGGCATATGACTTCGTGTCGATAACGTGCTGAACCGCCTCCAGGCACATGCGGTGACACTCATTGGTCGCCTTTTCGATCTCGCTGATTTCCGAAGAAGTGAATTCGTAAAAAGCGCTTTCGTTCCAATACTGCTTGTTATCCTCGGTATGAAAGACAAGCCCGGCTTGTTCGACTTTTTGCCGCCAATCTGGTCGAGAAGCAATTGGGTTGCGTCGCACGGCTAGCTAAAGCTTGACCCGCTGGATGAACTACTGCTACTGCCAAACCCACCCCGTGAAACAGTGCTTCCATTCGATGACTTTATGTCATGTCCAGAAGGTGGGGCGGATGAGAAGTTCCTCATTCGACCACCGCTCATCGAACCGCCGTAACCCCAGCTTGAGCTTCGATAAAGCAACCCAGCCATAAAGAAGCCAGGCATAAAGCCCGTTGACGAAGTGCAGAATGAATTGGCAACTGCCTTGTTGGTGGATGTATCGAAACAAACTGTTCCGGTTTCCGCTCGAACCCGAGCGTATCGCCCTCCCTTATAGGTCGAAGCGGTAACTGGGCTGGTGCAAGCTGTATCTGGCAAAACGGTCCCAGACGGATCGACGCATCTCCGGACAGTAACTGGGCTTGAACACCCCGACAAAATTAGCGCCGCAACAGACGCGCAAAAGGTCGCGGGAACTGCAGCTGACTTCTTCATTAATTGATTTTACAGGATTTTGCACAACAAGGTTACAGCTATTTGAGAAGAGCCTTTGATCGAAGTAGGGTAAGGAACTGGTCACGTTCCACAGTTGAAGGCCAAGCAGAGTCGGGAACCAGGTGTACATACAATTTAGAAAGATGCAAAGTCACCAAACCATCTTGGTACTTGGCTTCTTCTAAGTCAGTCCACTTAGTGAAAGAGTAGCTTCCTGAGTCGAACCGAATCATCATTCCCTCGTCATCAAATTCAATTAATCGCTTTCGAGAAAAAACTAATTTGTTGTTTTGGAGAATGCTTTTGGCTTCGACGACGATCGAGCAATTAAGAACGGAAGAAGTAAGAACAGAACGACTGTATAGAGAATCGCAAAGTTTCGAAGGCCGGTTCCCGCCGCGAACTCCAAAAGGATTGTGAGAACCAAAAGCAGCAGCATAAGGGGAAGAAACATCTAAGCACGGCGCGAAAAACGGTCTTGCGAAAGACTTGCGGATCAACGCCTTGGAGCAGAGTGGTGAGTTTCATCACTTATTGTAGCAATCATCCAATAGAACCCTGGCAGGAAGTGCAACCGCGACCTCAACTCAGGTAAATTCTTTGGGACTGCCAATGGACTGGTTACACAGCCTACACCCCACAATACAAGATGTTCTCTCAGCAATTGGGCGGGCGATTTTGGCAATCATTCCGATCTTTGCTCCGATTCCGGTCATCATTTGGTACGAGCGACGGCTACTTTCTTGGATGCAAGATCGAATTGGTCCAAACCGAACCGGAAACATAACTTTTTCGCGCACCAGCAAAATGATTCCCGGCTTCTTGAAAGGGAAGAAATTTAAGCTATTTGGTCTCGCCCAATCTATCGCCGACGGATTAAAACTTTTCCTTAAGGAAGACATCATGCCGGACAAGACTGACCGGTTCTTGTTCATCTTGGCCCCGTTGATTGCACTCTTCGTTGCACTCACTCTTGGCTGCACTATCCCGTTTGGCGGTGACACCCGATTTACGCCGGTAGCGGACGTCAATGTTGGCATGTTAGTTATCCTTGCCATTTCTTCGCTGGGCGCATATTCTACGGTTCTGGCTGGCTACAGCTCGAATAACAAGTACTCACTAATGGGAGGACTTCGAGCGTCGGCTCAACTAATATCTTATGAGCTAGCAATGGGCGTTTCACTGGCCGCAATGGTCATGAACTCAGGCTCCTTGAGGATGACAGACATTGTTAAATCTCAGGATGTCCCCCTTTACGGAGTTGTTGACTTTATTCCCAATTGGAACATCTTTACGCCAATGGGATTCATTTCCGCAATAATCTTTGGAATTTGTATGATTGCCGAAACAAATCGGCCTCCGTTCGATCTGCCGGAAGCAGAAAATGAACTAGTGGCGGGATATCACACAGAGTACAGCACCAAGCGCTGGGGGCTGTTCATGATGGCGGAGTACATGGCAATGTTCACGTTCAGCATGATCTTTGCTACTGTATTTTTGGGTGGCTACCATTTCCCACTTCGTTTTGAGTTTTTAGCTCGATTTGAGAACATGTATCTGGTCGGGGTGCTTGTCATGCTCACTAAGGGTGCGGTCGGACTGACGATCTATATTTGGATCCGAGCTTCCTTCCCTAGACTTCGCTATGACCAGCTGATGAATCTTGGTTGGAAATTCCTGCTTCCTTTGGCTGTCGTCAACTTAATGATCACGGCTACCTGGATTTTTGCTTCAAGAGTTTATGGCTCAATGGCAGGTTGGATGACCGGATTTGTCTGTTATGGAATTCTGTTCGTTGTTTGGGCCGCGATCCGAAACCAGAACAAGAAGACTCAGCCTCAATTCCAATCAAGAAGTGTGAATATGGTTAATTCACCACGCAGAATTCCTGAAGTTGTTCCAAGCAAAGAGGTGACTCCTTGAAATTGAACCCCGAACTCATAATTTTTGCAATGATTGCTGGACCAGCAGCCTTGGCGGCGGTCGGAGTCGTCGCATTTGGCAGCGCAATACGAAGTGCGTTATGTTTGGTGTTCAACTTTTTCTTGCTGGCTTTTTTGTACTTCAGTTTGAATATGGAAATGCTCGGAATCTCGCAAATCGTGGTGTATAGCGGGGCGATAATGGTTCTGTTCGTCTTCGTGATTATGCTTCTAAATCCAAAGCTCATCGAGGAGAAGAGAGATTGGAAGCGACCAATCGGGCTTGTTCTTGGATTTGGGTTGTTTGTTGTTCTTGCTAGCCAAGTATTACCGTTGCTCGGTCTCGATGGACCTAAGCCTATAACCAATAATCCAGGCGATCCAAAGGTCATTGGCGAAGCACTGTTTACTTCCAATGTGTTTCCTTTTGAAGTTGTGAGCATTTTGCTGTTGGTTGGAGTTGTTGGATCAGTCTTTCTCGCGAAGCGGAGGACCCAATGAACGGAGTGCCTTTGGTCGCTTACCTTGGACTAAGCATGTTCATGTTTTCAACCGGAGTGATCGGTGTCGTCATTCGTCGCAACCCAATCGTGATTTTTATGTGCATTGAGCTAATGCTCAACGCTGTTAACTTGGCTTTCCTTTCGTTTGCTCGATACCGGTTTGCCATCGAAGGACATTCGATGGATCAAGCGATTGCTGGACCTATGATGGTGATTTTTGTAATGGCAGTTGCTGCGGCTGAAGTAGCAGTTGGATTAGGAATCATCATGGCAATTTATCGACTAAAGGAAGAAGTCGATGTTGACGAATTGAATCTGATAGGAGGATAGCGACGGTGCAAGGAAACGAACTTATTTGGCTAACGTTGTTATTCCCAGTATTGGGTGCAATTCTTCAAACATTTCTTGGTAAGAAGGTAAGCAAAAAAGTACTCGGGATCCTTGCCGTTTTGCCCATAGCTATCGCCTTTGGAATTGGCGCTTTGATATCAAAGAACTTGGACCCTTCGAGCGCGACGGTTGTCTCGAGTATCCCCTGGATCGATATTGAGGGTCTTTCAATTCCATTTGAACTGAGAATTGATACTTTGTCGATGACAATGGTCCTCGTGATTACTGGTATTGGCGCATTGATCCATCTGTATGCAACTGGGTACATGGCCGAAGAGAAGGACTATGGGCGATTCTTTGCCTATTTAAATTTGTTCATCGCTTCGATGCTGATCTTGGTTCTAGGGAACAACCTTTTGCTGCTTTTCGTTGGTTGGGAAGGCGTTGGTCTATGTTCCTACTTGCTCATTGGGTTCTGGTATGAAGACATTTCGAACTCAAAAGCAGCAAACAAAGCATTCATTGTCAATCGAATCGGTGACTGGGGTCTCACGCTTGGGCTCTTGCTCATCATTGCAACGGTCGCCACGGCAAACATTAATTACGGACCAAAGGACGCTCGACTACTTAGCTACGATACGATTCTCCCGGTGCTCGAGCATGCCTGCAAGGTCAATCCTGCCCTCGCGACGGCAATTGCTTTGCTCCTGTTTGTAGGAGCTTGCGGCAAGTCGGCTCAATTCCCCCTTTATCTTTGGTTGCCGGATGCCATGGCAGGACCAACGCCGGTCTCAGCCCTTATCCACGCGGCGACGATGGTCACATCCGGTGTCGTGCTTCTCAATCGAATGCACGTGGTTTTTGAGCTTTCACCTTTAGCTTCAATAGTCATTTGTTGTGTTGGTGCATTTACAGCTCTTTTTGCCGCCGTAATCGCCTTTGGACAAACAGATATCAAGAAGGTTCTGGCTTATTCCACAGTTTCACAGTTAGGATTTATGTTTGTTGCTTGCGGTGCCGGGGCGTATTGGATCGGACTTTTCCACGTCATCACTCACGCCTTTTTTAAGGCCCTGCTATTCCTGGGGTCGGGTGCGGTTATTCACTCCATGTCGCATGAGCAGGATATGAGGAATTACGGAAACCTGAGAAAGTATGTTCCGATCACGTTCTTCACGATGATGGCGGGCTACCTGGCGATATCGGGCGTCCCGCTTCTCTCAGGTGCGATGTCAAAAGAGAAGATTATTGTGGCGGCAATTGAAACTCAGTTAGCATTCACCTCGAGGTTTAATGCCGGACAGTTCGCTGGCTATATTTGTCTGTTTACTGCGATGCTCACCGCTATGTATATGACGAGAATGATGTGGCTGACATTCTTTGGCGGGAAGGAACGTTGGCGTGATTTCGAGGCTTCTGAGCATCACTCAGAAGAAGACGTTCACCACTCGCTGAGTTCCAATCATGTTCCACACGAAGTGCCCATTTCCATGTGGTCACCGCTCGTCGTTTTGGCTTTGCTGAGCTTAGGCGGCGGCTACTTCCTCAATCAAGGTGATCGACTTAAGAATTGGCTCTATGCTCCTTCGATTGGTCAGAAGGGCACATTGCCGTTGGCTGAATCATCAGAAGATCTGATTCACTTGCTTGAGAAAGTTTCGATAGGGGCTGCGATTGGCGGCATTGTTCTCGGTCTCCTTTTCTACTGGAAGGGTCTTCCAAAGCGCGAAGGATGGGATCTGGCTCAATGGTCACCTATTCGACGTTTGGTCAGCAATCAGTTCGGCTATGATGCGGCGATAGTCAGCGCGACGGTTGATGGTGGCGCGGAAATAGCAACAATTCTAGATCGTAATGTCGACAAAGGTCTTATCGGTGGCTCTGGAATTGGCCTTGGCAAAGTGTCCGAAGGCATTTATTCGTTATTGAACAAGCTGCAATCTGGATTGGTAAGAATGTACGCCGTCAGCATGCTTGTTGGAGTCATCGGAATCGCATTGGCGGTGATTTATCTCGGTCAGGGAGGTCACAAATGAACTCATTTCCTTACTTGAGTTTTCTAATTTGGCTTCCGATTCTCGCGGGTCTTGGTATTGCGTTGGCACCAAAGCTAAATATCGTTGCTCCAAGAAGTCTTAGCATTCTGGTAGCCGTTGGCACTTTGGTTATCAGCGGATTTGTTGTTGTTAAATTCTTAGGTGGAGAAGCAGGGTTTCTTCTCAAGCAAGATGTGGAATGGATTCCAGCAATTGGAGTTTCGTATTTTGTTGGTGTTGATAGCATGGCGGCCTGGATGATGCTTCTAACTGCATTCCTGGGTCTAATTGCCATTCTGATTTCAAAACCAAAAGAAAAGGTCCCGCAACTTCTAGGCTTGCTGTTGTGCCTTGAAGGAACGCTATTTGGCATATTTAGCAGCCTTGATATTGTACTGTTCTACGTTTTCTTTGAGCTCAGCTTGGTCCCAGTTGCCCTTATGATATTGGGCTGGGGCACCGGCGACAAGGGCAAAGTTGCTATCCGGTACGTGGCTACACTTTTTGCAGGCTCGCTACTAATGCTTGTCGGAATGGCGATTCTTGCTAGTCGAGCGATCGAAGTCACACGGGTACCAACATTCAATGTATTGCGGCTTCAGGAATTAGTGGCTAATCAGGGACTTTGGAAGGATTCATGGCCACTTCAGTCATTGGCATTTTGGGGATTCATGATCGCTTTCCTGGTCAAATCTCCGGTAGTTCCAATCCACCGCTGGCTGAACGATACCTATGAAGATGCGCCAATTGGGGCCGTGGTTGCCGGCGTAGTGCTCAAGGTTGGAACTTTCGGAATGTTCAGATTTTGCCTTCCCCTATTTCCCGACGCTTGCAAGGCATACGCTCCAATTGTCGTTGGCATAGGAGTAGTCGGCATTATCTACGGTGGAATCCTCGCTGCAATTCAAAAGACTCCGGGTAGGGTAATGGGTTTTTCCACGATCAGTCACGTTGGGTTCATTTTAGTCGGAATGTTTTCCCTGAACCATTACGGAATGATGGGAGCTGCGTTTCAACAGTTCAATCACGGTATTGCCGCGGCTGCAGTTTTCGTCATGCTCAGCTTCTTGGCTGAGCGTTCCCCATCGAAATCGCTTGAAGATTTTGGTGGTCTCAAGAAGTCAATGCCGATATTCTCAACATTGTTCTTGATTGCAATGTTGACCAATTTAGGTCTTCCTTTTACCGGTGGATTTATTGGCGAGTTCCTTGCTTTGGTAGGGTCATATTTTGCTGGACATGTCGGTAGCAACGGACTCAATGTCGGCTTCACATACATCGCAGCGGCCGGAGCAATTCTCTCAGCAAGCTACATGCTTTATATGTACCAGCGGCTCTTTTACGGTCGGAACGTCGAAACTCAAAATTACAAAGACCTTGATACGAAGGAGACGGTCATTGGTGGATCGTTTGCAATCATCATTCTTGTTCTTGGAATTTTGCCCATGACTATTTTACGTTCGATGGAGCCAAACATAAAAACTTTGAGTAGCTCGTACGAAGCTTCGGGAAGCTCCTCCAATAAATCGCCCCAGGTCATTACGGAGGCGAAATAACGATGCATTCATATTTTGCAATTCCTGAATTTAACTGGATTGTCTTGTTCCCGTTTCTGGCAATGGCATTGACTGGAATCGGAGGATTGGTTGTCCTTTTGATCAATCCGAAATCAGATTCAAGAGCAATCTTTTTCGTAACTCTCATTGGAATACTCATTGCCCTTGGCGGTCAGTTGGGATTATTTGGAAACGAATATACGATGCTGAGCGAAATGATCACAAAAGTGAACCCAGGCATGATCGGGGAATCGCTAATTCTGATCAGTATCTTGGTTACGGTTTTACTTTCGAAGCCATATTTTGAACGGACCGGGACGTCGTGCCCCGAGTTCTATCCACTCATTAGTTGGGCTGCGTTGGGTGGAATGATCATGTGCTCCACGGACAACCTCTTAGGAATATTTGTAGGGCTTGAACTTCTCTCAATTTCCTTATATGTTTTAGCTGGGTCCAACAAGCGTTCAAAATTCTCGCAAGAAGCGGCAATGAAGTACTTCTTGTTAGGAGCATTCGCAACAGGCTTTTTACTGTACGGAATTGCCTTCTTATATGGTGCTACCGGAAGTCTCAGCTTGGATTCGTTCAAGACATTTATGTCTCCCGCACACCCAGAGAACCGTCCTTTGTTCCTTTTAAGCTTTACCTTTCTGATGGTCGGAATTGGCTTTAAATGCGGCCTGGTCCCATTTCACCAATGGATACCAGATGTCTATGCGGGAGCTCCGATCAATGTTGTGGCGTTCATGGCAACCGGAGCCAAGATTGGGCCTTTTATTGCCCTTTATAATATTGTCATGTCAGCTGTAATGTTCAAGACGATTGCTTTTCCGGTTTGCTTGGCCCTGAGCATTCTCTCAATGGTTATCGGAAACGTAATGGCTTTTGGGCAACGAGACGTCAAGAAGATTTTGGCTTACTCGTCGATGGTGAATGCGGGTTATATTCTTATCTATTTGTCGGGCTTGCTCAGAGAAAACGCCGACTCTAAGATCTTCTTCGGATATTTTCTAATCGGTTATGTTTTTGCCACTCTTGGGGTCTTCGTTATTTTGGCCCTGGTGGCGAAAAATGACCAGGAACCAATTACCATTGATTCATTGCGGGGGCTGTCAAAGAGGAGCCCAGGGCTGGCTGCATTGTTGGTTGTATTTGTCCTTTCACAAATTGGAATTGGACCAGTTGCCGGTTTCGTTGGAAAGTTGCTTTTTGTATTCGATCTCGTTCGTTTTAATGAAGGTTGGTTGGCAATTATTCTTTTGGCAAACTCAGCATTTGCCGCTTTTTATTACCTTCGAATCCTTAAGTCTGCTTATTCCGATTCAGATGAATCGGATCTCTCCCCTTATGAGACTTGCATGAGCATTAAATCCGCATTAGCAATTTGCTTTGTTGGTGTTGTCGGAACCGTAATTTTTTATTCGCCAATTGTTCACTTCCTCACTGCAAAACAATAATGTTTCAGTCGGCATCTGCTGGTACTCGGTTTTGAGTGCGTGGCGGGCCGGCGAAATGCCCATTGGCAAATTCATTGAATTTGCTAAGGATGCAGGTGCAGATGGAATCGAAATTCTCGACGCATTTCTCTATGATCCGGGAGTTGTGCGTGACCACTTGCCAAGTGAAGAAACGATTTCAAATTTCGTGATCGAAGCAAAGGCAGCCCTAGAAAGAACTGGACTGAAAGTTCACGCCGTTAGCGTGACGAATGACTTCAACTACGATGACACTGCTCGTCTTAGGATTGAGCGAGCAAAAATTGAACTTGGCATATTTCTGGCCAAGACTTTCTCTGCCGGATCTGTACGAGTCTTTTCTGGGAATCCAACTTCGAGTGATGGAGTGGAGTTGGTCAGGTACGGAACGATTGATGTTTTGAAGGATCTTGCCAATCCAGCGGTGAACCTAGCATTGGAAAATCATGGTGCCGTCTTCGCAACGCCGTCACGACTACTTACGATTTTAGAGCCTCTTGAGAATAGAAACATCGGACTTTGTTTTGACATTGGGAATTTTCTATTGGCCGACGTTAATCCAGTCGAAGCTGCGAAGGAATTGCCAATTCCAAAGTTGATCCACATTAAGGATTTTAAGTCAGTTGAGAAGGGAAGCTATCGCTCGAACAAAGGGGACTACTATGACGGCTGCCGATTGGGCGAAGGAGTAGTTCGAATTCGGGAAACCTTAGATGTGTTATTGAACCGCCTCAATGGAGCTCCAATTTGCCTGGATATTGAACTTGAATGCGGCGAAGATGGCATCGAAGCAACTCGCCTTGGAGTCGCATGGCTCCGAGAAACTCTGGGGTTATAGAGCCTTTACCAAAGCCACGGTCAAGTCGGCAAGCTTTTGCATGGAGTCTTTGTGAA
>JANPAV010000042.1:0-2467 GCA_031430115.1 Armatimonadota bacterium | reverse complement strand
TTTGGATTCGGGATTTCTCGATGGCTTGTGACTCTGGATTGGTACCGACTGAGGAGCTATCCAATCACTTTATGCTGTTGGCAAAGTGTCAGAATGGTGCCTCGGTAAGGCGTCTTAAGAGTGGCGGGATTTTGCCGCCGTTTTCGATCCCAGACCATATTAACTTTGATGGAACGGCAGTTTTCTATCCAGGAACTTACTCCGCGGGTGAAGATCAGGGAGCGGAACCATGGGGGACTTATCCTCCGGCCGACGATCACTATGAGTTTGTCCATTTGGGATGGTTGCTAGCACGGCAATCGCGCTCGAAATCATTTTTGACCACCAATGTCGGGGTGTTGACGGTTTTGGAGCGGATGGAACGGGCATTTTTAAGTCCCGAATTTGAGACTTCAACTGGCTTGTTTGTAACGACTCGGCAGACGAGAGCGGTTGGTTTTGGATTTTGTGATTCGATTACCTTTACCGGCAAAGTCTTGTATCCGTCACTTCTTCGATTTCGGGCAGCGAAAGAACTCTTTGGCTTAACAGGAAATCGCAAATATCGGGACGAGGCTTCAAAGATTGCCAAGAATGTTCCTTTGGCTTTTGCTGAAAAAGAATCAGGTTGGCTAAGGGCGGCGACCGAAGTGGGTAAGCAGCCTGACGTTTGGGGAACCCTGTTGGCATTGCACTTAGGAGTTTTGGAATCATCTCGGGCAAGGCTTGCCCGAAAGACAATTTTGTACGCGCATCAGGCTGGGACGATTACATTGGAAGGTGCGGTTCGGCATGTGCCAACTGACCGCGATTTTTCGGCGTCGTCGGCTTGGGAGAAAGCAATGGGTGGTAAGGGCACCTATCAAAACGGGGCGTATTGGCATACTCCGACCGGGTTCTTGATTGAAGCCCTGATGAAGGAGGATAAGACTTTAGGACGGAAAGTGTTCGCCGAGTATGTTGTCCACCTTCGGAAGGGTGGCGAGATTCCGTGGGAGTGCTTTAATCCGGCGATTGGGCATACACAGAATGGCGGGTATTTGGCGTCAGTTGCCTGGCCGTATTCGGTAGTAAAGAGTCTGTTTTGACTTTTCGCCTTTTCGCTGAAGGTAAGTCATTTGGCTAGCTTTAGCACTCAGGAGCGCTGATTGGGCATGCGTTTAGGTTCATCTATTCGTTGCCCCTGAGGCAGCATTACTCGGAGCCTTGACAAGTCGGATTGCCCAAGCAACAGGATTTTTGGGAACTACGTTCCTCAGCAAAATTACGAGATTTGAGCAGTTGCTAAATCCTGAAGGGTTAGAATTATCCTAATTTTGCGAGAACTCGTTTGCGTCTAGCTTTCTTCCATCATTTCTTTGATTCGATCAAGAAGTGCTTCCACTTTCAGCCGGTCCTTCTTGGTAACGAAGCTGTAAGAAGCTCGAAAAAGCACTCCAAACGCAAGCATGAGTGCCAGAATCCCGAAAGTAAGCCCAATTGCGAGACCGGTGCCCGCATGAATTTGTAATGAGCCCCAAATAAGGAATGATCCAAATACTAGAGGGAAGGCGATTCCAGCACAAACTGTAGAAGTAATTTGCCCTTGAAATGTCGCAGTTGCTCCAAACTCAACTCGAACCAATGTTGAGCTATCTCTCTGGGTCACAAAAGCATGTGCGGCTATTCCCCCAAGTTCGCACGTCCATTCACGAGCCTTTTCTGAGCCACCCGTGATACCTGATCCGCGGAATATCTTTCTCAATTCACTGAGAATTTCCACCCAAGTGGAATCGTCGATTGGACCATTGAAAGTACGTGTAACGGACAACCCCATCGAGTTATCAAGCAACGAGAATTCCATGAATTTTTCCCACTTAGATTTCGATGGAGATTGTAAGCGATTAATTGCCACCCCAACACTTTGTGGATCGATGCCGACTTCGGCTGCTAATCGTTCGATATCTTGTCGGCTATAGCCATCTTTGCTTGTCGTTTCCGAAGAGATCTTGCTTTGTTCTTCCGAAGCAACGCGAAGAACCTCTCGAAGTTCACTTTCGCTGTAGCGTTGCTCGGACATATAACCATGATAACTGTTTGTATCACAATAGTGTTGCTTTCATATTTTCTGTCTTTGCTCATCAAGGCAATCGCAATGTGAGTTTCTGAATTTCAGGCTGCTAATCGCAAGTTGACCCCTTCTCAAGTTATCAGAAGCTCAGTTGAGCTACGCGGTTACGACGTTCATCGGACAGCGGAGTGAGATGTCGGTGATTCCGCCAGCGATTTCGGCAATATTCTCAAATCCTGCTTGCTTGAGGATTGAGACCGCAATTGGGGATCGTCCGCCAGAGGCACAGTGAACCACGATCTTCTTATCTCGAGGGAGCTCGTTGAGCCGACCACGAAGGTATCCGAGTGGGATATGTAAGGAACTTGCGAGGTGAACATTGTTCCACTCATTGATTCCTCTCACATCGAGAACTACTTCTGAACCATCCAACTCTAG
>JANPAV010000041.1:0-2182 GCA_031430115.1 Armatimonadota bacterium | reverse complement strand
ATAAAATCAAACTCGCCATCAAAGAAAAGGTCAATATGCGCCCAAACGTTCCCTCAATTTGATAAGCAAGGAAAGACGCAAATACATAACCAAAGAACCTACTAACTAAGCTGAGCAATTGAATAGATTCCACCGCCATTGGCTCCTTGTTCCAACGATAACGCCATTCTATTAATTTATGTGACGAAATATAGTAAGAGAAAATCAATACGATTGAGCTTATCATGATTAATTATAACGGCCACTCCCACGAAGTGGCTCGCCCAAAAATGGAGGTTTCGTCGTTACCTCACCCTATCGCGAAGAATCTTGAAAATTCGCCTCTTCTCAAGGGGCCAACTCGGCGGGATAGAGTAAGCCCACTTAGGGTCATTTAGCGCGATTAGCAATGTACCAACCAGACTGTAGTTTTTTTGCTCAAGAATCTCCTCTCTCGTAAAAAATAAGACATTCGGCGTAAACAAATCGAGCATAACGAATTGGGCTCCCTTCGGTTGGCGGTAGAAATAACCTCTAGCCTGTTCTCGTGAAACTGGCGTTCCAAGGCCAGCCGAACTCGCTTCATCAATGACGATTCCAAGACCCTCCTTCGATCTGAGCCATTTATTGAGCCAAGCTATCCCAGGATTCGCCGGCGGCTCAGCCAACCGACGAAGATACAATTCTTCCAGCAAGGCAAACATGAATCGCCATACGACTTCAGGCAGTTCTTTGGGAAACGGATGAGGATTCATTTGAATACATCAACTGACTATTCGTGATTTAGCTTGAAGTATATATCTTAATTTATATTTCAAATATACAAAACTTTAGACTTCGAGCCAAACACCATCCTAGCGTTTGGCTCAAAGTCGCTATTGCCTCGGAGCTTAATCCTCGCTGAGCCAATACTCTAGCGACCTTTGCCTACCAGCCTTCGCCTCTTCAACCATGTCTGTGATCGGTCCTTCAAGTTCTTTTTCAATATCCCTAATGTCTGCAACTGGATTAGGAATGAACGACCCTATTGCTCCGATAATGTTGTCTCTTCACTTTTCCCAGTCTGGGTGGGTTGTTTCATCGGCGAGCTTGGCTCAGCGGCACATTTCGCAATCCTCTTGACTCTCCAGTTCCGAACCGGATTCCATAAAATCAAACTCGCCATCAAAGAAAAGGTCAATATGCGCCCAAATGTTCCCTCAATTTGATAAGCAAGGAAAGACGCAAATACATACCCAAAGAACCTATTAACTAAGCTGAACAATTGAATAGATTCCACTGCCATTGGCTCCTTGTTCCAGCGATATTGCCATTCTATTAATTTAGGTGACGAAAAATAGTAACAGAAAATCAATACGATTGAGCTTATCATGGTTATTTATAACTGGCTAGCCACAGGGTGGGAGGAGTTAAACATTCTAAATCCCCAAGGCTTGTCGTGCCCTGCATGCCCGACAATTCCGTCTCGCGGATCTGGTCGTAATCTTCGATCTGCGACCTGTCCTCCGTAGCGCTTGCGCGAAGGCGGAAGCTGCGAGGATATGCAGGTTTTCATTACTTCTCTATATTACAACCGCGAGTCACCGCGTGTCGTTGATCCCGCCGCAGGTGAATGAACGAAGTGAATCGGGGGGCTGGGCAAATAATACAACTTGATCGGGGGTAGCCGGTTTAAGCGACCTTCTTCGGTGTGACCCGGCGTTTAACGTCCAGGAACTGGTTCCCGTGCCATGGCGATGTCCGCACATTCAATGTCCGAACCGGAAAACAAGTGGTCAGATAAAGGGGAACCAGTCAGCTCACCTCGGGCTGTGAACGATCACGTATTGTAGGTAGATCATTGACGCGACAACCGCCAAGTCCGGCAAGCTTCTGACAATGAAAGCTTTAACCGAAGGGAAAGCATAATCCTTTTGCCAAACGGCAATTCCAATTCTCACACTAGCATCTATCAGCTCAAGCAGGAGTATCGGCAAATAAATAGCATATGCCATATCCTCTTCCAACCAGTCTTTGAGCATGGACGTGGGATGACCATTCATCCAATACGAAGCTTGTTGAATGGTCCAATAAATAATGAAGGCCCGATGGAAGACTTGGAAGACGATTCGCACCGTCGTCCAAGTCGACTTCGGGTGACCGGAAAGCCCCTTTACCGAAATGCAAAAGAGGTAAACGGCCCCTACAACAAAAACGTCTATTG
>JANPAV010000040.1:0-21786 GCA_031430115.1 Armatimonadota bacterium | reverse complement strand
CCTCATCGTTTCGATGAGAATCGCGAGCTGAAGTTCACCACGAGCTTTGACCTTCACCGTATCGGACGCTGCGTCCGGGTCAACTTTGATTGAAACCGATACTGCTTCTTCCTTCAAGATTCGATCGCGAATCTTGTGGATGGTAAGGAACTTGCCGCCATCCTTGCCAGCTAGTGGCGAGTTATTGGCGTAGAAGTTCATCGAAAGCGTGCTTGGCTCAACCTTGATTGCAGGAAGAGCTTCACTGGTATCGACAATTGCGATCGTGTCGGAAATCAGGACGTTATCGAGACCGGCCAACATGGCAATTTCGCCAGCGCCAACTGATTCTACGTCAGTCAGTTCGATGCCTTCGTATGTCCAAAGTTTGGTGACATTAAAGGCAACTTTCTTAACAACATCTTCACGAATCATTTCGACTCGGTCGCCAACTTTGACGGTTCCGCGAAGGACTTTTCCGCCAAACATGCGTCCCAAGTAGTCGCTATAGTCAAGGTTGTTGACTTGAAGTCGGAAAGGGCCTTCGTGTTCGACTTTGGGTTCAGGAACATGTTCGACAATCGCGTCAAAAAGTTTCTTCATGTCCATGTCGTCATCGCCCGGGTTTGTTCGGGCATAGCCACCCGCACCTGAGCCATACAAAACGGGGAAGAATAGGGCGTCTTCATCAGCTCCTAGGTCGATGAAAAGGTCTAGAGTTTTGTCGTATGCGTATTCTGGTCGTGAATTCTCACGGTCGATCTTATTAACAAATACAATTGGCTTCAATCCGTTTTGGAACGCTTTCTTCAGCACGAATCGAGTCTGAGGCATCGGTCCTTCATTTGCATCGACAACGAGGAGTACACCGTCAACCATGCTGAGAACTCGCTCTACTTCACCACCGAAGTCAGCGTGACCAGGAGTATCAACAATGTTAATTTTCGTACCGAGGTACTGAACCGAAGCAACTTTGGACAAAATCGTAATACCTTTTTCGCGCTCAAGGTCATTGCTGTCCATGACACGAATACCCATATGCTGGTTCTCTCGAAAGGTCCCTGCTTGCTTAAAAATTGCGTCTACGAGGGTCGTCTTCCCGTGATCTACGTGCGCTATGATGCCGATATTCCGAATCTTGGGGGACATATAGATTCATTTTACCGGTTTTCGACTAGCCTTCACTCAGAACACGCTCTGCAAGTACCAGTGCGGCATAGTCATCATAGGGCTCTTGGGGAGTCTGTAGAGTGGCTGGCCAGAACTTTCTCCAACCTTTTCTAGGATTGTATTCCCAGTACCTTTCTCGGGCTTGAATGGTCGTTTCTTTCTCGTCAATGACCAGAATCCCCATGCTCGGCAAATGCCGGCGCAGGTCCGTCTTTACTTTTTTGGAGCCAGTTGAGTCGCCAATGATGACGAGATGAAATTCTTCGACAATATATGCTTCGTGAAGTTTGACAATGACGGCATCAACTGGAACAACGTCATGCCATAGGAGCTTGATTGAACTGCCCTCATCTCGTTGGACGAGCGCCATTCCGCACTTGGAAGTTCCAGGATCTATCGAGAGCACCGTTTTCTTGATCATCTGACCTCAATGTCAATGTCCAAAGTGTCTCCGGCACGAATGTCCTGCCGGGCGACAGCAACCAGCCTAACCAATCGCGGAACGGCTTTCACTTTTGCTACTGTACTCAGTAACTGATCCTGTGTATATTCGCCGTACGAAAGACCATCACGAGATTGAACAGGAATCATATTTCTTTGGCGCGCTCTCGTATTGACAAAGGTCCGAAGAAATTCGCGGATGCCATTGAGAATTTCAATTTCACTAATTCTGCCATCTATTTTAGATTCCGTAACAATCTCGCCTTTCCGGAATACAATTGGATTTGCTTGGAGAACAAGTTCGAGCGTGACGGGCTCCGAAGCAAATCGATTGGCGAGAGCTCGGGCAATAACTACTGTTTCCGTCGAAAAACTCATTATTTCGCCAACCCAATACTTCTCGACATCACCTTCAGACAAGTAGCCCCGGAGGGAGTCTCCTCGTATGATTCCAGCGGAACCTACAAAAGGATAGTCTGGTGCAGATTTTGCACCACGATCAGTTGCGATCGATTTTGCTCGGCGCAGAATTACGCGGAATGCACTTGTTGCATCCGCACTTGACGGTTTCCCAGGCACAGAAATTCTTGCCAGTTCCTCGCCACGCAAATACGATATTGTTTGAGTTCGATAGAACTTGTCTTTGTCTTCGAGCGCGGCTCTTAAGATGACATTGGCTTCATCGATAATCGTCAACAAGTTTTGGCTCGCTTGTTTTAGCTCGGCGTCGACCCGGTTTTTCTCAGACTCCGCCATTGCCTTTTCGGATTTCAGCTTCTCCAAGTCTTTGCTGAGGGTGTTGATAACTCCCTGGAGATCATCCGAAATTTTCTTGACCTCTAAATTCTTCTTTTCCAACTCAGCATTTGTGTTAGTGAGTTTTAGGTTTTCATTGGTAAGGGTTAAGTTTCGAGTTGAGGTCGAATTATATTTGGTTGAAGCTTCTTTAAATTTGTCATCCGCTTCCTTAAGCGCAGCTTTTGCAGCATCAAGACTTTTTTTGGCTTCTGGCAGTTGCTTTTGTAAAGACTGCAACTGAGATCGAATTGGCTCCAACTGAGCCAGAGCAGATTTCTTCTCCCCTTCAATACTTTTGATATTTGAAGTCAGTGTATTGACTTGGCTATTTAGTCCATTAACTTTTGTTTCCTGTAATTTCGCTTCTGCTTGCTTCTTCCTGTTGAGATCCTCAAGAACCCTGTTTTTATTGTCAAGCAACGCATTCTTTGTCTCACCTTCAACTAGCTGAGCATTGATCTTGTCAACCTCCTTCGACTTTTGCTCAAGGTCTTTAACAATCGCGCTACCACGGGTGATCCACGTTCGAAATGTAGAACTGACTCCGTAGAGCAGGAGCATCGTAAAGATTGGGATCAACATTCCCGCTATGACAACGCTGATCCGCGCAACATATTTGGGACGGATGCGCTTAATAGAGAGGCGTTTTTTGCCAATCTTATAGCCTAAGATGTCCGCGAGGTAGGCAGAAATTCCGCCTATCGCGATCACAACTAAGACAAAGAAAAGCGATTGTGGATCCAAGTTATCCTGTATTCCTTCGCCACATTATAACGAGTGCAGCCCCTAGTCCGAGAATGATTGGGGTGAAAGATGCAACGAATGGAGGAATAATCCCACCTTGAGCCCAAACATTCATAAAGTTTGCAATCGTCATATAAGCGAACATGATCCCGACTGCAAGCGCAAACCCAGTTGCCGTTCCTGCCCGATGTGAGCGAATTCCAAGAGCGGCGCCAAGGATGCCAAATACAAATGCTGCTAATGGAACCGTGAATTTGCTCCAAAGCCAATACTCAAAATTTCTTTGCATTTTTGGAGTAACAGACTTGTCAAATTTTGCTTTTGCCAAGAGCCCACTCAGTTCGGATGAAGTATAGAAGTCAGGATCATTCTTATCCTTGACCCCAATATTTTCGGGAGCCTCTCGGAGCTTTGGAAGTTGACCTGGCCATATATCCCCGGTGACCTCCGTAACATTTTTGAAATCTGCACTACAGAGGATCGCCGGACCAATAATTCTCCACTCTTTGCTGTTGTCATATCGCAGCTCAGCTGCTTCTAAATAGAATGTCGGTTTACCATCATTGCCTATAGCTTTAATTGTCACGTGGCTAAGGGTCTGCTTTCCGAGGTTAAAATCCTCGGCCATAATCATCGCTTTAGTTACGCCGTCTTCGACGATAGGCTGAAACGTAGGTTGAACATTCTGCTTTTGGATGCTTGTGCGAAGAGTATCTGTGATTCCAGCCAGCTTTTTCACGGAACTAGGAACAAAAGAATCATTCAGAAAGAAAGTCAAAACTGCCACGCCCATCGAGAACATGGCGACCGGGAAAATAATTCGATAAATACTCGCGCCACCCGCCCTTAGCGCGACAATTTCGGAGTCTCCTGAGAGCCGACCAAAGGCTAAAAGCGCCCCAAGTAGGGTGGACATTGCCAATGTTTTCACCAACATCGCCGGAATCATCAGTAGGGAAATGTTCAGGATGGCCATGATCGGGACTCCCTCAACAACATAGTTGGCAATCCTGCCAAGATAGGTTGCCGCCAGCAACAGCGACGTAAACATTGCGACACCAAATATCCAGGGTCCAAAAAGCTCACCCGCAATCAGCCGATCAATTCTTTTCATTGTCTTCGAATATGTCCGTTCCGAATTGTTGACCCAAGTAGTGTTTTCGAACCATCTGATTTTCAGAAATTTCTTTTCCGGTTCCCTCGGCAACTATTTTTCCGTCGATCAGTATGTAGTTGCGATCGGTGATTTTCAAAGTTGCCGCGACATTGTGGTCGGTGATCAATATTCCAATGCCTTGACCCCGAAGTTTGAATAGGATCGCCTGAATCTCTTCAATCGTGACCGGGTCAATTCCCGTAAATGGCTCATCAAGCAAGATGAACTTTGGCTCAGTAGCCATCGCTCTGGCAATCTCAACTCTTCGCCTTTCTCCGCCGGAAAGGACTCCTGCGACCGAATCAAGGCGCTCTGTGATATGAAGTTCTTGCGCCAGCTCCATGACCTTTGCTTTCTGCTCTTTTTTTGATTTGCCGGCAAGTTCAAGTACCAAGAGCAAGTTATCTCGAACCGTCAACTTACGAAATACTGAAGTCTCTTGTGGGAGATAACCAATTCCAGCCCGAGCCCGCTTGAACATTGGCCATTTTGTGACTTCCTTATCATCAAGAAAGACCTTGCCACCGTTCGGCTTTACCAAACCAACGGTCATGTAGAAAGAAGTTGTTTTTCCGGCGCCGTTCGGTCCGAGCAGGCCAACGATTTCGCCGGTACTGACGGTGAATGACACACCATTGACAACTTTTCGGCCCTTGTACTTTTTCTGAAGGTTTTCCGCCGAGATCTTCAAGCGCCACCTTTTTTTCCTTTCGAATTTACTTTAGTGATCGTGGTCGCAACTTGGTTAGGGCTTTCTGACTTGAATCGCAATTTCAAAATCTCGTTCTTCTCGTTCAGCTGAAGCACCACGGTGTTTGCCCCCTCAACGATGGATCCTTCCCCAACTCCATCATTTTGCCTAAACTCCAAATTTCCCTCGAGTTTTACTTCCCGCTTGCCAGATTCACCAGATATCGAATAGGTCATTTTGTCTGCTTTCGCAAAGACTTTCTGCTGCTTTTCCCCAGCTGCATCTTTTACTAACTGTGTGCCGTTGAATTGGATTGGTCCGCGAATTACCGCACTCTGCAGTTCCGTGATCTCCTTTTTCTTATCGTCCAACTTTGACTTAAAAGTTAAGGTTGCCGATCGCGAAATTGTACTCATGATCGAACTAATCCTTGCTGATTCCTTCTTCCCATCCTGTTTCGTCGTTTCCCTGGTACTTTGACTATCAAAGGAAATTTCAACTCCACCTTTGACGTTTACTTCTTTCAAGCCATCCTTGAGGTCATACTCTGCACTGTCACCACTCGCAGTGGTCGAACGATTTTCACTCTTTTGAACAAATTGAATTCCGCCGGTCATGCGGACGCTATCGACCTCCATCTTGTCATTGACTCGAACCAAATTCCCCGAAGCCTTTGCACAAGTCATGAGGGTTTCAACGCTCGAATCTCCGCTGGAGCTAATACGCCTGATCTGGACATTGCCACTCAGTTCAAAGTTCTCGCCCGGAGCAAAAAAGCCTTGATTGCCCTGAATGATCATAGTTGGCTTCTTGGCGTTGTCCTTGTAAACAATTGGCTTTTGTGCGAGTGCCAGCGAGAATAGCCCAAGAAATACAACTAGTTGGAAACGTTTCATTTTTTAAAATATTGTAGGGAGGAAGCAACCTTGTTTAATTTAGCACTGGCAAATAGAACATCTACTGGACCAACCGAGCCGTCGGGACCTTCAAGAAAAACCTCTCCACTAGCTTTAAACACTTCATTGCCTGCCAACCATTCCACCTTTTTCGCCGTCATGACAGATTTTCCTGATTTGATCTTTATTCGTCCCTCTAGAATAAGACGATCCACCGCCCTATCTGCCTCAGCATGATCGGCAAAGAATTCCCCAGCAGGCTGATTCTTTTCAAAAACGTTACCATGGACTTTGAACATGAAACCAGATTGCTTACCGTTTATGAGGGCGAGATTGGCACTTTGCCATTCGATGAACCAGAGATCTGCTCGAAAAGTCGTAAACCAAAGTTTTTGATAAGTCCAAAACTCAACTCGATTAGACTTTCCAGGTCCAAGTGCAACCGCAATCGGTTCTTGCTTTTTCTTGAGAGGCTCCTTAGGTGACACCGGCGGAACATTTCCCCCGGACTTTTCCTTAGTGATCTCTGGCTTTGCCTTACCGCAACCCATTAATGTTGCGCCAATCACGAATGTTGCGGCAACGACTCGGATAAATTCCTCCTTGCAAACTTTCCTTGATGTTGACCCGCAAGCTGTCCGCAAGCCGCCGCAATATCGTGACCTCGCTCAGTTCGCTCGGTGACATTCACTCCGGCTTGCTCCAATATTCTCTTGAATTGTCGTACCCTGTCCCGATCTGGTCGAGCATATCCTTGCTCGGAATCAACCCAGTTAAATGGAATCAGATTGACAACGTTAGGCATCCCCTTCAGCAAAGGAATCAGTGCCTTCGCTTGATCAGGAGTGTCCGTTACATCCTTGATGAGCAAGTATTCAAATGTTACTTTCCTGCTGGTTGTGGTCTGATAATTCCTCATTGCTCGAACGACTTCGCGAACTGGCCATTTATGATTGACCGGCATCAATCGATCCCGCACTTCGTCTAACGGAGAGTGCAAAGACAACGCCAAGTGAATAGGCAACCGCTCCTTTGCAAGTTCAGCAATCTGGGGCACCAGACCAACGGTTGAAACCGTGAGGTGACGGTATGACAACCCGATCTCCTCATGCATAAATTTGAGTGATTTCACGACATTTTTGAGATTCAAGAGCGGCTCGCCCATTCCCATAAAAACAACGTGAGAGATTCTTCGTTCCGTAAGGCTTTGCAAAAGCAAATACTGTCCTACAATTTCACCGGCGGTCAGGTTTCGGTCAAATCCGCCGAGTCCAGTCGCACAAAATGTACAACCCATAGGGCATCCAACTTGACTTGAGATGCAACATGAAACTCGATCCTTGTACGGTAGAAGGACACATTCAAAGACTTGGTTGTCGCCATTGTGGACCAAGAGTTTTTCAACTCCATCGGTTGACTTTCGATGCGTGGCAACCTCTAACGGGGAGATTTTGAAGTTCTCGTTGAGAACGGCTCGAAAATCGAGCGGCAAATCCTGCATGTTATCAAACTCGGTCTCAGCCCTACCATAAATATGGTGAGCAAGCTGTTTGCCCCGCATTTTGGCGTCTTTGCGGTCAGGAAAGAGAGCAGCAAGCTCAGCACGATCAAGACCAATAAGGGATTGCTTACTATTCTCCACCCCAAGAGTTTACTTGGGTATTGCTATGTTTGCTCTATTTGGCTCGCCATGCGCGACACATGCCAGGTTCTAGCCATTGGAGACTAAGCTGCTTTCTCTCGACTTGGTAATTCTTCCACTCGCGTAATTGTCGGTTTCTTGCCAAGGCGTTTCTGAGCCATGCTCACGCTTGGAACCTCAATGCATTCGTAACCAAACCACGCCAAGACCAGTGAAAGACCGACCTGAAGAGGTACGGTCACCATCCAATTTCCACCGTGGGGAATCAGTGCGAGAGCAACCGGATGAAGCAAATAGAGCGAGTAACTGACTTTCCCGAGCCACAATATCCAAGATGGAAATGCAATTTCACGAACCTTCAACATTCCCAAAAAGAATGCATAGCCAGTGATTGCACTAAAGATTGCGCAGAATTGAGTTGGCTGTAATAGATCAACGGCCGAACGAACTGGGCTGTAATTGACCATCGAAGCTGCAATCGTAACCACAATGCAAAGTCCCGTGATCAGCAAGGCTTCAAACTTCTTGAGGTCTCCTGAAAACCATCGGAAGAGCGCTAGACCGGCAATGATGGAACCAAACACGGCAGAGGCCCCGGCTGGAAAGCGAATGTGAAAAACAGTCGGCAACAAGATTGAACTTGCCCCCATGATGAATAAAAGCGATATCGCAATAAACCATGTGCGCTTGAGAAAGCCCCTGACAAACGCAAACGTTATTGCAAAGTAGAGAACCATCTCTAACCCAAGCGTCCAGGCAACCGGGTTGATATCAGGGATTCGCGCGAATCCCTGTAGCATCGTTAGGTTGACAAGCCAAGCCTTCATGCTGCCTAAATCCACCGCAGTCAATCCTGCAATTCCTGCCGCAGGCAAAAGACCAATGAACAACAAGCTAAACCAATAGGGCGGATAGAGACGATAGAACCGAGATGTCCAGAATGCCTTTACATCACCTCGTTGCTCAAGGCTTCGTGGAACGATGAACCCGCTGACTAAGAAAAATGCGACAACGCCAAATCGACCTGGACTCCAAATAGTTGAAAAAAAAGTTTCAAATTTGGAAGACTGATACCAAAGAATGTGTTGGAAAACGACGGATAGCGCCGCAATTCCACGAATTGCGTCGAGAAATAGCCAACGACTGGCGCTCGAAGCTGATTTGGTGCCCACCCAGGCATTTCATTCCACAAATCTGACCAAAATACCCACAATCTGTTCACTCAGGAACTTCTGAACCAGGAATTCGTTATAACATTCACGAACAATTCGTATAGAAAAACAACCATGAAACAAACTGCTTTCGTATTTACTCTCTCAGCATGCTTTGTCGGTGTCTTCGGAGCACTGCAGGCAGACAAATGGCTAACGGCAAAAAATAAGCCGGAAGACATTTTTGCCCAATCACCATCTTCTTACAGTCAAGCCAAACAGGCCTATGCTGATCCATTGCCGGCACCAGCATTCGATTTTAGAGATGCAGCAAAGCGCGCGATGCCGAGCGTCGTCTCAGTTGACCGATTCGACAAAATGCGAGGATTTATGGATTCTCAGGCAACCGAGCGAGAGACTGGGACTGGTTCTGGAGTTATTGTCAGCGCGGATGGCATTATCGTCACCAACAACCACGTCATCGCAGGTCGAGCCACTCGCAATGGAACCGAAGTGTTTCCACGAGTTCAAGTTCGGCTATTCGATGGTCAAAAGGTTGAAGCTAAAATCCTCGGCACAGATGTTCGATCTGATCTGGCGGTTCTAAAAATAGAAGCCAAAAACTTGAAGCCGATCGAATTGGGCTCAAGTAGCACTTTGGAGGTCGGAGAATGGGTCATGGCAGTGGGCAACCCACTTGGCTTCGATAACACCGTAAGCGTAGGCGTCGTCAGCTCCAAGAAGAGAAACCTCCCCGTGGGAGACCAGGGTCTCGTCGAAGGAATTCAAACGGATGCAGCCATCAATCCTGGCAACTCCGGTGGAGCCCTCTGCAACGCTCAAGGTCAGCTAATTGGCATCAACAGTGCCATTGCATCCGGAACCGGCGAATCAGTTGGAATCGGCTTTGCTATCCCAATTGACCGAGCCAAGAAAATAGTGAACGACATCGTTAAATATGGTCACGCGAAGTACCCCGTCTTAGGAATTGAATACGACGGTCGACTTGTCGGACACATGGATGATCCGCGTGCGCGACAATATCTAGCTGATATATTGAAGCGAGACGACTTCCCATCAAGTGGACTATATGTCAACAACGTTTCCGGAGCTTCGCTGAATTCTGGAATTGCAAAGAACGACTTCATTCTTGAGGTTGATGGTCAAAAGATCGTTAACACCTTTGACCTGAACAAGGTACTCCTTCCTAAGAAAATTGGCGACAAAGTTAAAGTCAAATACTGGAAAGCTGGCCAAACCAAGGAAACAACGGTTACTTTGGCTGAATCTCAAACAAAGATCTAAATTTAACCAAGTTAAAGGATCAGATTGACGCTGTAATGCGTCATAAAAAATGAGAAGAAGCTCCTCGACCGACAAACGATTGAGGAGCTTCTTTCACTTACGTTGAATAATATGGCTCGCTATTCGGATGGAATCGCTGAATTTCTAAACGTCCTCCCTGGCATCGTTCGCCAACGAATCGAAGACCTCGGCACCGCCGGTCTTATCGAAGTTGTGCTAGATTACGGCCGGCCGGCAGAGGTTCGCTACAACGATCACGTTGAAAGGTACACGGACGTCATGATTACGGACCTCGACATCGAGTTCGTGAGTAAGTCGCTAGGCGATTTCGGTACCGATAATCGAGCCGGAATCGAGCGAACTCTGCATCGTATTTCGGCAATTCGTAACCGTCACCTAAAAATTGTAGGATTGACGTGCCGTGTTGGTCGAGCAATGGAAGGAACGATTGACATCATTGATGACATCGTACGGTCAGGACAATCTATCTTGATCCTCGGAAAGCCAGGCGTCGGGAAAACGACTAAACTCCGAGAAGTAGCCCGAGTTCTTGCCGACGAAGTCAAAAAGCGAGTCGTTATCGTCGACACTTCCAACGAAATCGCTGGCGATGGAGACGTTCCTCATCCAGGAATTGGCTTTGCCCGACGGATGCAAGTTCGCATTGCCGCTGAGCAACATAACGTCATGATCGAGGCAGTGGAAAACCACATGCCAGAAGTCATCATCATCGACGAGATTGGCAACGAAGCCGAAGCTCTTGCTGTCCGCACCATTGCCGAACGAGGCGTACAACTCATTGGTACTGCGCACGGTCAAACGCTCGAAAACCTGATGCTCAATCCGTCTCTTGCCGACCTCATTGGCGGCATTCAAGCGGTTACCCTATCAGACGCCGAAGCCCAGCGCCGGGGAACCCAAAAGACTGTACTTGAGCGCAAGTCACCGCCAACCTTCGATGTCGTAGTCGAATTGCTCGATTACGATCGACTTGCAGTACACCACAACGTCCAAAAGACAGTCGACATGATCCTTCGCGGAGTTCCACCTCGACCAGAGATTCGGGTTCGAACCGATGTGGGCAAGGTAGAAGTTGTTCAAGAAGAGCAAACTGCCGATTTGCCTGATCCAGCATTCAATCAACGGTTCCCGGCTCTAGCAAGAGCGAAGAGCGCAGGCAACGGTACTCCTCCTAAAGAACCAAAAATTGCACCAACCTTGCCGACTCAAGATTCCACCGGACTTGTTAAAATCTTCCCTTACGGTATTGCCCGAACTCGCTTAGAGCGAGCCATCCGCGAGAAGAAGGTTGCGGCAACGGTTACGGCCGACATCGAAAGTGCCGACGCAGTCATGGCAATTCGATCCACGTATCAAAGCAAGCCAAGAAAGATTCGTGACCTCGCTGGTAAAAATATTAAGACTATCGTGGTTCGATCCAATACATTTGCCAACATAGCATCCGCCCTCGATGATCTTGTGAAAGGCAATGTAGAGACCGTTTCGACTTCATCACGAATGGAAGAGAAGGTGTTTGCCGAAGTACAAGCGGGAATCGAGACGGTTTTGCAGAACGGTAAACCGTTTGAGCTAAGCCCTCAGAATCCGACGGTTCGCAAGGCTCAATTTCAAGTCATTGAAGCCAGACGATTAGCAAGTGAGGCGATTGGCGAAGATCCGAACCGAAGAGTCCGGATCCTGCCAACAAGGATGATTTAGCCTTTAAAGTTTCAGATCGACGATCCCAGTGATTCCAACCTGTTCAACCGGCTTTATGTCTTTGGCAATCGTATCTTGATCAATCGGGATCATCGCGCGAATTCGAATTTCCTTTCCAAATAGGTCTTGTTCGAGTTGGGCGACAGCTTTAACCGTGTCCAGATACCTTTTTGGACCGGAAACCTGAACCATACCGACGGCTTTGCGCCCGCCGATTCCACCACTGATTATCGGAACAACTTTTGTCATCTTCGACGATTCTGGATCTCGCTTGACCAATTTGTTGAAGGCATTGTTTACGTCTCCGCCATAGCGCTTGGTAACTTCCCAAATTCCCACCAACTTAATGAGTTGACCAATTTGCGGGGTAGCAATTGGAGCCAGGAGAGCAACCATCAAAATGGGAGCAACGATTTTTGTTGTGCGAGAAAATCTCATACCACTATGATACGATGTTAGCCAGAATTGTTCGCCGTATCATTGCCTACGTCTCGGTCAAATATTCTTTTACCTTCGCCGCGAGCTGCTTTGTCATGGTGGGCACCGAAGCTATATCGTCGGCGGTTGCCCGGCGAATACCTTCGATCGAACCAAAGGTTCGTAGTAACATCCTGCGACGGCGAGGACCTACACCCGGAACCTCGTCAAGTACAGATCCATTGAGGCGCTTATCCCGAATCTTTCGGTGGAAACTGAGAGCAAATCGATGAGCCTCGTCCCGGAGCTTCCTCAACAACATGAGACCTGGAGCGGTTAGCGGCAGAACAACTTCACGGTACGAATACGACCCATCGAGATTCTTATGAGTAGGAATAAAGATCAACTCTTGCTTTTTCGCCAGCCCGATCATCGGCACCGAAAGTCCAAGATCATCTCGAGCTTTAAGAGCCGCACTTAGCTGACCCTTTCCACCGTCGATCATGAACAGGTCCGGAAGAGTAGCGAACTTCACATTGCCGTCAAGGTAGTTCCGAAGACGACGCATAATCACTTCATTCATCATGGCGAAGTCATTCGGAGTCTCCTGAAGGTACTTGATCGTAAATCGGCGATATTCGTGCTTTGCCGCCTCCCCATTCTCGGTTACAACCATTGATCCTACTGGAGCGGTACCGGAAAGATTTGAAATGTCATACCCTTCAACTCGGAGAGGCAACGAAGGTAGTTCCAATTCTTCTTGAAGCTGTTGCATAGCCTCAGCCGCCCACTCTTCTTTTGCCGCAAGTTCTTGGCTGAAGGCGTTTAAGGCAAGTTCAGCGTTGTTTGCCGCCATCTCGACCATCCTCAGCTTTTCACCGCCATTTGGCACTTCAATCGTCACTGCCGAGCCTTTCTTTTGCCTGAGCCACGCCCGCACGATATTGATTTCGTCTATTTCGACTGGCAAGAGAATCTCACGAGGGACATCCGGTGCACTTGCGTAATACTGTTTGACAAACTCTTGGACTGCTTCTCCAGGTCGAGCATCTGCAGCACCGTCGAGTAAGTATTGATTTTGGCCAATGAGCTTCCCATTTCGGACATACAACATTTGGATTGCGGAGCCACGTTCGTCCTTTACTACCGCAATAATGTCTTGGTCGATACTATCGTTGGAAAGTACTTTCTGCCGTTGTAAAGTGTGTTCAATTGCACTGAGCTGATCGCGAATTTGGGCGGCAGATTCGAAATCTAGCTCCTCAACCGCAACTTCCATTTTGGCCTTAAGGCTATTCACCAGGAAGTCCTCCTTGCCGAGCAACACGTGGCTTACTTGGGTGATAACTTCCGCATAGTCGGACTTCTTGACTAGACCGGCACACGGGGCAAGGCACCGTCCAAGATGATAGTAGAGGCAGGGACGTTGCTCATTCCTCCCGCTCCAGCTTTTTCCGCACGGTATAAGCGGAAACACCTTGTGAAGCAACTGAAGAGTGTCACGAACACTATATGAACTTGAATATGGACCGAAATATTGAGACCCATCTTTGCGTACGTTTCGCGTAAAGAGCACTCTGGGAAAAGCTTCTTTGGTAATGGTTATGTAAGGGTACGATTTGTCATCCCTCAGCCGCACGTTATACGGCGGGCGATGTTGCTTGATCAGATTGCACTCCAACACAAGTGCCTCCAGTTCCGAGTCCACGACAATCCACTCGATGTCGCAGATCTTGCCGACTAATCGCTCAATCCGAATACTGTGCTTCGTTGATGTCTGAAAGTAGCTCCGAACTCGATTTCGAAGCATAATTGCCTTTCCAACGTATAAAACTTCGCCTTTTTCGTTGGTGTAAATGTAGCACCCTGGCGATTTGGGTAGCTTTGACAGCTTCTCAAGCACCGTGTCGGGCACTTTACGAATAGGCATATGCTTAGTTATACGATCAAACCTCGTAGGCTTGCGCGATCTCCGGGTGAGCTTTTATCCAGTTTTCAACCTCGACAAGGCTCGGCACATTTTCAGTGGCGCCTAGGTGAGCTACTTTGAGTGATGCGGCGGCGGCCCCAAACCGAACGCTGTGAAGGAGTTTTTTCTTGTGAATCAGCCCGTACAACGTTCCCGCTCGAAAAGCGTCCCCAGCACCCGTTGAATCAACAATAGCAATCGCTGGAAACGAAGGAAGAAATACAGATTCTTTTCCAGGCTCGGCAACATAGAGGCCAAGACCACCGTCGGTCAGAATTGTTGTGCAATGATGCTTCGCAGTCCACGCCATGGCCCACTTTCGATTAACTTCTGAATTTCCACGTTCTCCCACAGAGTCGGTCCCGTACTGGCAAATGGCTCCCGGCGGAATTATTTCGTTATCTCGAGAAAAGTCCATCAAGTAGAGCTTCATCTTTCTCACATGAGCCATCTTTGCTGCCAAACGACTAGCGTTTGGAATATTCGGATCTGCAGTAAACCAGTGACCCGCCAGAAATGGCAAAGCATCAAATGGAGTGTGGTTTGCTTCGTGATGGAACCCATACCCAAACATGGTCCGGTCACCGTCCGCAGTTACATAGACATCGCATACTGGCGTTGTTCCTGCCCTTTGAAGCAAATGAATATCAAGCCCTTTTTCAAGGAGCTTCATTCGTAGATTCTCGCTCTCAAAGCCTGTCCCCAAGGCATTTCCAGCAAGTGCGACTTCTTGACGCCACATCGTCAAGTAACATGCCGTATTGGCTGCTTCTCCGCCAAGAAGCTCAACTTGGTCTTCGACGGCACAATAACCACCCTTTTTGGGGAGGCTACTTATTCGCCGTATGCAGTCAATGCAAATAGTGCCAAAGACCAAAACCACCGAGCTAATTTACCGCGTTGAGTACGATTGAGGTAATGATATGGGTCTTTGGAATTGTTTTTCTTACACTAATTGCGCTTTTTGCCTTTCGCTTGTTCCTGAAATCACAAGAAATTCGGCAAAAGCTAAAGGAATTGTCGCGTAATCGCAGGATAATCCTGGGTGTCGTCGCAAGCTTGCTGTCATTTACAAGCGCATTTTTTGCTCTCACGCTCGCCACTACTATCAAGGATTGGAGTCAACCAAGCTTCTTTTCCCTATTGGGAACCATGATTTTCATGATTTTTTTCGTTGTTCTTCAAGTAGGAGCAATGCTTAGCTTCGTGTCAATCGTAACGGATTCCGAAACGACCGACGATTCAAAGCGTTCATAATCTGGACATACCATGAAATTTAGATTTTCTCTCGCTATCTGCCTTGCCCTAGCTGCTTCCGTCTGCTTTTCGCAAGATAATTCTCAGGCAGGTAAAGACGTCGATCAGATCCTTGCAAAAATCAGCAAGCTGAACATGATCAAATATGTTACGCCTTTGTTGCTTAAGAAGACCCAAATGGACGCTCTCATGACAACGATGGAGAGATGTCGAGCCAAGGAGGCCGAGATTTTAGCACTCGATGCAAAGGAGCTAAAAAAGCTCAATGCCGAACTGGATAAGTCCCTCGAATCGGCCCTAAACGATGGCAGCTATCCTAAGCGAGAGTTCCAAGCCAAAATAATTTCAGTTCAAGAAGCGCTACTTGTCCGAAGGAAGATCGCTACATCTGAGATGGTAGATATGTTGCTTGAAACTTGTAAAAAGAATCTAAACGAGGGTCAAATGGCGGCAATGCGAAACCTGACTGATCCTAACTACGTCGAGGGGCAAACGAAAGCTTCAAAGCTTGGCGACGAAGAAAAAACAAAACTTTACATTCGAGAAATCTTACTCAGTGCCGTCACCTATGACATTCTCAAGCAACTTGCAAAGCATGCTCAATGAGTAGTGCTACTCACGAAAGCGCTCCCTCAAAAATAACCAAGGCTCATCCAACCTGGTTTGCCTTTTGCCGCTGGTTTATGAGGGTGTTCTTCTACCAACTTGGTGGCGGATTTCGGTCTGTCGGTCAAGAAAATATTCCCGCAACTGGAGGTGTCATATTCGCCCCAATTCATCTGAGCCATACGGATCCTCCTGCCGTGGCCTGCGGTTGTACTAGGCGCCTTCGATTTATGTCGAAAGCAGAAATGTTCGAGAAGAAATTTTTGGGCTGGCTCATAAGCTCGCTCGGAGCTTTCCGAGTAAACCGAGGAGAAGGAGATACAGAATCGGTAAGAACCGCAATTGAACTCTTGAATTCTGGCGAAGCAATCTTAATTTTTCCCGAAGGAACTCGGGGTGATGGCAAAGTCATGTTGCCGATCAGCCGAGGAGTTGGGCTCCTCGCAAAAAAGACAAATGCTCTGATCATTCCGGTCGGACTAATTGGCACGAAGGAGCGTCTGGGAAAGGGTTCATCCAAGCTTCATCGCAGCGTGATAACCGTCGTTTACGGAAAGCCATTCTCCTACGCTGAAGTTTGTACCGACACCAACGAAAAAAGGAACCGAGAGACCTTTGCAAAAGTATTGTCCGCTCGGATCGTTGAGCTTTGCAATGCTCACGGTTTGATGGTTAAAAGCGGCGAGACAGGTTCAGTCCCAGAAGAAGAGTCCCATCCTGGGTAATTACTCGACCTCGAATTGATTTATCGATCGTAAGTTCAAAGCCAGTAGAAATTCGGGCCCCATTGTGTTCAACCATGAACTTAAAGTTATTTGAGAGCGGTAGAGTTACGCCAACGAATCCAGAATTCAAGTGACCAAACTGGATACCCATCGTAGCCTCGCCATTTGCGCCTTTATCCCCTACATCAAGCAGTTCACGAAAAGTTATGGCAACATAAGTCCTTCGGCCATCCAAAGTTTCGTTGAGCCCGTCCAGCATTCCAACCGATATTCCTGGCGAAAGGGCCGCAACGGGAGCAACTAGATTGTAGGCAACATCAAATGTCGTATGCCCCGATTCATTGGGGCGCATCCGCTGCCGGATTCCAAATTCCAAGCCAACCAATGGCGCATAGGCGAAGTATCGATCCCGTGAACCACTCTGGTTCATCCCTTCAAGGTCGGAAATCTGAAAGGCACCCATCTTCAGTGATCTGCCGATCGGCACATCGATTATTCGGTCACCAAAGGATAAGGCACCCATTCCGACGAGAACAATTGACATCCAACCACGCATCATAAAACCATACCTCTACCGACTAACCTTTACCGTTCCCGTCTCGCCTTGGGCTCCTTTGATAACGATGCGAACTGGGGAAAATTGTTTGATGACCCAGGCAATCGTCATGAATCTTGACGTTAACTCTGAAATGACAAATTCTGAACTTTCTTCCGCAAAGCAACTCGGCAATAAAGCATGCTCCGCAAGGATTGAGTCAAGGGGTGTCTCGGTGGCAATCCATTCGTAGCACTTCTCGAACGCCTCTTGAGCAACCTGCTCAGCAGGCAACTTCTTTGCGCCCATCGCACTACCACCGCCCATACCATTCTCAAACTGCATCCAAACGGTGATCTGAATCCCCGCAGTATCACTCGGCAACTCATGAAGTTCACAATTGAATGTTGCCTTAACTGAATGAGCGAGCTTTTGAAGATGTGAAGCCGCACGGTCTGCTATTCCATGACTCAGCCGAGAATAACTGATTGATGCTTGAAGCAATTTGGCCCTTCCCCGAGCCGTAAATTTTGATCCAATAAAGGGTCCCGGCTCTATCTCAACATGACAACTTCCTTCAGTATCGCGAGAATAGGCTGCCCGAATAATTTCGCTATGCATCTGGAGATTTTGCTTTCGCCAAAAGCCGCCCAAGACATTCTTAAAATAATCAAAGGTCATTGAGTTGTTTGAGAAGGTCTCCCCTTCGACATCAAATTCTGAGTATCCACCACTCCGAGCAAGAATCGGCGCCAAAGCTGATGCGATAACTAATGCATTAGATCCTCGTCCCGAAAGGTTCCGCTCTGTCTTAATTAGCCCTTTAAAAGGCTTTACCGAGCGTTTTGGAGCGAATAAGAGACTGAGAGTGCCGGGAGTTAAGTCTGACGTGTCAGCGTCGCATAACGAAGCCAAAGCCTTAATGAGCGTAACGTCCTCAACATCAAGTCCCACAAACTTCGTCCCAGTGCGGATGTGTTCAATCTGAAAGCCTTGCTCCGTAAGGACAGACATCGACAAAGCTGAGCGCAAAAGTGCTCCGCCGCCTTCCCCATGAGATCCGTCCAGTTTGATCAAGCTTGACATTAAATCTTAAGCTTGAAGATCGCATACTCAACAACCTTGATCGTATACGCCAACATGACAACTACTACGGCACCAACGAGGAACTGCGTGAAGAAATCCGCAGTTGGACCGCCCTTAATCCCACCAACCGTAACCTTGTTAATCGTGTCGTTAGTTTGATTGATGAAATTGTTGATCCCGGTGGCAAGAGGTCCCTTGAACAAAATATAGAAAAGAACGTAGCCGATGACAACCAACGGCATAGCGAGCTTGTATTTGTGCTTCTGATGCTCATTGTAAATGACGCAAGTTTTACACCGTTCACGCTTCTGCCCGTCAGTTAATTTTGTGTTGCGCGGAATGGCCGCACCCGAAAGCAACGATTCTTTCGAAACCGGTTTGTTGTCCATCGCCGCTCGAATAACCGACTCTTCGCACATGCATCCAACCAACTCTCTCCAGCACGTTCGCTTCGCATGATAGATGGGGCATTTTTCTCGAACAAACTTTCGGCAATAGGGGAGTTGCCAACATTTACCCAGAAAGACGTTCTTTCGATCGCTCTCCTCGGTAATGCCTTTGCCATATTTGAGACTGTCCTTCTTTGCGCCTTGCTCCGATCTCGTCTTAACCCGAAGGGCAATATCGACCACAAGGATAGTGAGTGCGAACCCGAGGTAAACCTTCCCCGCCATGTCAAGTGCCGAGTATCCGGCTACAACACCTGCGTTGCCTGCAGTAAAGGTCATCACCATTGGCAAGATCAAACTTGAAAAGAAGAGTACTAAAGCGCTCATCAGGTTGACGCCAACCATGATCTCTTCCTCCCAGAATAGCCAAGCTGAACCAATAACCGTTGCCACTACTCCGATTAACATTCCTTTTTGGAACAATTGGATATTTGTTGCTACCTGAGCTGCTTTCGTGGCGTCGCCATTAGCGACAGTCATCATAAAGACGGTGATCATTGCCGAAAAAAGCAACAAGCCAGCCCCACCGTAAAAGGCGTATCGCGCGATAGTTACCGGAATTTCACCCAGCATATCTGGCTGAAATTCTGTCGGGTCTTTCTTTTGTCCTGGCTTCATGATTTCCCCACCGATTATCGAGGCCTATTTCTTCGTATTTATTCGCTCAACATAGCTTCCGCCTCGAGTATCAATCTTTAAGACGTCTCCGACGTTGATATGGAACGGTACCTGCACCGAAGCTCCAGTTTCGAGTTTTGCCGCTTTCGTTGCACCACCACTAACCGTATTTCCTCGCTCCCCTGGATCTGTTTCAACGACTTGGAGCTCAACAAAGTTCGGTAATTCATAACCAAGCACCTGTTCTTTTACTTGAAGGCTAATTATTTCCATGTCTTCCTTCAAAAATTCTGCTTGGCCGCCGAGCGTGGACATATCAACATGAATTTGCTCGTAAGAGTCCAAATCCATCAATACAGCCTCGCCTTGTTGCTTGTAAAGAAACTGCATCTTTACTTTTTCGAGCGAGACTTGCTCTATTTTTTCCCCTGATCGGAACGTCTTTTCGAGAACCTGACCAGACTTAACTTTTCTTAGTTTCGTTCGGACAAATGCCCCACCCTTTCCGGGCTTTACATGCTGGAATTCCAACAAAGTCCAAATGTCGCCTTCCATCTGGAATGCCATGCCTGTTTTAAAATCGCTCGTGTCTGCCAAGTTACTTCACCAGTTAGTACCCATATTGTTTCAATATGGTTCTTTAAATTTTGACAGATTAAGCGTGAAGGATGCGTTTTCTTGCGATTATCTTCGAGAATTCAATCGCAAACGACCAATATTCCGGAGTGTTTCCTGGTTCTCGTCAGTTATCGAGCCATCATGTTTCGGTCCAATGCCCAATAGGAAATTGCCGCCCCGAGCATTTGTCTGCTCAATTTCTTCGAATACAGTCTCGGCACTCTTAAACTTCTGACCCTCAACGTATTTCCAATCTGGCCCAAGAGGCAAACAGGCTTCCCAAGTTTCGGGCAGGGCTTCATCAGGAATTTCCCTCTCTGGAGTCACAAAGTCTTCAAATTCATCACCAACGGTCCGGTTTGCAACAATGAGGCCGGGTTGAAGTTGCCTCGCCATCGCAACCATTTCCGCCATCCGGATGTCTTCTTTTCCCTTCACCCAACCAGCATCAAGCCACAAAATGTCAATCTTTCCATAATTGGTCATCAGTTCGCGAATTTGATCGTGAGTGAACTGGACGAACTTCTCCCATGTCTCAGAATCATGGACGGTATTCGCGGTTTGGCTCACGGGCCGAGGATCTTTGGCCCAATAGTATTCGCAATCCCAATCCGCTTTGCTGTAATACACTGATACGGCAAGACCAGCTTTTCGGCACGAATCAAACAACGCCTTTGTCACATCAGCGCGAGGGTTTGTATGAAATGGACATTCCGTGCCGGTGACCTTGTAGTCAGTGGTCTTCGTATCCCACATGCAAAAACCATCGTGATGTTTGGTTGTAAAACAAACGTATTTTGCTCCAGCCTCCACAAAAAGATTCGCCCATTCGTCGGGATCAAATTTGAGTGGATTGAACTGTTTGTGTAAGTTCTTATAATCATCCTGAAACAAATCTATGTCCTTATTGCGCTCTGTCCAACATTTGATCTCATCTCGCCGGGACCAATCGCAGTCCGGCACCAGTGGCCAACTCTCACAACAATCCCAAAATGAATAAACCCCCCAATGGAGAATAATTCCAAATTCCAAGCTTTTGAACCATTTCAGCCGGTCCTGGAGCCACTGAGGCTTCTCGGAAGTCCCCGATTGGGAGTGTTGGATAACGTCGTCGCGCTTCATTCGTTGGTTGATTCCAATCCAAATATTTCGTTGGTGCCAAGGGCTGCCTGCTTTTGATATCCCATCAACTTTTCTCTAGTGTCTTGGATATCCAAGTTCCGCATCGAAAGTTGACCAATTCGGTCTTCGGGAGAGAATTCGGACTCGCCGCTCTCCATACTCAAACGCTCTGGATGATAAGCGAGGTGCTCGCCTGTCGTGTTGAGGATCGTATAGTCATCGCCCCTTCGTAGTTCAAGCGTAACGGTTCCCGTGATCATGCTCGCAACCCAGCGTTGAAGACTGTCTCGTAACATCAGAGACTGCGGATCAAACCATCGACCTTCGTAGAGCAACCTTCCTAACTTGCGCCCGTTCGTTCGATAGTTTTCTATTGTGCCTTCGTTGTGGATTGCGTTGAGAAGTCGCTCGTAAACGATATGGAGCAGGGCCATCCCTGGGGCTTCGTAAATGCCTCGGCTCTTGGCCTCGATAATTCGATTCTCGATTTGGTCACTGAATCCAAGGCCATGTCGTCCGCCAATGTCGTTGGCTAGCTTAAAGATTCCAGTTCGATCTGGGAACGCTTGACCGTTAATTTTCGTCGGCCAACCAGCCTCGAACTCAATCGTGACCTCTTCAGTCGCAATCTCAACGGAAGAATCCCAGTGCTTCACCGCCATGATTGGTTCGACAATGTTCAGTCCTCGATC
>JANPAV010000039.1:0-3163 GCA_031430115.1 Armatimonadota bacterium | reverse complement strand
GGTAGATGGAGATCGACAACGCATGACCGTGATCGTGGCGAACGACACTGGAAAAGACCAAGATGTTAACCTAGAAATCGAAGCGAAAGGGATTACGCTAACTGGAGGAGCCAAACAGGTCGTTCGTGTACCAAATGGACAACCACAAACTGTGGAGTGTACGATCGATGCTGGTGACCCATTAACCGCTTCGGTATCAGCAAAAGCGTGGATCGACGGTGGACCAAACGACGGAGTCGTCCAGTCCCTGGAGGTTACTCCGCATGGTCGCCGAGAATTTGAAGCGAAGTCGGGAGAGGGAGCAACAACCTTTGCCCTACCAATCAAGCCTTCAGCCGATCCAAAGTTCGGGTCACTCAAGATATCTCTGAGTCCGACGCTGGTCGGCGATTTGGTTTCGAGCCTCGATGAGCTAATTGGATTCCCCTATGGATGTGTAGAGCAGACAATGAGTCGGTTCATGCCGAGTGTTCTAGTGGACAAAACGGTTCGAGATCTCGGTCTACCAAGACCTGAAAAATTGAACGACTTACCAAAGATTGTTCAAGATTCCTTGTCGCGACTTGAAAACATGAAGCACTCCGATGGAGGCTTCGGTTGGTGGGAATACGACGAGTCAAGCCCGTTCATGACTGCCCTAGTCCTAGATGGAATTGACCGAGCGAAAGCGGCGGGCCAAGATGTATCCAGACTCGATCTGGATAGTACGTTCGAGTGGTCACTAAAGAGGCTCAAGGCTCCCGTAAAAGAAGATTCACTCAGGGACCGATTCTATTTAGCCTATAGCCTGATCCGATTTGGAAAGACAGATGCGATCGCGACACTTCCAGCGGCAGACATTACCAAATTGACACCGGCGACACTTGCAAATGCTGCTTTGGCATATCATGCTGCTGGCCAAAATGAGAAAGCCATTTCGTGTTTGGATCAGCTCAACAAAACTGCTCAAGGCAATGATATGGCCTATTGGTCAGAAGAAGAGTACGCCTGGGGCGACGAAGTCTCCGCCATTGCCCTGGTCTCATTTGTCACGATTCGACCAACTGACCCAATCATTCCAAGAATCGTTCGTCACTTGCGAGGTTCAAAGAAAGGCGATATGTGGGCATCAACTCGAGATACCGCCTATTCGTTAATCGGTCTCACCAGCTATTTGGCAAGCACAAAAGAACTTGCCGGAGATTCGGTTGCAACCGTCTTGGTGAACGGAAAAGAATTGAGAACTGTCTCAATGTCGCCTTCAACCATATCGAGTCCAGATTGGACAATTGAGATTCCGCGTAACATACTTGGCACTGGCGAGGTCAAGATCGAAATCCGCAAGCAAGGAGCCGGATCTTGTTACTATTCCGCGGAATTACGAACATTGGACGTAGCCCCAGATCTTGCCCCCGAGACTACCGATAAGGGCCTCAAAGTCGAACGACAATATTATCGCCTCGAAGCAAGGAGTCTGGAAAACGGGACACTAAAGCTCCTCCCGAGCATCTCACCGGTATCCACCTTTAAGTCAGGCGATCTAATTCGAGTGGTCCTGACGATCACAACCAATGTCAGTCGCAAGTATGTGATGATCGAAGAACCCACTCCGAGTTCGTGCCGAGTACAAGAACGAGACGAGTTGGGTGGTTCAGAAGAATGGAATAACTGGTGGTCAAGAACCGTCATGCGGGACGATCATCTTGCGTTCTTCGCAACATCTATTCCGAGCGGGATCAGCAAAATAACCTACACCATGCGTGCGGAGCAAGCCGGATTAGTTCGGAGCTTGCCGACCACAGTCGCAAATATGTACGATCCGTCAAGGCATGCAAGCACCGGTGACTTTGTCGTTGAGGTGACGAAATGAGACGTGCGGTCAAAGGAGCCCTTGGAACGGTATTGGCCCTATTGGGCGGTAGTGCTGCCTTGCTTGCCGTACCTAGCGAGGTAACCATAGGTGCATTCTCGACCTCATTGGCTGAGCGAAGCTCAGGACAAAAGCACAATGCGCGTTTAGCATTGACCAAGTTGGTGGGTGCAAAAATTGAACCCGGCGAAGTCTTTTCGTTCAACACTCAAGTCGGTTCATTCTCTCGCGACATGGGCTATCGAAAGGCACCGGTCAGCTATAACGGTCAATTGATAGATGATTGGGGCGGAGGTGTCTGCCAGACTTCGACAACCCTCTACAATGCCGCGCTCCTAGCCGGAATGCAAATTGTCGAACGGAATCGTCACCGGTTCCAACCCGCTTACGTTCCCCCTGGCCGAGACGCAGCCGTGGCTTTCACCAACATTGATCTTCGCTTTCGGAACCCTTTCCCGTATCCAGTAAGAATTGAAGGCAGGGTTGAAGGGACACGACTTCTAGTGAGCCTGGTAGGACCACAAAAACCCAAATCTTCCGCCGAGGTTGTGTCTGTCGTAAAGGAACTTCAAACTCCCCAAACGTTCGAGTTTGGCGCGGAATCTGGTCGTCGGCGAGTAAGAAATACCGGCAAGAACGGATTCAATGTCTCGGTTTACCGGATAACCGGAAACCGAAGGGAACAGATTTCACATGACAACTATCCGGCGATGAATCGAGTTGTTGAAATTCGCGAGTAGTCCTGATCGAAAAATAAAGGGATACCGCGAGTTTAGGCATGTTTTGGACTAGCAATCTCTCGGTGAAGCGGAAATATTTTTGCCTTCTAGCGTCAGAAATCAGGATAACTGGTCATAGATCTAGATATATAGCTTATATGCGGATGGACTTAGTAACTCAAAGTAGGAACCCGGCAACCTCGAAGTTTCGTGGTCTTCTGACCTTCTGATTGCAGAGAAATTTGAGCCCCCAAAACTTGTGCTACATTTTTTGAAGCATTCCCTGTTGTGGGTTTAATTATTTACATTGATTCTTCTATAGTTTTAGCATCATCGGATTGGTGTGCCTGGTGTTCATGTGTATCGATGAAAAGGCCTTTCCGAGTGTGTGACGTTGGCAAAATTACTTAATTTTCCAGAACTCGGAACTCTTCGGAATTTTAGCTTGTTGCCTTTAAAGCGAGAATATTACTATGGCTTTTGTTGCAAGCGTTACACTCGGAAAATCACCACATAAGGAGTCGGCAGGTAGACTCGCCCGACCGGTGCTATTCGGAAAACGAGATACAAAAAGGGAATCTTTTGAGCGCCACGC
>JANPAV010000038.1:0-6391 GCA_031430115.1 Armatimonadota bacterium | reverse complement strand
CGATCCACGATCACTTCAGCCGCCGTCTGACCGTGCACTGCGAAATGCATCTTGTTTTGAACCGCCGCAAAGAAACGCTTGGTTGCGGTTGCTGACGGGTCGTAATCCAGCGCGGTGGCGTAGATGTCCGTGATTTTCTGGTAGAATTTGCGCTCGGAAAGGCGGATTTCCCGGATCTTATCGAGTTGCCGCTCGAAGAACTCGTCCGTCAGAGTGCCGCCTTGCTTGAGGCGTTCGGCATCCATCGTCCAGCCTTGGATGGTGTAATCCTTGACGATCTGGTTCGCCCACTTGCGGAACTGGACCGCGCGCTCGTTCTCGATCTTGAAACCCACAGCTATGATCGCTTGCAGGCTGTAATGCTTCGTTTGGTAATTCTTGCCGTCTGCGGCAGTTATTAAGTAGGGCTTAACAACTGCCTCCTCCTCCAACTCGTTGTCGCTGAAGATGCGCTTCAGGTGCTGGTTGATGGCAGGAATGGAAACATCGTAAAGCGCCGCCATCATCTTCTGCGTCAACCAAACGTTTTCATCTTCGTAGCGCATTTCAACGCTAGCCTCAGAGTCGCCACCAGCTGCCACAAAAGTCAGGTATTCCGCCGCCGAAGAGCGAACCAAGGAAACCTCAGTGTTCTTTTTTGGGCGTCCGCCCGGGGTGGGTTTCTTTTTGCTCATGGCTTCTGGTTCCTTTCCAATCGAACTTGTAAGCAACCCTTACAAGTTGCCCATCTCATCCCCAAGGAGCGGCGGACTCCGATCCGCCGTGCCCATGGAAAGCCCATGATCCGAGGCAAACCGCTTCCCCATGGACCTCTCATGGTCAAGGCGAGCGGATATCGCCTCTCCTTGTTCAATGGCTCTCCTAGTTCCTTTCTAAAACCCTGCTTCGTCACCTCATGCAAAACTTGCCCCGGCATAGCATCGCTACACCGGACTTGTCCCGGCGTAGCAACGCGAAGCCGGACCTCCACCAAGCGCCCGTCTTCCTCCTTCTCCCCCTGGGAGAGGGCCGGGGTGAGGGTTCTTAATACCTCCCGCTCCGCCGCCACGCCTTCCGGCGCGATCACCGCTCCATGGACATAGTTCCAGCCCGTGTCTTGGAACCACTGGATGGCGAGCTGTTCGAGTTGGTCTTCGGTGATCATGGTTTGCTAGATCGGTGGCAGGTTCAGCTTTTGAACGGCTTTATTTACAGCGCCAATCGCATCCTTTCGAAATTGTTCCAACTCAGGTAGCAATGAGGGATCAATCACCAGCATCCAACCGGACTGCAGAATTCGCCCACCCATGTTTTCCTGAAATGCTTCACGAAGCTTCTGAAGCTGTTCATCTGCTAATCTAAGGAGATCACGAATCTCAGGGTCGACCACCGCGTTGCGTCCTCCAACCGCCTGCCGTATGACACGACGTGTTTCGCGATCCTTTAATTGACCAGTGTTAATGGCGCATTGCGTATCTTTTAATGCCTGAACGAATTCTGTGGGCGACTCTTGATACAAGGGAGAGCGAAATGCCGCACGCGAAAAGGCCTCGCTCAACATTTCCAAAATCAGGCTATCCTGATCATCGGTAGTGCGAACATGAATCACCTGATCGTAATACCAGCGCTGCAAATCATGATGGCGATTCAAATCGGTAATACAGTCATCCCAAAACCAAAGCTGTATTCCGAAGCCGCCATTCTTTCGAGACTCGTCATCCAATATTCTTGCATAACTCTGGATCTTTCCATCGCGCTTGGCGGTAGTTGCGAGTATCCATATATCAAGTTGAGGAGAAAACGATTCGGCCTCCTTAATTGCCTCGCGGAGAAACTTCTTGGTAATAATACCGCCCGGATAAGGATGGTTATTTTCATCGAGTTCATCCATTCGTTTGCATTGGATTCCGATTTTTTCATTGCGGTGGAGACCGAATACATCAACTCCGTCTTGCGACTGTCCGGGACGCCCAATTTTTTGCGGCTTGGGACAGTCAAATGTGTAGCGGAAGATTCCCTCTGTAAGGTCTTCGAACTGTTGCCAGTAAAGTGGAGGCTGAAAATGCTGGGTAAGTCGGCTCATGATTTGGTTTCCTCGTGAGTTTCAAACAAAAATATCGCGAGCGTTGCAGCTGCCCCGACAGCGAGCTTGGCGTGTCGCGGCCCGAGGCCAGCTGATTTTCCATGCTTGCCGTGGCCGCTTCCGTACAGCCCCCTAAGTTCAGCCAGTCCGTTTCCAATAGTCCCTAGGTTGCTAAGAAGTCGCTTAATGACATCTGAACCACGAGCGGCATCGGGAATCCCGTCAGGAACAAGCCTCAGCTCCTTCAAGGTTTCCTTCGTTAAAGTCGGAATGTCCGGCGTTCCCGAAACCGTTTTACCACGATCTGCTAGGATCGTTTTGCAACAGGTTTCGATTAGTTCTTTGGCCGTGCCTATTGCCAAACTCGGATCAGACTCAACCGCCGATTCCATCCTCCTAATTTGCTCCATCATGTGCTTCGCGTCGAAGATGTCGGCGGTCTTTTTCATCTCGTTCAGGTGAAAGATGCCTGCACCTAAAACAATCCGCCCAGCCACCCAATCAAATCCGTCCTTATTGAGACACCAGATTAATTTATCGAGTTCAGCTTTGCTTTTCTTTTCCCAGTCTGTTTCACACTCGCTGATCTTTTGCTCCAGTCTCAGAAGAACCTCTTCGTAAACCTGAATAACTTGCTTTACGTGTTCCCATTCTATCCAGTTCACCGTGCAGTAATATTGCTCAACAAGCGAACGGCGTTCACCTGTAACCGATGGCGAATGATTCAGGTCACATGCGACTCTCGCCGCATCAAATTCGTCTGAGATCTGACGTAATTTCCATTCAACCATTGCCTCACGAAACACTTGGCGTGTTTTAGGATTTATAATCTCTTCATTCATTGAGCGGTTATTTGTTAGCGAGGAAACCAAGTCGAAATCAGCCGTTTGAACGTTTTGAAAGATTATAACTGATAAAGGTGAGAAAAGTAAGATGAAGCAAGCTCACGATTGAAAGCGTTAACGCCAAACGAATCAGGCTTGGAAACGCCACCAGAGAAATTGAACAGATGAACAAACTACCCAAAATAATCATTTCCATAGCATGGAGAAACATCAGGTCGCCAAAACTACCTCTCCGTCGGTAAAGTTCAAAATACGGACGATCCCCCAGCGTGAACAGGAAAGTAGCAATCGTTGCGAGGAAACCAGCAATGGTGAAAGCATACGAAGAAAGAATACCTGCGATTTCTTTTGAGCAGCCTTCGAGAGATCTAATCACGTCATTCAGCACTTGCAACCAGATCAGGTTGTAAATGCCTAGGCCAATGAGCAAGGTCACCAATACGATCAAGATCCGGAATTTGTAGTTCTTCATAGTGCTCTCGTTTTAATATCTTATCGATTTCCCATATCAAGGTAGGATGCTTGTGAAATTTCTCAGAAACTTGGCGCGTCAGGAACTTTTCACTTCCAGTGCCAATCTCTTCCGATAGCTTCCCGTCAGCATCCACGTAAAAGTCTGCCAATGCTTCATCGACTACGGCTTTGGCTCGAATCTGCATCTTTTCCATGCCAGCACCATCGACTCCATTTGCAATATTAGTGAATACGTACACCAGGTTCTTATTCTTTTTGTTTCTTACGATAATTTCGAATGAAGCAATATCATCGCTTTCCATCGAAAACAGTTTTTTCAACCGATCAAAAGCTGGGTTTTCTTTACTAACCTTCACCGAGGTTCTAGCAACATACGCCATAGCTTTTGCCTGATCCACGGATATTGATGACCCGATAGCTTGAAGGCGCATCCTCCATTTCGGCGCACCCAATTGGAAAATAATTGAGTTTACGAATCGGGTTAGAGCCGCAGTCCTTGGACCTCGCAAGGTCGAGGCAAGCCCAATAGAATTCTCATTCGCAGAAAAATATGCGGCAAATCCGGCTGATTCATCCTCTTGGAGTCTTTCGCTTAACTCGACACAGGTCATCGTATGTTTATGAATCGCCTTGATGATTTCCTGCTTTCTCGTCGCGACAAGCATGCCGACGTCGGCTTTTGAAGTTTTCACCAACAACAGTTCCTCACCATCTTCGGTGGTAATCTTGCTTTTCCACGACTGATCACCGTATTTCAGGTAATTTTTTAGAATTGGTCGGATATCGTGACAGATACGAGGAGCATCCTTTTTCCGGACTTCTTTAAAGTAGTAGTGGTAATAGCCAATTTTCATATGATCCTTCGGGGAGGTTGTTTTCTAGTTTTAACGGATGGAATGCTCGCCGCTGATTAGCTTTGGAAGAAGTGTGTCGCGGAGGGTTGCTAGCGTCTGGTTTTCAACGGTGTTCGAAAAAGCCTTATCGAAGATTGGAGCGATCAAGCGATCAAAGGCGGTAAGGACATCCTTTTGAGGACGGCAGACCTGCAAGCGCTTCATGTCGGCGACTGTGACGTGGCCCAAGCCTGTCGTCTGTTTGTCGCGGGCGGTCTCCACTAGAATCGGGCGAAGATGCTTGAGCAGGTAATAAACGAAGCGCTTTTCGGCGTCGCTTGAAGTGATCACCTTGAAAATGTGCTGGTTCAGCAATCCAAGGCCTCTGCTCCAGAGGAACGCGTCGAGAGAGGTATCCGGGCTGCCTGACCACGAGTAAAGCAGATCGCCGGTGTCGATCATCTGATCTGATCCAAGTTGCTTGTTGGACCATTTGGTTTGTTCGGAGATGCCGGTTTTGAGTTCGGCAATCTTGACAACGGGGAGTCCATCCCCGTTGGAACAAAAGTCAGCGGGCTTGAATGGGGCTCCATTTCGATAGGTTGCCGTTTCATAGAGTGACATGATTTCCCATCCAGCCGGGATTTCCCCAATTGCGGAATCTTCAAACGAATCAGGAAAGAGGGAATCTTCCGGTCGGGATTCGCCGCCTTCGGCATTTCTTCGAACGGAATCGAAATCGACGAACCAGCTTTGGAACAGCGTCTGGGCCATCGCTTCCAGCGTGACGTTCATCCGTCGATTCAGGTCTATCTTGTCATCCAATGTGCCGAGGATGTGGGCGATACGCTTTTGTTCGGGAACAGATGGAAAGAAAAACTTGAGACTCTTTATCACCGTTCCGCTCAGATTTTGCTGAGCAGCGCCGGTTGCCAAGCTGATGAGCTTCGGACGAGCATTCAGCAGCTGATAATAAAGAAAGCGAAAATCGGCTTTCTTTTCATCAACGATCATAGCGCAAGACGCTTGATTGCACGTCATCGGTCGTCGGAGAACGCCAAGTTTTCCGACCGTTGCTCCGTACATCGCCAGCATGACGGTCTTCTTTGGCAATACTTTGGCCGAAGAGTTTGCTACTGCATCCTCGGTGATCATTTCCTCGGTGTCGTCCAACCAGCAGTCTTTTAGCTCTTGTGTCTTTACCCAAGGCCATACTCCACCTTCGTAGTACTCAGGCTTTCTTCTGCTTGGTGTTCCACCACTCGTAACCCGAGTGCATACCTCATCGATAGAGGCGACATTCCATATGGACTGTTCTTCCCCTGTGACCTTACCAACCATACCCTAGCACCTCCAAATTTGCCTTGATTGCCGTTTCTAGCTCGTTTGCTTTTTCAAACTGCAGTGACAAATCGCCAACAAGCCTTCTCATCTTATCGTCAATAGCCTCGCCGTCATCCTCGACATCTATTGCTCCTACGTACCGCCCAGGCGTGAGAATGTAGCCGTGAGAGATGATTTCCTTAAGTAGAGCTGATTTACAGAAACCCGAGGCATCCTCGTAGCTGGAGGTTCGCCATTGACGAAATGTCCCAGTGATTTTCTCGATGTCTTCTGGAGCGAAATCCCGCAACACGCGGTCCTTCATGAAGCCGAGCTTGCGGGCGTCGATGAAGAGCGTTTCGCCACGGCGGTCGCGCAGGGCAGCGGCACCGGGACGGGAGCGCTTGGCTTTGTTTTTCGTGAGGAACCAGATGCAGGCGGGAATCTGGGTATTGGTGAAAAGCTGGCCGGGCAGGGCGACCATGCACTCGACGAGATCCGCCTCGATCAAGGCGCGGCGGATGTCGCCCTCGCCGCTGGAATTCGAACTCATCGAGCCATTGGCGAGCAGCAGCGCCATCGAGCCATTCGGCGCTAGGTGGTGGAGCATGTGCTGGACCCAGGCGAAGTTGGCATTCCCCTGCGGCGGCGTGCCGTACTTCCAGCGGGCGTCGCCCTCCAGCTTGCCGTCCCACCATTCCTTGATGTTGAAGGGCGGGTTCGCCATCACGAAGTCGGCGCGGAGGTCCGGGTGCTGGTCGCGGGTAAAAGTGTCCGCCGGTTCCTTGCCGAAGTCGAAGTCGATGCCGCGGATGGCCATGTTCATCGCCGCCAGCCGCCAGGTGGTGGGATTG
>JANPAV010000037.1:0-18334 GCA_031430115.1 Armatimonadota bacterium | reverse complement strand
TTTCCCCGCTTCAATCAGAGAGCTTCTTGGTGGCGCGGTCACGATGGCAAAAATCAAAATTGATAAGCTGGTTACAAAACGGGTGGATGTTGTTGCTAAGCCAATGGGAGCTTTGAGACCAGGATTCCAACAAGAACCAATAGACACCTTCCCGCGTAAGGTTTATGTCACAGGCCCAAGCGAATTGGTTGATAAGGTGGTTTCCGTGCAGGTCATGGTGAACCTTTCATCGATCAATCAGTCACCCAGTGAAATCGATTTAGATCCTCGTCCGATAGATGCAGAAGAAAGAACAATTCCAAATCTATTGATGGGTGATTCTGACGTAACTCCCCCCTATCGCTTTAACGATGTCATTAACGAATTGAAAATTCGAACCACCGTAAAGTTTTCGCCGGTAGTTCTTACTGCTCCAAAAAAATGACGGAAATTCGCCCTATTCGCATTGAAGAGTCGGATAAATTCCTGAAAATTCTTTGCGACGTCTTTGAACTTGATTTCTTTCGAGCCAAAGGGCTGTTTCAGGAAGAGCCATTCTTTGACATCAATCGAAAGTGGGCTCTCTTTGAAGCCGGTGAGATGATCAGCATCCTGACAACTACTCCACTACTGTTTGGCTGGGGTAGATCGGTCGGAATTGCGGGAGTGGCCACTGTGCAGAATAGGCAGAGAGAAGGTCACGCATTGAAGCTCATTCGGCGTGTTCTAAGCGAATCGGAGAAAGCGGGCGAAGGACCCACCCTTCTTCTCGCCGCAGATACCAGGCTCTACGAGGCGGCTGGATTTGAAGGAATTGATCGTGTCGTTCGTGGCCCAGTAATGTCCCTTCCATTAGAAATTGATCTTGAATCGATAACGGTTGGCGATCTACAACAAAAATATGATTTGTGGTCTCAATCACACGTTGATCGACTTCAACGGGATCCCAAGAGATGGTCATATTGGAAGTGGCAATACCGTGAATCCTTTACTCATAAAGGTGGATATCTATGCCTTGAGAATGGTCAGATGAGAGAAATTCTTCTCTCAAGTCCGGAGAAAAAGCTTCCGGTACCAACAGGGACGGAATGGATTGGTCTGTCTTCGATGACCGACCAATTAGAAATTCCTCTTGGTACGGTTTCGGTGCCGATGTACCTGATGGGCTACAACTTCCCGGGCATTCCTCAGATGTTTATGACCGATCAGTTTTAGATCCTTCTAAAACACATTCGACATTTTCTCTTTCAACTGGAGATCGATAGGTCCGCCCCACAACATCCAAGAATCTCAAGATTTCAGCGTAATTTCCTCGACACTTTGGATTGTGATGATGGGCATGTAATTTTGGGCTTGCGATGACCTTCGAGAACCATCCCCAATCCAAGTTCAAATTCGTGTGAAGTAGGACCGTATAAAACCGTTCCAAAACAAGGAACAATCCAATTGCCTTTAAATCGATTCCCAGAACCATCGTCGGCAAATTTGCGCCAACAATGATGAGCAAACAATCTACCGGGTTCTGACGCGAACCCGCGCTCCAAGTCATATCAACGACGGTGTGATGAACCCGATGGAATTTCCAAAGAAATGTCCAGTGATGAGCCAATCGATGAAATGCGTAAACCCAGATCTCGGCCATCAGTAGGGCAACAATCGCTTGGCAACGTGCTCGGAAGCCAAATGACGATTGACCTTTTACATGCTAGACATCAATTCGATGTAGCTCGCTCAACGACTCACCCAAAATCAAACGAGCACAAGCTTCACCAATGAGTGGGGCGATCGGGAGTATTGTGAATTTCTTTGGAGCAAGGGCAATTTTGTCTGCGAGCGGAATTGAATCGGTCAAAACAAATTCATCCACCGATGAATTGTCAAACTTCGTCATCAACTCTTGAGGGGTCAACTTTTGGTCGGCAAGAATTCCATGCACTGCCAGAACTCTAACGGAAGAGGCTCCCGCAGACTTCAACAAATCAGCATCTTTGAAAACTGTATTGCCAGTTAAAATCTCGTCGTCAAGGATGAAACAATGTCGGCCCTTTACGACCCCGGCGATGGCCTTAATCGTCGGTGACTCGGAGTTGTCCGAACGGGTTTTGTAAATGTAAGTTGGATCTAAGCCCAATTGAGCTGGCACATCTTCAAATCGCTTGGCGGCGCCTGCATCGGCAAAAACCAGTGTACAGTCCTTGGGATCATGATTCCTTAGATAGACTTCGCGAATGTGCCTAACCAAAAGTGGAACAACTGGCACTTCATCGGCCGTGGGAGTGAAATACTGCTTAATGTGTCCGTTGTGGGGTTCTAAAAGCATAACCCTTTGAACGCGCATAACCTTGTTGAGAATCTCTGGCAGCCGCTGACCCATGACCGAAATTCTTGGCTTATTTTTTCGGTCTGATCGGCTGTACGGCATGTAAGGAAAAACGACAACTGTCTTTCGAGGATGGGCATTGTTGATCGCGTCCAACATCGCAAAAAGCTCGATTACTCCATCGTTAACCGGCGGGTTTTGAGTATGAATGACCAGGGCAATAAGGTCCCGGACATTGTCAATCTGAACTTCTATGTTCTCATTTGAGAAATGGCTCACGGTATGCCCGCCGTGTTTCACCACATATTCTTCTCTCTTCTTTGAAATGCGTTTTCGAATTTCTGTTTCGACTTGGGATCCCAATTCCGCTGAACCAGTTGTGGCGAAAACTTTGACAATGGACTGACCGGTGGACATGGGGTGGGCTGAGTTTACCAACCCTTAACAATCGCAAACGCATAAATCCACCAAGCAATTATAAGAACTGAAATTCTCAAATCTTGTCATAGAATTTGGCAAATCGCACTTGGGTGAACTTTGCCTTCCGAGCCCAACGTAGTAGTGCAGCGATTCTTCGTAGCCGGCAACGGAATTTTTCGCTTTGACGAGCGATTCGGCTGGTCACACCTCGCTTTCTTACCCCACGGGTAATGGTTGAAGACGTCTGACCAGCTTGCCGAATTGGAAACGGTACTGCATCCATAAGAAAGCAGCCATGCCAATTCGAATCATTCAGAAACACATCATATGGCAAATGGTAATTGTAAGCAGTTTCAATTAAGCGAGCTGCCGAAACTGGAGTTACGAGATATGCGGCGCTGCCTCTAGACGGTCTCAGTGAAATCATGAAGTTCCTATTGGTTAAACCAGACCCAAAAACAATCCTTCGGCCTGGCTTATCGTCTCCTTCCAGCTTGACGATTGAACTATCCTGAAGATTATCCAGGTTTCCTAAAACTTGCCTTAGCTTTTCAGGTTCAAATTCTGCATCATCTTCAAGAATTAAGGTTGGACGATCGTTTTTCGCGGCAATTGTTAGGGCCTTGAGGTGAGCATACGTGCATCCGACTTCACTAAGGCTCATCGCTTCATAGACATGATTTGGTGGTTTTGGCAGACCTGCCAAAATGATTTCGCCTTCCAATACTTCTTTGGATTTGGCACTTGATATACCCGGACACAAGGTGGAATCAAGCCAATTCTGACCTTGATGGAAATCCAAAAGAACAGTGCTCCGCAGGGTCTCCGGGAAATTCGTAATGATGATCGCTTTAACCGAATCGAGATGGTTGGATGTTGGTTGAGGCACTAAAGTATGCATATCATAGTTCAGAAAGTGTTGGCGCTTCGGTGAGCCAGTTTCTATCATCCAACAATTATTGTGACCAATTTGTGAAGAACACACTTTGCGTTCGCATCTTTTGCCTATTCTAAGTTCAACTTAACGTGCTTCTCAACCATTTCAAAGCGAAAGTTGGTGAGAATTCCGAACAGAGGATCCCGACCGAGCCCAGCTTTGGTAAAAGCCGGACCCGAGAGACCGCACAGAAATCTTGAGATCGGCCGAGCCGAATCGAATAGTTGCGGATTTCGTTTCTGAAGATCCTTTATTTGATTCGTAGTGACCACAGTTTCGATCCCAGGTAAAGCTTCGTCCGAGGCAATCTTGTTAACCTTACTTGTTAAGCAGAAACTACAATGCCCGCACGGATCATCGCGAAACTCCCCAAAATAACCGACTAAGGCGTTAACCTGACATGTTGGCTGTTCAACCAAATCAACCACCATTTGCAGACGATCAATCTCATCTCGTTCTCGGCGCTCAAATTTTTCAACCAAGTTTGCTACGAGTCGGCTGGTTTCATTGGCATCCATCAATCGGGTGTAACGATCTCTTACTCCCGTTGCCCTCAACTCAATCAATCCCTTTTCTTGCAAGACCTCGAGCGCCTTCACCACTCTCCTTCGTTCGACTCCCAACGATTCAGCCGTTTTTTCGGGGTCAACATTGATCCAAATCCTTCCTTTCTTTGCCAGTTGTACAATATCTTTGACAAACACTCCGGGTGATCCTTCAAATGCAGCAAAGACATCATTCAGGGTCTTCGTCGGCTTGAACTCGTACTCGGCATAAAATGGTGTTCCCTTTTTGATTGCGACATCAAGCTCAAGATAAGTAAGGGCAGTTCTCAGCACTAATTGCCGAAGATCATGCTTTCCCGAAAGGTCGTAGGTCGAAACATCAAAAACCTCTGAGTTGTTCAATAGTTCCGAGACAAGTGAATGCAACGATGAACGGTCTGGTGTATCTCCGAAAATAAAGTTCTCCAAAACCGGAAGATCAGCTTCACTTGCGAGAACTTCGACAATTGACGGCAGGTCATCTCGCCCAGCACGTCCAATCTCCTGACTAAAAGACTCCAGGCTTTTCGGGAGGTTCCAATGATAAACGTAACGAACATCGGATTTGTCGATTCCCATTCCAAAAGCGATCGTTGCAACCACAACCCCATCGACCCTACCCATCCACCAGTCCTGAACCGCTGTTCGATCTTCTGGCGCAAGACCCGCATGGTATGCCTTTGCCCTGACACCCTGCCCAGAGAGCCAGTCGGCAACCGTTTCGGCGGTCTTCTGTAACGTCACATAAATTATCGTCGAACCAACTGGTCGATCTTGAAGCATGCTCAACAGCTTTTCGCGCCGGTTCTCGGCTCGACATGGAGTCAAAAGCATGGTTAGGTTTGGTCGATAGAATCCAGTTACGGTGGCATCGGAAGTTGGAATATTGAAGGCACTGCAAATGTCGTTGACAACCGTTGGGGTTGCCGTAGCAGTCAATGCAAGCACTCTTTCAACCCCAAGTTCATTCGCCGTTTCTGCCAATTTCAGATAATCTGGACGGAAGTTGTGCCCCCATTCCGAGATACAGTGGGCTTCGTCAACTGCGAACAAACCGATTTTGGTTCGTTTCATTTGAGCCAAAAATCGTTCATTGTTAAACCTTTCAGGGGCGACATAAAGCAACTTCACCTCATCACTCTCAATTTGTTGGTTAATAGCCAATAACTCGTCTTGAGTTAACGATGAATCGATTCTAGCCGCCGGGATTCCATGGCTCTTCAAGAAGTCGATTTGATCCTTCATCAAGGCAATTAAAGGGCTCACTACCAGTGTTAATCCTTCGATTTTCAGCGCAGGAAGTTGGTAGCAAAGGGATTTGCCCGCTCCGGTAGGAAACACCGCAAGAGCTCGGCCGGTGGACAACAGGATCTCGATTACCGTCTCCTGGCCTGCTCGAAACTCTTTGAACCCAAATCGTTCCAGTAGATCTGAAGTCAAAATACTGGATGTGGTCATACGTCTACTATTTTACTTATTTAGAAAAATATGTCAAGTGGTGTTTCGGTAGACTTTTCCCAATGTCTCACGAGATTGACCTTGCCCGATATGCCGAACGGATTGGGTTTTCGGGTGAATTCAAGCCTGACTTTGCGACTCTTGCCGCAATCCAATACGGGCAGACGACGAATATTCCATTTGAAAACCTCGAAATACTTCGCGGACTTTCGGTGAACATTGACTTGGCTTCGTTGGAGGACAAATTGGTCAACCAAGGGCGGGGTGGTTACTGTTTTGAGCAAAACAGCCTACTCTTAGGTGTTCTACTTCAGATTGGCTTCCAGGCAAGGCCACATGCCGGACGGGTCAGAATTGATCGCCCGCGCAGCGAGCTTCCACCAAGGACTCATCTTTTTGTGATGGTTGATCTTGACGACAAAACTTGGATCGTTGATTCAGGGGTTGGCAGTATGTCTTTGTCATCACCAATTCTCTTTGAACTCAATATCGTTCAAGAAACCATTCATGAACCAAGAAGGATCACCTTAGAAAACGGAGTCTACTTTCATGAGACTTTGGTGGGTGATGAATGGAAGGACACCTATGAATTTACGGGTGAACAGATGCCGATGATCGATCGGGAAGTTTCGAATTGGTGGACGAGTACCAGCCCAAACGCTAAGTTCAGTCAAAACATGATGTCAAGTCTGGCACGTCCGAATGGCGAGAGATTCGGACTTCTGAACGGAACCTTCATCCATCGCCGAGATACCGAAGTCCTTCGCAAAATAGAGATATTAAGTAACGAGCAACTTTTCGAGATTCTCCGGGCTGAGTTTGGGCTGGAATTCCCAGCGGGCACCGATCTCGGCTCCGTCGGATGTCCATGGAGGCAAAATTGAGCTGGGCGAACTTCGCTAAGATCGCATTGGGCGAAGGAAAAGATGTGCAGATCAAGCCCCGTGGGCATTCGATGACCGGCAAGGTTAACGATGGCGACTTGGTCTCTCTTTCCCCATGCGAAACTTCAACTCTCAAGGTCGGAGACATTGTCTTAGTACGCTGTAAGGGACATGACTACCTGCACCTAATCAAGGCAATCGATGGCCCGCGATTTCAAATTGGGAACAATAAAGGCGGCATTAACGGCTGGGTTAGTGCGAATGCAATATACGGGATCGCAACGAAAGTTGAACGACCATGATCCATCAGCTTGCTTTCGAGCTTGGATTCCCAAAGAACGGGTGAACGATTTCGCAAAATTCGGTAAGCAAGTTCGTAACGATCCGAACCCTCAGAAACGGTCTGGCCAACCGAATCCCTTTTTCACTGAACGCCAATAGCTTTTTGGTGAAGAGCTGATTTTCACTCCTATCCTGAATCCAGAATAATACGGTGAGCAGGTGTCCCGCGTACATCAGCGTTGTGATCTGATCAACTTGCTTTCCTTTCGGTGCATCGGTGCAACCCTTCAAAAGACGATTATAGGTTGTCCACATCTTCGATCGAACGTCCGAAGTTTCCTCTCCCAAAACGGAAACCGGTGACGTAATCGAAAGCCCCGCAGAGAAGAGAGCACCCAACAATCCGCGATGCGGTGCCAAGGATTCCAAACACAATGAAAGCGCCTCAGGATAGCGCTTCGCCAGCGTATCTTTCGGAAGCTCACCGACCGCATCAGCAGCGTTTTGGGTGAGCAACTCATAGAGTTCCAAGACCAATTCTTCTTTTTGTGAGAAGTAACGGTACGTCAATCCCAGTGACACATTTGCCTCTGCAGCAATATCTCGCATGGTTGCCTTGTCATAGCCCTTCCTTCCAAAGAGCGCAAGAGCGGAATCAACGATCTTCTTTCGAGTCTCGACCGACTTTGGAGAAGGAGTTTTGGGGGTCATGTCATAGATTGTACTGACAAGGAAAGTGAACGTGTTCACTTTCTTGTAAAGATTTGCAATTTATTGGGCTAGTATATAAATGAACACGTTCACTTTTAGTGTTCAGAGGAAAAAATGATCGTACCAACATACTTCGCCTACCTTGCGATTAGCATCGCACTCACCGTCTGGGTGGCCAGAACATTGTTCAAGCATGGGCGAATATTTCTGGTTGACGTATTTGCCGGTAATGAAGGAATTGCAGATTCGGTTAATCACTTACTCGTCGTTGGGTTCTATCTTATCAACTTGGGTTTCATCGCCTTTTTCTTGAAGTCTGGCGAAATCGTCAACACAGCTCAAGTCGCGGTTGAGTTCTTATCAACCAAGATCGGAGTCGTAGTGCTCGTGCTGGGAGGAATGCACTTTTTGAATCTGGGGGTGTTTGCAAAGGTGCGTGGGCAGCAACTAGCCCGGCAGGAAGCACAGGAGTGGAGAAAGAGACAAACAGTACCACCAGTGTCCACAAGTTACTCACAATTCGACGTATGATGAAGCGGTGAGCAAACGGCTTGGAATTGGAATCCTGGGTCTTCATGAGGGTAAAAGCCTCCTGAAGGCCCTCACCTATTCAATCCCCGACTCGGTGAGTCAAGGGCGACTTTTGTCTCTCGGTGAAGAAGGTCGATGCCAGTTTTGCCAGGCCATTGGCGGATTTGATCCTGATGCGCCGAAACGACATACAGCAGCCGATGTTGTCCCAGGGCTCTTCTATCCCGATTCTTTGGAAGAGTTCCTGGCAAATCCCGAAATCGACATCGTCGCCATCTATACTCCCGATGCGACTCACGCTGAACTGATCATTCGGGCCTTCGAAGCCGGTAAGCATGTCATCTGCACCAAACCTCTCGTCTCAAATCTTAAACAATTGAGCGATATCGTCAAGTCAAGCAAGGCAACCAGCAAGCGACTGATGGTCGGGCAGAGCACTCGCTTCTTCGAGCCGTTCCTTCAGCAGCGCTTACGAACTGAAGCGGGAGAGTTTGGCGAAATCGAATTCGTAGACGCCCAATACTGTCACCGCATGGATTGGTTCTATGACAAAAGCCCGTGGTCGATTGCAGAGACCGATTGGGCATTCCTCGGAATGAGCCACCCACTCGATCTTCTCCGCTGGTATCTGGGACCAATCAAACGGGTTCAAGCAATTGGAACTAAATCAAAACTTGGGCGTGAAGTTGGCATTACGGGGCCAGACATCTATTCCGTTCAAGTTGAGTCTGAGGATGGTCGCTCCGGTCGCGCTCTAGGGCATTACGGTTTAGTCGAACTTCCAAGCGCGAGAAACGCCATTGAACTCATGCTTTACGGTTCGAGAGGGTCCAGCCTTGCTCAATATCACGATATGAAACTCAAGCGAACTGGAGCAGACGGAGCCGAGGTCACCGAGGATTGGCTCTACGAAAAGCGGGGATATTTCTTCAATAACGAAGTTCACGGCATGCACTACGGCGAGTTCGCTCGCTATGCAGATGCCTTCGCCAAGGCACTTTTGGAAGGCGGTATGGCGTCACCCGAATTGGAAGAAGGTATTGATGTGGTTCTGCTGATGGAAGCGGTGAGACGTTCCGCCCAAACAGGAATGGTCATCGACATCGACGATCTGCGACGCGAAGCTGGTCTTTAGCTTTTTTTTTTGTCGCAACTCGCTTGATCGGCTTGCCGTACAAACTGTTATGCTGATCATCGTCCAGTTTTTTGTGTGTTCGATCGCATTAGCTTTGAGCCTCTTTTTGTTCAAGCGAGCAAGAGGTGCATCTTTGCAGCCTCCTGCCCCTCAAACAACACCCGGCGGGATATTTTTCCAACGTTACTTCAAATGGTTCTGGATCATATTAGCGACTAACTGGGCACTTACATTACTTGCAGTGTCGATCAGCGTCTGGATCAAGCCTATCTGGGCCTTCTATGCCTTCCTATGGCTGCCCGGTTCAACATTGTTATCCTTTCCTTTCTGCTGGATCTATTTCGCGATCGCGGTACCAAGAGCTGCGAGAAACTCCGACACATCGAAATCGGAGTGAAGGTGCAGGAGGCTATGGTAGCCTTCTCTTATGACTCATCCTATCTACGTCGTTGATGCATTTGCAAGCAAACCGTTCACCGGGAATCCTGCCGGGGTTTGCTTGCTTGATGCGCTAGCCGACGAAAAGTGGATGATGTCAGTCGCAGCAGAGATGAAGCACGCTGAAACCGCGTTTGTCGTTCCACTTGACTTCGGCTACAGCATTCGGTGGTTCACCCCAACAGTGGAAGTCGCATTGTGTGGTCATGCGACATTGGCATCTGCTCACATCCTTTGGTCAATGGGACGTCACCCTGAATCTGACTCGATTGTCTTTCACACCGAGAAGTCGGGCGAACTAATTTGCCACAAAATAGACGGAATGATTCAAATGGATTTTCCCGCTAAAGTAGTAAGTGAAGCTCTCACACCGACTGGACTTGCCGGTGCGCTCGGAGTTCCGGTGGAGTGGGTCGGAATGAATGGCATGGACTATTTAGTCCTCACAACCGACGAAGATGCTGTTCGAAATGCGATTCCGAACCACACCGAACTAGCCAAGCTCCCAGTGCGAGGAGTGATCATTACCGCCGCGTCATCGGAATACGACTTCATTTCTCGATTCTTTGCCCCAGGTAGCGGAGTCCCCGAGGATTCAGTTACTGGATCAGCCCATTGCGCCCTTGGTCCATTTTGGGCCGAGAGAATTGGCCGGGCACATCTCCGTGGCTTCCAAGCCTCACCACGAGGCGGCGAGGTTGGAGTTCATGTACTCGGCGATCGAGTTCTCCTATTGGGCAAAGGCATCACGGTGCTTAGCGGTGAGTTGACCGTCTAGGTCAACTCGTCTCGCAATCGAAGGAACGTACTGTACCGATCACCTGAAACTGCCCCACTGGCAACCGCGGCAAGAACTCCGCAGCCCGGCTCTTTGGTGTGGGTGCAGTCATTGAACTTACATTCCAAAGTGGCAAACTCTGGGAAGGATCGTTCAATCTCGTTTTGAGTAACCGACCAGAGACCAAACGATCGAATCCCAGGCGTATCGACCAATGTTGTTTCGTGAGGCAGACGATGAAGAGAGCTTACGGTGGTTGTATGAGTTCCACGGCCATAGCCCTCGCTGACTCCACCGGTCATCAAATTGAGTTCAGGCGCAAACGCGTTGATGAGCGAAGACTTGCCAACCCCCGAGTGACCAACAAACACCACTTTTTGTCCTTGCAAAAGCTTTCGGAGTTCCTCAATTCCCAACGAGTCCCGGGTTGAACACTGAATGACTGGTATTCCAATCTTGCGATACGGCTCCAATACATCCAACTCGGTCTTGTCTTCGAGGAGATCTATTTTGTTGACGCAGATCAGCGGTTTCGCACCGCCATTCTGAATCGCGATCAAATAGCGATCGATAAGACGAGGGTGCAAGGGCGGGCTCACCACCGAGACTACGATCAAGACACTATCAACGTTGGCGACGATGAGCTTTTCGATGTTGCCGTCGTGAACGTCAGGGCGACTAAGCTTTGTTTTGCGCGGCTGCACAGAGATGACACAACATTGATCGCCGATCATCCCAACGGTGACTTCGTCGCCTACAACTAAGTTGTGGTTCATTCGATTGGCGCGACACATTCCGGTGTCGGTTTCCACGTTAATTTCGGATGCAAATGCACTCGTTACGACACCATCTTGCTTGTCAGTCGCACCTTCAAGGGCTCGTTCCTCTCTGCGTAGAGCCCGTTCGATCCATTGATCGAAAGTGTCTTCACGGTTTCCAGAACGCTTTTTAAGCTTCTTTGCCCGCTGAATTAAGTTGTTGAGTTGCTCGGGGTCAAGGTGAGCAAGTTTGTTGCTGAGTTTTGGAGAAATTAAATCTTTCACTGTTCTTTTTGGAGTTTCAAATCGTTCGAAGTAATTGGGACCTTCGGGGGACGGAGAAGTGCTCCGAATCGATCAGTTTAAGAACGGGGAGGAGCTCAGGCGTGAAGATGGGTTGGATACAGACATTACTTATTGAGACCTCCGGTAAAAATTGCCGCGTCAACGACACTCCGAATTATACAAGGAATTGGGTTGCAAATTGACCCTTTAGTGTCTTTGCAAGCAATTTGAACCCAAACTCAGCCATCATGAGGCGTTCCAGTGAATTAAATGACTATAAGAAGAGCTACCATGCGCGACTCGTCAAGACTCGTTGAAGTATTCGTTGCGGCGCGAGCAGAATCTATGCCTTGGTTGCCATCAGTTGACTCTAATGACACCATAGCAAAATGGATGAAAAGCACGCTAATCCCCATTTCTGAAGTAGAAATCGCCGAATTTGACGGAGAAATTGTTGGATTCTCCTCCCGACTCAACGACAAGTTGGACCACCTATATGTGGTACCCGAGCATCAAGGCAAGGGTTACGGAACCACTATGCTCGATCGAGTAAAAACTGCGTTGCCAAGCGGCTTCGATGTATGGGTCTACACCCAAAACGATAAATCAAAGAAATTTCTTGAGAAGCGTGGCTGCGCTGTTATTCGAGAATCCGACGGTATGGACAAAAGAGAAAAAACCGCTGAGACACTGTATCAGTGGAAACCAGCATAAATTAGCTGTCAGCTTTTAGCCTCGAGGGATAGTTTCGGTGTTTTACCCAGTCCAAGGGCATTTGTAGCTTATCAACTTAAATGTGCCTTGATATCATTCAAAAGTCTGCGAATGAAATACCAGGCTCCATTAACCAGACCCAAGTCGATAGTTGGTGCTACCGTGTTCTTCGTCGTCGAGACAGGGTGAGCAAACCAATTGTGAGGGCGGCAACGGTTGCTGGTTCGGGCACCAAAACTACATTGTCGAGTCTTGTGTATTCCGGACCAGACTGTTGATCCGCGTTAATTCCAAACCGTTGAAGGTTTGTCAATGTAAACGAAATATCGGCTGCAGTAGCTAATCGAAAATTCACGCCGTCGCTGTACTGCCACGTTCCCGGCGTGAAACTATAAGAGTAGTGGTGGAATTGATCGTCGCCCGGAACAGCGGTTGTTTGATAGGTTGCGCCGACGCCTGATGAGAAAATCACAAATGGATACGGGCCATCTGATTCTCGCGATGAATAATCAAATTCAATCCGTGCTGCCGAAGACATATCGGCTGCGATAACGGGGCTGAGGTGAAATGACCAATTGGCGAAGTCTGGGGCATCAATATAGCCACCCGAGTTCCAGGTTGCCGCGCCAACGTCATTCATTGTCAATGTTGAAATGTTAAGATCACCGCGCCGCCATCCCTCGTTGTTGGTGTCGAAGTGATAGGAGAGAAGATCGGCATGGGCCAGGGATGCCCCGACGAAAAGGATTGATAAGCCTAAAAAGCAACGCATGGTCCTATTGTATCGCAGTAATAAGTGCGAATTTCAGAGTTCTTAACCTCAAGTACACCCAACCAAATCAAGACGACCCTTGAGAATCTGGTACCATTTTAGGTTGAAACGATGAAAATTTATACTTCCGAGAGCGTTAGCATAGGACACCCGGACAAAGTCGCTGACCAAATCTCGGACGCTCTTCTGGATGAATTCCTGAAGCAAGACCCAAGGTCCAGAGTTGCGGTTGAAACCATGCTTGCCCACGGCGTTGCCGTTGTCTCGGGTGAAGTCACCACGAATGCCTACGTCAACGTTCAAGACGTTGTCCGCGAGACAATTAAGTCGATCGGTTACACAAATACAGCGGTCGGGTTTGACGGCGACAGTTGCGGAGTATTGGTCGCCATTCAGGGTCAATCGAACGATATCGCGATGGGAGTTGATTCCGGTGGCGCAGGCGACCAGGGCATGATGTTTGGATATGCCACCAAAGAGACCAAGAATTTGATGCCGTTGCCGATTGCAATTGCCCATGCGATCATGAAAAAGGCAGTTGAAGCAAGAAATGAAATTCCTAACATCGGACTTCGCCCCGATGCAAAAGGCCAGGTTTCGGTTATTTATGACAACAATGGGGTTCCAAAGACGATTGACACCGTTGTCGTTTCCCATCAGCACGATGATTTTGGTCCCGATGGCAAACAGATTCCCCAAGAAGAGATTCGCCGCCGCGTGATGGACCACATCATTGAGCCAGTACTTGCTGAGTATAGTGAATTTTGCAACTCCGACATCACATATCACATCAATCCAACCGGACGATTTGTGACTGGCGGTCCGGCTGGAGACACTGGTCTCACTGGACGAAAGATCATTGTTGATACCTACGGTGGCATGGCACCTCACGGCGGTGGCGCATTTAGCGGTAAAGATCCTACTAAGGTAGACCGATCTGCTGCGTACGTTGCTCGATACCTTGCCAAGAACATTGTCACTGCCGGGTTGGCAGGTCGTTGCGTTGTTCAACTAGCATACGCTATCGGTGTAGCTCAGCCTGTTGCAATCAATGTCGAAACATTTGGGACTGAGACCATTGATCCAGACATGATAGTAGCACGCGTGAAGGATAATTTTGACCTCTCGCCAGCAGGGATTATTAAGGAATTGAACCTTCTTAGCACGAGCTACTTACCAACGGCGAAAAATGGTCACTTTGGCAATTCTGCGTTTCCGTGGGAATCCACGGCCGTTGCCGATTCACTCAAGTAAAGGTAAAAGTAAGGTGATTCTCGATAGGCTAACCACCTTACTTTTTTGGTTTGTCGGAAACCCGAGAGTAAGAAAGCTTTGACCCACTGTTGGACAATTTAAACTTTCCGCCGGACATTACCCAATCGTATTTCAGGGGACCAGAACCCTTAATCTCCGTAAAATAGAACGTTTTGTCTTTCACGCCCCACTTTGTGGAAGTCTTCTGATCAAAGCTTTGGGGATCTCCTTTTGTTACGTCCGCACCTAGCGTGATTTTTGACGTAAATTCACCGGTACCATCAGCATTAAGCTGGACGGTTTGCTTTCCTTTGGCCTCATGCCAATTCCCAACTAACTCGGCGGGATGCTTCAATTCCGCAGGTACCGACACTGCGGGCAAAGCAGACAATTCTTCCTGTTTCTCGCCAGGTTGGCAACCCAATAAAAATTGAGTTGCCACGGCACTTGCAAAGATGCAATCAAATCGTGATTTCACACGCATTTGATTACTTCTTTTGTCCTGGAGGAGCTCCAGCCTCATTCATCGATTTCTCGCGCATCGCACGAATCTGTTCCCTGCGTTCCGGAGGTGCATTGTTTATCGCATCTTCGGCAGCAGTGTTTGACATTGCAACACCGGTTGGGTCTGTTGGCCCGGGGGTGTCTCCACCCCCAGAACCACAGCCAACCATCGCAAGAACAATTGCCAAGGTTAGAACAATCCTCATCCTATTTATTTAAGTCCCGAGAATTGAGCGCAGAATTGACCAGGATCAAATGTCCAAGCGTCTCCTGGGTAAAGACCATCAACGTACATCATGGTGCACCAGTTAAATGTCTCAGCTCTTTGGAAGTGGGCATGTCCGTCGGCATAGCCTACGTTTGCGCCCTCTGCGAATCGGAATCGAGGCATTGCCCAGTTTGGCCAAGCCGTGTTATCCTTGTTGTAGCAGCGGAAGCCTGCATCATTACCAAAAACAGCTGGTGGCCAAGAGTTAACTGTACATGTCTTTGTGCCTGGGTCGTAATGATTGGCTTCTCCGCCCCACCACCACCACGATGAGTCCATGTTGCTACCAGGTGCACCGGCAGTTCCCCATGTTGGGTTAACACCAGTTGTTGTGGTGATCAACTTGAACGTAAGGTTATTTATCTGAGTTTGCGACACGGAACCATTGCCGGCAGCTGTGCAGACTCGAGCGTTCCAATCCATAACGCAAGAAGGCATGATTTGATCGTGAACAGCATAACCTCTGTCGTATGGCGTTCCTGGCGTTTGGAAAATACCGCCAACGACATCATATTGGCTTGCAGTACCGTTCTTGAGGTAAGGCAAGATTGCCTTTGCCCAGTTTACGTCTGACTTCCATGCGCCAGTGTTGGTTGTTTCGATGTACAGGTTTCGGCAATAGTAGTCATCGTTATCTGATGCATACATGATGTGTCCGAGTGCTAGTTGCTTTTGGTTGCTAATGTCAGCAGCCTTTTTAGCAGCTTGCTTTGCTTGGGCAAAAACAGGGAAAAGGATCGCCGCAAGAATTGCGATGATCGCGATGACGACCAATAGTTCGATGAGAGTGAAACCTCTGCGTTTCATGATTATTTCTTTATATTCCTAAATGACGAGGTGGATTGACGAATATCAAATCCACAGGGGATGACGAGATGTTTATTTTCAACTGGTAAATCGTTTATTTGTGCGATCAGCAAATCCACTGCTGCCGAGCCAATTCGCTTCAACGGCTGGCTAATCGAAGTTAACTTCGGGGTTAAGCCTTCGCAATATTCTGTCGAGTCAATGCCGACTACCGACAATTCATCTGGAACCATAACGCCGGCTTCTGCCGCTACTTTGAGTACATCAGACGCCAATGTTTCACTAGAAGCAATAACTGCAGTGCAATTCGTCTCTCGGAGTTGGTTACGCAGACCACTGAGGTCAACTTGTGCATAAATGATGCTTCCCTCTGAAAATGGAAGCCCTCTCTCTTTCAGGATCTGCTCAAAAATCTTTGCTCGCTCAAGTGCTTCAGAGAAGGTTTCACGCTGTTCCAGAACGAAGCCAATGTTCTCGTGACCCAATTCTGCTAAGTGGTCAATTGCGAGAGAAAGCCCTCCGTAGTTATCGCAGATAACCGAAGAAACCTTGCCATCAAAGTCATTTTCTGAAGCGTGGATAACCACGAGCGGCGAAATGCAATTTTGAATTAATTCGGTATTTCGTCCAGTAAGGTCCGTACTGTACCAAATCAGTCCATCGAAGCGTCCGTCGGAAACGGCTTGGCCAGGGTTATCCCCCATCAACGCAGGGCAAAACGTAACGCTGAAACCGTAGTGGAAAGCCCGATCAATAATTCCATCAACTAGGCATGCAAAGTATCGACTACCTTCGGAAAGCCTTTGCCGCTCAAACCCCACCCCGTGAAGAATGCCAATCATCAAAGTCTGCTGATCGCGGAAATTTCGAGCGGTTACATTCACTCGATACTTCATTTCCTTAGCAATACTTCGTACTCGCTCGGCAGTAGCAGCGCTGACCCGCACGGTTGAAGCTTTGTTGTGGAGGACACGCGAAACGACAGTAGGGGTAACCCCAGCTCTTGCCGCAACATCGCGCATTGTAACTGCCATAATTTTTAAACCGCCTTTGGTTTACCGATATATCATTTTTGGATTGCTCTTCAAGCGATCCGAATGAGAGCTTCCAATTGCCTTGGTATATCGGTGTATCAACGATTATACAAAGAATTCTTAGAAATGTGAATCTTTTTTTGATTTTCCCTAACAAATCTTCACGTCAGGTTCAAAGTCACTTCCTTTTACACTGATTCCACATGAATTCACTCTCATTTGCATGGCTTTGTGCCGGGATTATGACCTTCAACACGGTGATAGCTCAAGAAAATGTTCAATCGACTGATATTTTTGGAATTGGACTTGGAAACCGGAGCCGAGTGACGGGCTTTTATGGCAAAAGAGTGAACAGTTTCGGAATCCAAATTGGGGTCTACAACAACATTGATCTTGACCGGAATCGCCTCAGCAGTGGATTTCCACCAAGAGACACCCTCGTATTTGGCGGCTTACATACTAACCCAGGAGTAGGCTCCGATTTGCTGTATTTCCCTGGAACTAAGGAGCAAAGCGTTTATTTTGGTCTCGGGATGTATTACGAGGGAATCACGCAAGTTAGTCGGTTTCCGTCCAGCGGACTTCTTTATGACATTGGAACGAAATACGTTATAAAAGCTGGGTTCTCACTTGGGCTCCATGCCTCCGTAAGCAATTCCAGCGACTTCGGATTGGGTTACCACAACTTGCTCGGTTGGAATATGCCATTTACATCTCGAACATAGACCAGAGACAATTCCTAGTAAAAATGCGGTAGCAATACATTGCTCTTTCATCGGAAAATGTACCGTCCCTCGAGATATTCGGGGGTCGTGAGACCATTTAGGGCGCGTGCAGGAGACTTCCTTTGCCGCGCTCATTTTTTTGCCGGATACAATAGTGTTCATGTCCGGAAACCTTCGGGATCACTTTCTCCTCGAAAAAGACGTTGTCTTCCTCAACCATGGCTCCTTTGGTGCATGTCCAAAGTCAGTATTTGAGGCATATCAGGCTTGGCAGCTTCAGTTAGAACGGCAACCAGTTCGGTTCTTCATCAAGGAGCTTTGGCCGGCTCTCCAAACCGCAAGAAGGGCTCTAGAGGCTTATGTTGGATCTGAAGAGGATTGCTTAGTGCCGGTCTTCAACGCAACGATGGGAGTCAATACGGTTGCCCACTCGTTGAAGTTAAACCCTGGAGATGAGATCCTGTCGAATGAGCATGAGTATGGCGCTTGTACTCGAGCATGGAACAAGATTTGTGCAAAGACAGGAGCGGTGTATGTCATTGCTCCCATTCCAAGCCCGATCGAATCTCTGGAGCAAGTGGCAGAAGCAATTTGGAGCAGAGTCACTGACCGAACCAAAATTCTGTTTATTAGCCATATCACTTCGCCTTCAGGGATCGTGTTTCCGGCAGAAGAATTGTGTCGTCGGGCGAAGGAGCGAGGCATCATCACCATTGTTGATGGAGCCCATTGCCCGGGGCAGATACCGTTGAACTTGAAGGAGTTCGGAGCGGACTTTTACACTGGGAATTGTCA